>NZ_JAAGMD010000745.1 GCF_010548465.1 Streptomyces sp. SID14436 | reverse complement strand
CGGCCGGGTGTGCGACGGCCGCTGCGTCGGCCCCGGCTCCGGCCCCCGGGCCACCCGTCGCCCCTTCCGCACCGTGTCCGCCACGCCCGGCCCTCGCCCTCCCCGCGTCCCCCTGCCCGGAACGGGCCGCAGGGGCTGCGCAGGGCTGGTTTACGCGCTGTAATGGCGAACGTGGTCGGTGACGGCGCTGCGGAACGCAGCACGAGGACGCTGCGCGCGGAAAGTGCTCTCCGGACGATCGCGGCCGACCAGGAGTCCCCCGAACGCGTGCGCAGGGTGCTCGAACAGGCGCTCGTCTTCGCCGGGGCCGCGTTCGCCGCGCTGTACACGCCCGGCGCCGACGACGAGGCGCTCTGCCTGGTCGAATCGGTGGGGGTGCCCAGGAACCTGTACGGCGTGCGGGACAGCTATCCCCTCGGCAGCCGCTTCCCCGCCGCCGAGGCGGTGCGCACCGGCCGGCCGGTGTGGCTCGGGCCGAAGGAGCTCGCCGAGCACGCGCACTCGCGCCGGGTCCCGGCGCGCGACTTCTTCCTGGCCGCGCTGCCCGTGCGGGAGGGGTCCGGCTGCCTCCTCGCGGTGAGCGAACGCCCCGACGGCTTCGACCACGACGACCGGACCGGCCTGCGGCTGGTCGCCGACGCCATCGCGTCCCCGCCCCCCGCCGTGCCCACGGACGGCGACGACCTGCCCCCGGGCGGCTTCAGCCTGGCCATGGACTCCGGCCGCGTCCGGGTGGGCGAGCACATCCTCGAACTGTTCGGCCTGGACCCCGACGAGTTCGACGGCCGGGTGGAGAGCCTGCTCGGCCTGACCGTGCCGGAGGACCTGCCGTCCCTGATGTCCGTGGTCGAGGCCGACCACATGTCGATCGGCGAGCGCGAGCTGGAGTTCCGCGTGCTCCAGCCCACCGGCCCGCCGAAGTGGCTGCGGCTGCGCGGCCGGCTCCTGCCCGGCGGCGAGGGCACCCCCGCCCGCCTCGTGGGCTCCGTGGCGGACGCCTCCACCCTGCGCTCCGACCTCACCGACGTGGCACGCGTCCAGCGGCTCGCCGCCGCGCTGGCCACCGCGGTCACCGTCCGCGACGTGGGCAAGGCCGTGGTCGCCGCGCTGCGCCGCCCCCTGCGGGCCGACCGGATCGCGCTCGCCGAGCTGGAGAGCGACCGGCTCGTGGTCACCGTCCTCGACCCGCCCGAACCCGAGTCCTGGCCGGAGCTGTGGCGTGCCGAGTGGCGCAGCGAGTGGCCCGACGCGCCGGTGCGCGCCATGCCCACCCTCGCCGCCGCCCTGCGGGAGGGCCGGGCCCGGATCTGGCCCGCGGGCAGCCCCCTGGAGGCCGCTCTCGCCGAGGTCGGGCCCGGCGGCCTGGCCATGCTGCCGCTGCCCGCCGGGAACCGCATGGCGGGGGCCTGCCTCATCGGCTGGGACACCCCGCACGAGTTCGGCACCGACGAACGCGCCCTGCTCACCGCCGCCGCCGGTCTCGCCGGGCAGGCCCTGATGCGGGCCCGCGCCTTCGACGCCGAACACGAACTGGTCGGCATGCTCCAGCGCCAGCTGCTGCCGCGCCGTCTCCCGCGGCTGCCCGGCGCCGTCGCCGTGGCCCGCTACCTGCCCAGCACGGCGGGCCTGGAACTGGGCGGCGACTGGTACGACGTCATCCCGCTGCCCGACAACCACGTGGCCCTCGTCATCGGCGACGTCCAGGGCCACAGCGCCGCCGCGGCCACCCTCATGGGCCAGATGCGGACCGCCCTGCGCGCCTACGCCGTGGAGGGGCACCCCCCGGACGTCGTGGTCTCCCACGCCAACCGGCTGCTCATGGACATGGAGACCGACCTCTTCGCCACGTGTTGCTATGTCGACATCGACATGGAGGAGGGCTCGGCCTGGTGCGTCCGCGCGGGGCACCTCCCCCCGGTCCTGAGGCAGCCGGACGGGCGCACCGAGATCGTGGAGGCCGAGGGCGGTCCGCCGCTGGGCGTGGTGAGCCGGACCGACTTCCCGATGAGCCCGCTCCGGCTCCAGCCAGGCACGCTGATCGCCCTGACCACGGACGGCCTGGTCGAGACCCCCGATTCCGACATCGACGTGGGCATGCGGGAACTCGCCGCACACTTGTCCGACGCCGACCCGGAGGAGCTCGGCGGCATCGCCGACACCCTCCTCGCCCGGGCCCCGCGCAGCGACGACATCGCCCTGCTGCTGGTGCGCTACGACGGGATGGCGCTGCGTCCGCTCCGCGAGACCTGGACGGTGTGGCGGGTGCCGCAGGCCGTCGGACACGCCCGGCGCTTCACCCGGCGCACCGTGCGGTCCTGGGGCGTGACCGCCGCCCTCGACGCCGTGCTGCTGGCCGTGTCCGAGCTGGTCACCAACGCGCTCGTGCACACCGAGGGCCAGGTGCGCCTGGACCTCACCCTCGTCCACAACCGGCTGCGCCTCGCCGTCGCCGACTCCTCGCCCCGCAGCCCGGTCAAGCCCACCAGCATCGGCTGGGAGGCCACCGGCGGCCGGGGCATCCTCCTGGTGGAGGCCGTGTCGGACTCCTGGGGGACGCTCCCGGTCAGCGGAGGCAAGCAGGTGTGGGCGGAGTTCGCCCTGGAGGAGGGAGCAACCGGGCCCCGGAGCGAGTGAGCCACCGGGCCCCGAAGCGAGTGAGCCACCGGGCCCCGAAGCGAGTGAGCAACCGGGCCCCGAAGCGAGTGAGCAGCCGGGCGACGGAGCGGGTGAACGGCCGGAGTCCGGGGCGGCGGGGAGGACGGAGCCCCGCAGCGGGGGAGGCCGGGGCCGGCACCGCGTGCCGCGGTCACGCACCGGTGACCGACCGGCCGCACCGGGTACCCGGGCCGGGCGCACGGCACGCGCGAACGCACCGGGTACCCGGGCCGGGCGCACGGCACGCGCGCAGCCGAGTCCAGGGACCAGCCCAGGGAGGACCCCGCCATGGCCCAGTACGTCCGCGACATCATGACCTCCGTCCCGGTGACCGTGGGGCCGCACACCTCCGTCGCCGAGGTGGCCCGCGTGATGCGCGACCGCGACCTCGGGTCCGTCCTGGTGACGGACGGCGACCGGCTGCGCGGCGTGGTCACCGACCGCGACCTCGTGGTGCGCGCGCTCGCCCGCGGCACCGACCCGGAGCAGACCACCGTGGCCGGGGCGTGCAGCGACGACCCGGTGACCGTCGGCCCGGACGACGAGCTGGACCGCGCCGTACACCTGATGCGCGAGCACGCGGTGCGCCGGATGCCGGTCGTCGACGGCGCGCACCTCGTCGGGGTCATCTCTTTGGGTGACGTCGCGATCGAGCGTGACCCGGATTCCGCCCTCGGCGGGATCAGCGCCGCGCGCCCCGGGACATGACCACCGTCCGGACGGATGTACGGATCGGGAACTGCCCGCAGACCGCGCCGTGTTGCCCGCGAGGGACGGGCGCACGGGGGCTCCCCGGGGCCCGTGACGCGGCCGGCGGGTTTGCCCGCCGGACGGCCGGGGACCCGGGGCCCCAGCGGAACCCAGAAGGAAGATGATGCGTCGTGACCACGCAGATCCAGGAGACAGAGCGTGCCACCCGGTCGGAGACCGGCTGGGCGAGGGCCCGGCGACTGCGGAGCGAGCCGCCCCTGCGGACCTGCCTGCCGGCCCTGGCCGACCGTGCCGAGCCCGCCACGCCGGGGACGGGCGTCGAGACGAACATCGTGCGGGGCGAGGACTGACGGTCCGCCGGGGACGAAGCGGGAATCGAGGGGCTTGACCGGAACTCTCGCCGAAAGTCGTCATGAACGAGCACAACACATGACGCCCGTGGAGCCTCGAGACCACTATGGTGAGCCGAATGAAGGCTCTCGTGCTGTCCGGCGGTGCCGGAACCCGGCTGAGGCCGATCACCCACACCTCGGCCAAGCAACTGGTGCCCGTCGCCAACAAACCCGTGCTGTTCTACGGGCTGGAGTCCCTCGCGGACGCGGGTATCACGGACGTCGGGATGATCGTCGGTGACACGGCCGCGGAGATCGAGGAAGCGGTCGGCGACGGATCGGCGTTCGGTCTCAAGGTCACCTACATTCCCCAGGAACAGCCCCTCGGGCTGGCTCACGCCGTGCTGATCGCCCGTGACTGGCTCGGCGACGACGACTTCGTGATGTACCTCGGCGACAACTTCATCGTCGGCGGCATCACCGGTCTCGTCGACGAGTTCCGCCGTCACCGGCCCGACGCGCAGATCCTGCTCACCCGCGTCGCCGACCCCCGCTCCTTCGGCGTGGCCGAACTCGACGCGTCCGGGCAGGTGATCGGCCTGGAGGAGAAGCCCGACGACCCCAAGAGCGACCTCGCGCTGGTGGGCGTCTACCTCTTCACCCCCGCGATCCACGACGCGGTGCGCGCCATCCGCCCCTCCTGGCGGGGCGAACTCGAAATCACCCACGCCATCCAGCATTTGATCGACGCGCGCGCCGACGTGCGCTGTACGGTCATCCACGGCTACTGGAAGGACACCGGCAACGTCGTCGACATGCTGGAGGTCAACCGCTCGGTCCTCGAAGGGCTCGACCGCCGCATCGACGGCGACATCGACGACGACTCGGAGGCCATCGGCCGGGTGGTCGTGGAGGAGGGGGCGCGGATCGTCGGCTCACGCATCGTCGGCCCCGCCGTGATCGCCGCCGGCACGGTCGTCACACATTCCTACATCGGCCCCTTCACCTCCGTCGCCGAGAACTGCCGGATCACCGACAGCGAGGTCGAGTTCTCCATCGTGCTGCGGGACTCCTCCATCGACGGCGTGAGCCGTATCGAGGCCTCGCTGATCGGCCGGCACGTCGAGGTGACCCCGGCACCCAGCGTCCCCAGCGCCCACCGACTCGTCCTCGGAGACCACAGCAAGGTGCAGATCCACACATGAACCTCCTCGTCACCGGCGCCGCCGGCTTCATCGGCTCCCGCTACGTCCGCTCCCTGCTCGCGGCCGACGCGCCCGACGCGCCGCGGATCACCGTGCTGGACGCCCTCACCTACGCCGGCACCCTCGACAACCTCGAACTCGACCACCCGCGCCTGGAGTTCGTGCAGGGCGACATCCGGGACGCCGAACTGGTGGGCAAGCTGACCGCCGAGGCCGACCACGTGGTCCACTTCGCCGCCGAGTCCCACGTCGACCGCTCCATCCTCACCGCCTCCGACTTCGTCCTCACCAACGTGGTCGGCACCCAGGTCCTGCTCGACGCCGCCCTGCGCCACGGCGTCGGCACCTTCGTGCACGTGTCCACCGACGAGGTCTACGGCTCGATCGCCTCCGGCTCGGCCACTGAGGAGTACCCGCTGGAGCCCAGCTCCCCGTACTCCGCCTCCAAGGCGTCCTCCGACCTGCTCGCCCTCGCCTACCACCGCACCCACGGCCTGGACGTCCGCGTCACCCGCTGCTCCAACAACTACGGGCCGCACCAGTTCCCCGAGAAGGTCATCCCGCTCTTCGTCACCAACCTCCTCGACGGGAAGAAGGTCCCCCTCTACGGCGAGGGGCTCAACGTCCGCGACTGGCTGTACGTCGACGACCACTGCGCCGGCGTGGAACTCGTCCGCACCCAGGGCCGGCCCGGCGAGGTCTACAACATCGGCGGCGGCACCGAACTCACCAACAAGGAGCTCACCGGCCTCCTCCTCGACGCCTGCGGCGCCGGCTGGGACAGCGTGGAGTACGTCGAGGACCGCAAGGGCCACGACCTGCGCTACTCGGTGGACTGGAGCAAGGCCCGCGACGAACTCGGCTACCGGCCCCGCCACGACTTCACCACCGGCCTCGCCGAGACCGTCGCCTGGTACCGGGACAACCGTGCCTGGTGGGAACCGCTGAAGCAGCGCGTCACCGGAGGCCGGTCGTGAGCTGGCTGGTCACCGGGGCCGCCGGCATGCTCGGCCGGGACGTCGTCGACGCCCTCACCCGGCGCGGCGAGCAGGTCACCGGCCTCGACCGGGCCGCCCTCGACATCACCTCCGCCGACGCCGTCGACCGGGCCCTGGCCGTCCACCGCCCCTCCCTCGTCGTCAACTGCGCCGCCTACACCGCCGTCGACGCCGCCGAGACCGACGAGGCCGCCGCCACCCGCGTCAACGGCGACGGCCCACGGCAGCTCGCCCGCGCCTGCGCCGCCCACGGCGCCCGCCTGATCCACGTCTCCACCGACTACGTCTTCTCCGGCGACGCCCGCACCACCCCCTACCCCGAGGACCACCCCACCGGCCCGCGCACCGCCTACGGCCGCTCCAAACTGGCCGGCGAGCGGGCCGTGCTGGAGGAACTGCCCGACGCGAGCGCCGTGGTGCGCACCGCCTGGCTGTACGGGGTCCACGGCACCAACTTCGTGCGGACGATGATCGGTCTCGAGGCCGGCCGCCCCACCGTCGACGTCGTCGACGACCAGCGGGGACAGCCCACCTGGAGCGCGGACGTCGCCGAACGCATCGCCGACCTCGGCCCCCGCGTCGGCGACGGCACGCACGGCGTCTTCCACGCCACCAACTCCGGCGAGGCCACCTGGTACGAGCTGGCCCGGGAGGTGTTCCGGCTCATCGGCGCCGACCCCGCACGGGTCCGGCCCACCACCGGCGCGGCCTTCCCCCGGCCCGCACCGCGCCCCGCCTACAGCGCCCTCGCACACGGCCGCTGGCAGGACATCGGCCTGCCGGAGCCCCGCGACTGGCGTTCCGCCCTGCACGAAGCACTGCCCCGCATCCGCAAGGAGAGTCCCCTTCGTGAAACGCCATGAGTTCCTGCGGGAACTGCACAAGGTCAGCGCCAACCGCAACTACCTGGAGATCGGGGTCAACGACGGGCGCAGCCTGCGCCTGTCCCGCGTCCCCAGCATCGCGATCGACCCCGCCTTCAAGGTGGTCTCGGAGATCAAGTGCGACGTCCACCTGGTGAAGGCCACCAGTGACGACTTCTTCGCCCGCGACAATCCGCTGGCCCACCTCAAGGGCGGCCGTCACCCGCTGCGCAACCTGCGCCGCGGCCGCAGCCCCCTCGGGCACTGGCGCCGCACCACGCTCGACCTGTCCTTCATCGACGGCATGCACCTGTTCGAGTACGCGCTGCGCGACTTCATGAACGTCGAGAAGCACTCCGACTGGTCCAGCGTCATCGTCTTCGACGACATGCTGCCGCGCACCGTGGACGAGGCGGCCCGGGACCGGCACACCGGCGCCTGGACCGGTGACGTCTACAAGATCACCGAGGTGCTCGCGCGGCACCGCCCCGACCTGATGACGATCCTCGTCGACACCCAGCCCACCGGACAGCTCGTCGTCTTCGGCGCCGACCCCGGCAACACGGTGCTGCACGACAAGTACGACGAGCTCATGGCCGAGTACAAGGTGCCCGACCCCCAGAAAGTCCCGGAGGCCATCCTGGAGCGGGCCGGGGCCGTGCCGCCCGAGGCGCTGCTCGAGGCCGGGTTCTGGCGTGCGCTCGTCCAGGCCCGCAACCGGGGCCTGTCGCGGCGCATGGGCTGGGAGCCCCTGCGCCGCGCCCTGGAACAGGTCGGCGTCAGCCGCTGAGCCCCCTGCCGCGCAGCTCCTCGGAGCGTGCGCGGCAGGCCGCGTAGGACGGCAGCAGGCCGAGGCGCTCCGCCTCGGCCAGCGTCGGCGCCTGACCGTCCTTCGCGGACAGCACCGGGTCGATGCCCTCCGGCCAGGCGATGCCGAGGGCCGGGTCCAGCGGGTGCACCCCGTGCTCCCGCCCGGGCGCGTAGCCCGTCGAGCACAGGTACACCACGGTCGCGTCGTCGGTCAGCGCCATGAAGGCGTGCCCCAGCCCCTCGCCGAGGAACACCGCGTGCCGCGTGTCGTCGTCGAGCCGTACGGCCTCCCAGCGTCCGTAGCCGGGGGAGCCGACCCGCAGGTCGACCACCACGTCCAGGACCGCGCCCCGCACACAGGTCACGTACTTGGCCTGGCCGGGCGGCACGTCCGAGAAGTGCACCCCGCGCACCACGCCCCGCCGCGAGACGGAGCAGTTGGCCTGCGCGAGGGTCAGGTCGTAGCCGGTCGCCTCACGGAACTCCTCGCCCCGGTACCACTCGTGGAAGCTGCCCCGCTCGTCGGGGAACACCTTGGGTTCCAGCACCCAGGCGCCCTCGATGTCCAGCGCGCGCACCCCGTCACCGCCTTCCCTTGATCATCGGTGCTACTCGCCCGCGGACCGAACCGAGCACCCGCCGGGCCCGTCCCGCAAGTCTCCGTGCCGCGCCGGGGCGCGGAACCGGCACCACCAGCGTCCTGCCGCCGCGGGCGCGCAGGGCGAACGGCAGGGGGGTGAAGCGTGGCTCGGCGGCGTCCGGGGCCGGGCAGAGGGCGACCCGCCAGGTGCCGCGCGGCAGTCCGGCCGGCAGGGTCGACTCCAGCCACGAACCCGTGTCGCCGGGGGCGGTGTTCAGCGTCCCGGCCGCGTGCAGCGTCCGCCCCGACGCGGTGAACCGGATCCGGACGGGCGTGCCGTGCCGGGCGTGCAGCGGCAGCCGGGCCCGCAGCCGGGCTCCGGAGAAGGACACGTCCGGCCGCCGCACCCGGTCCAGGCCGAGGCGGCGTCCCTTCACGCCCGTGATCAGCGCGAGGTGGCCCTGCGGCTCCGTCCAGTACGGCAGCACCGCGCGGCCGCCGGCCGTGACGCCGGCGTCGGGCTCCGGCCGGGTGGCGCGCGGTGCGGGGCCCAGGCGGCACTCCTTGGTCCAGCCGCCCAGCCTGACCCGGGCCACGGCGTCCCAGAGGCCGTCGTGGGGCAGGGTGCCGGGGTCGACGGCCGCGCTCGCCCGGAGCACCAGCCGGACCCGCTCGCCGTCGTCGGCGGCGACCGTCTCCCGGGTGAAGTCCACGGGCTGGAAGTACTGGGCGGAGGTGGACCGCTCCCGCAGCAGCAGGTCCGCGGTGGCCTGCCCGGCGCGGGCCGCGGTCTCAGCGGTCACCCAGGCCGTCGCCTCCTCCACGTTCTTCGGCGTGTCGGTGAGCGGTGTGCGCGCGGCGTCGGCGGGGAACGTCAGGGGCCGCCCGCCCGAGGTGTACTCGGCGGTGAAGCCGACGTGCAGCGCACCGTCCCGCCACTCCACCGCGACGGGCGTCGCGACCGGGGCCACCCCGGCCTCCCACTCGGCGAAGGCCACCATGTCGTCGTACCGGTCGGCCGCGGTGAACGCGGCCACGACCTGCTGCGTCGGCTGCAGTCCGGCCGCGACCCCGGGGCCGAAGCGTTCGACGACCACCTTGTGGATCTCCGCGAACAGCTCCCGGCGGTAGTCGTCGGGCAGTGCCAGCACGCGCCGGGCGCGCAGCCGCTCCACCATCTCCACCCGCAGCCAGCGGCGGAACAGCCGGTCCCGGAGGGGGCCCGGCTCGGTGTACCGCTCCACCACGTCCAGCGCCTCACGGAGGTTCTTGAAGTAGCCCACCGGGTCGAAGCGCTGGAAACCGGCGTTGGAGGCGTCGTCCCGCCGGATGTGGTAGTAGCACACGTAGTCACTGAGCACCGACACGTTGTCCGCGCGGAGGTACGCCTCGGTGACGAAGACGTGGTCCTCCAGCCGCCGCCGCCCCTCCGGGAAGCGCAGGCCGGTCCGGTCGAGGAACTCCCGGCGGAACATCTTGTGCGGGGTGAGACTGTCGATCAGCGGGGCGTTCTCGACGGTGGCCCGGGGGTGGTTGCGGCGGAACAGCTCCACCGGCACCCCGCGGTTCTTGCCGGCCATCTTGCCGACGACGACGTCCGCGCCGTGGGCGACGCCGTACGCGTACATCCGCTCCAGGGCCTCGTCGCCCAGGTAGTCGTCGTTGTCGACGAACATCACGAACTCGCCGCGCGCGGCGGCGATGCCGACGTTGCGCGGCTTGCCCGACCAGCCGGAGTTCTCCTGGTGGATCACCCGCATCCGCGGGTCCTCGGCGGCCAGCCGGTCGAGGCGGTCCGGTGTCCCGTCCGTGGACCCGTCGTCGACGAAGATCGCCTCGTACTCGTCGTGGGGCAGTGACTGCCGCTGGAGCGAGGAGATGCAGTCCTCGATGTAGTTTCCCGGGTTGTACACGGGAACGATGACGCTGACCTTGACCGGCATCGCGATGTGGGGCCCTTCGGGTGAGGTGCCGTCGAACGGGCGGACATGGGGTGCGCTGCCCGGGCACAGCCTTCTGGACACCGCCCTTCCATCCTCCCACCGCCGCCCGCCCGGCCCCGCGATCGACACCGGCGCGTCCCCGCCGACCGGCCCGTGCGGCAGGCGACTTGGGGCCGCGCCACGGCGTGCGGTGCCCCGTCGCGGCGTGTGGTGCGGATAGGTTGCCTCCCGTGCGACTGCTGCTGATGTCCGACACCCATGTGCCCAGACGCGCGAAGGCGCTGCCCGCCCGGCTGCTCGGTGAACTGCCGCGTGCCGACGTCGTCGTGCACGCCGGGGACTGGGTCGACGAGGCCACGCTCGACGTGCTGGAAGACCGCAGCCGCCGGCTCCTCGCCGTCTACGGCAACAACGACGGCCCCGGCCTGCGGTCACGGCTGCCGGAGGTGGCGTACGCCGAGCTGGAGGGCCTGCGCCTCGGAGTCGTCCACGAGACCGGACCCGCGCAGGGGCGGGAGAGCCGCTGCGCCGCCCGGTTCCCCGACCTCGACGTGCTGGTGTTCGGGCACAGTCACATCCCGTGGGACACCACGGCCGCCACGGGTCTGCGTCTGCTCAATCCGGGCTCACCGACGGACCGTCGCCGCCAGCCGTACTGCACCTACATGACCGCCACGGTCACCGCGGGCGTGCTGGAATCGGTGGAACTCCACCGGCTGCCACCCCGGCGCTGAGGGCCTTGCCGGGGGCCCGGCCGGCGGGCCGGGCCGCTTCGTGTCGGTGGAAGCGGCCCGGGCGCTGCGAGTAGTTGCGCTCTCACGGACCTCCTTCCGACGCTCGGAGGTGATACCGGGGCGACTACCCCTCCCCGGCACACTCACACACCTTTTTTCTCAGCCGCCCGACGGACCGGTCCAGCCGGCCGGGACCGTGCCGAGACGGACCCGCTGCGGATGGTCGCCGACGGGCACCGAGACGGTCTTCTCGCCGGTGGCGAAGTCGATGGCCGTGACCCGGTCGGCACCGCTCTCGGACACCACGCAGGACTGCCCGTCGCCGCTGACGGTCGCCCAGTACGGCTTGGACACGGGGACGAGGGGGCCCTCCCGCAGGGTGGCGCGGTCGACGACCGTGGCGTAGTCGTCCATGGTGCCCGCCACGCACAGCTTGCTGCCGTCGGGCTTCATGGTGATGCCGTGGTGACGGGAGTCGTTGACCCAGGTGGTGCGGTCGGTGCTGGTGGCCGGGTTCTTCGGCAGGGTCTTGGTGCGGGTGATGCGGTCGGTGGCGACGTCGTACTCGAAGAAGCCGTGGAAGAACGACACCTGGAAGTACAGCGTGGACTCGTCGGGGGAGAAGACGGCCGGGCGGACGGCGTCGGAGTGCTCCCTGAGCCCGGCGGCGTCGAGCCGGTCCCGCATGTCGACGACCCTCACCTGCTCGAAGGTGGTGGCGTCGGCGACGGTGATCCGCCGGTCGCCCTTCGTCCAGTCCAGCCAGGGGGCGTCGAGCGCGGTGTTGACCTCGCCGATGGACATGTTCCAGATGTACCGGCCGTCGGAGCTGAAGATGTTCTCGTGCGGCTTGTCGCCGGTCCGGAAGGAACCGACCTGCCGGCCGGTGGCGATGTCCAGCACGTGCACCGTGTTGGACGTGGAGGCGGAGACCGCGACCCGGGTGCCGTCGGGAGAGACGGCCATGTGGTCGGAGCGGTAACCCGACACCGGGAAGCGCCAGTTGATCCGGCCGGTGGCGAGGTCCAGGGAGACGACGTCGGCGAAGCTGGGCCGGGAGACCACCACCGAGCGGCCGTCCGGGGTGGAGTACATGTCGTCGACCAGCTGGTCGTGTCCCTCGCCGACGCCGTTGCGGATGGCCATGAAGTAGATCCAGCGGATCGGGTCGGCGTTGATCTGTGCCATCCGCTCCTTGCGGTCGGGGACGACGTCGATCCGGCCGATCTTCGCGAAGTCGCCGCCGGACGCGATGACGTCGGCGGTGCCGTCCCAGTTGTTGCCGACGAACATCACCCGCCGCGCGGCGGACGAGCCGCCGGGGCCGCCCTCGGCGGCGGTGGCGGTGGTCGCGGGCATTGCGGCGGTGAGGGCGAGGGCGGCGGCGACGGAGCACAGGTGTCTCAGGTGCCTGGTTCTGCGGACCGGCATGACGGATCCCTCCGGGACGGGGACGGGGACGGGTGCGGGGCGTGGCGGCACTCGGGATGGTGACGCGGGCATGCCAAAGAGGAGGCCGGAGATCTGAACAGCAGTGCTTTCAGAATCAACTTACTGAAAAGTAGGGACGGGGGGCCTTCTCCACAAGACCGCGTACACGACAAACTTGGAGATCGCAGGAGGAGGGGAGGGCCGGTGCCGGACGGGACCAGGACGCGGAGCGGGCGCTACGCCGGCAAGTCCGCCGAGGAACGCAGGGCGGAACGCCGCCGCAGGTTCCTCGACGCCGCGCTCCAGCTGTTCGGTGCCGGCCCCGGCTACCGCGCCACCACGGTCGCCGCCCTCAGTGAGGCCGCGGGACTGTCCACCCGGCAGTTCTACGAGGAGTTCCGCACCCTGGAGGACGTCCTGGCCGCGCTCCACCTGGCGGTCAACGACCGGACCGAGGAGGCGGTGCTGGCCGCCGCGGCCGCCGCCACCGGGCTGCCGCTCCCGGAGCGGGCCACCGCGATCTTCCACGCCTACGCCGCCCACGTCACCGGCGACCCCCGCCGGATCCGCATCACCTTCGTCGAGATCGTCGGCGTCAGCCCGCGCCTGGAACGCCAGCGCCTCGCCCGCCGCGCCCGCTGGATCGACCTCATCCGCGCCGAGGCCGACGCCGCCGCGGCCCGCGGGGAAGCCGCACCGCGCGACTACCGCCTGCCCGCCACGGCGTTCATCGGCAGCGTCAACGGCCTGCTCCACGACTGGAGTGCGGGCTGGGTCGACGCCACCCGCGAGGAGGTGGTGGACGAACTCGTCCGTCAGCTCCTGGCCGTCCTGCGCCCCGCCGGCTGGGCCGCCCCGGCGACCTGATCACCCGGCCCGCGGCGGGACGCGGCCCGCACCTCCCGGCGCCGCCGCCCGCCGCGGGACCGCACGCCCTACTCGTCCCAGGCCTGGATCAGCGTCTGCCCGGTGATCCTGCCGTCCCGCAGCGACAGCATCGACTCCGAGAGCACCCGCACCCCGTCCGGGTAGCGGCAGCTCTCGCTGTAGGCGGCGTGATCCCCCTGGACCACGCACTGCTCCAGCTTGTGCGTCATGTCCCGGCTGTACACGTCGTCGAGCATCGCCGCGATCTCGTCCCGGCCGCGCAGCACCTTCGGGTGGCTGGGCTGTGCGGTGTGGTCGACGATGCGCAGTTCGGCGTCGTCCGCGTAGAGCGACAGCAGCACTTCCGCGTTGTCCGCCTCGATGCCCCGGCGCAGGGTGTCGTTGTCGAAGGCGGGTCCTGCCGAGGTAGTCATGATGACCTCCTTGAGGGGCCGCGGCCCGGCCCGGTGCGGGCCACGAGACGCCTCACCTACGAGACTCCTCCGCATCGGCGGCCACGGCAAGCGCGCTCCGCGCGCTCCGCCCGACGGGTGAGCCGGGGCGTCCGCACCGTGACCCGGACGGTCCCGCGCGCGTTGCTGAGGGCATGATCTCCACACGACGTCTCGTCGCCGCCGTCGGTCTCGCCGCCTCGGTCACCGGCCTCGCCGCGCCGATGGCGAGCGCCGCCGACCTCCCGGCGGCCGGCCCGCTCAACCCGGTCAGCACCCTCGACTCGCTGGTGGTCAGCGAGATCCCCGTCGAGCACAAGGACGACATGCTGCTGCCCTCCTCGCAGCTGACCGGCCTCAACCGGCTCAATGACCTGAATCAGCTGAACCAGCTCACCGGCCTGGCCGCCCCGGTCTTCGGCGCGATCCCCGCCGTCCAGACCTGACGGGCCGCGTCCCGCCCGCGAGGGGCCGTGCCGGAAAGGGGCGGCCCCCGCGTCCGTCCGCGCCGGGGACCGCCCCGCCGTCACTCGGCCGTCGCCAGGAACTGCGTCGCCGCGAGCTCCGCGTACAGCGGATCGCCGGTCACCAGCTCGCGGTGCGTGCCGACGGCGCGGACCCGGCCGGCGTCCATCACCACGATCCGGTCGGCCGCCGTCACCGTCGACAGCCGGTGCGCCACCACCAGCACCGTCGTCGTCCGCGCCACATCGGCGACGGTGTCGCGCAGCGCCGCCTCGTTCACCGCGTCGAGCTGCGAGGTCGCCTCGTCGAGCAGCAGCAGCCGCGGGCGGCGCAGGAGGGCGCGGGCGATGGCGACCCGCTGCCGCTCACCGCCGGACAGCTTGGTGCCGCGATGCCCGACCAAGGTGTCCAGGCCGTCGGGCAGCCGGTCCACCAGACCGTCCAGCCGGGTCGTCTTCAGCACCCGCGCGAGCGTGGCGTCGTCCGCCTCCGGGTTGCCCAGCAGCAGGTTGTCCCGCAGCGAGCCGGACAGCACCGGCGCGTCCTGCTCCACGTAGCCGATGGACGCCCGCAACCGGGGCAGCTCCCAGTCGGCCAGGTCCCGCCCGTCCAGCGTGATCGTGCCGGAGTGCGGCTCGTAGAACCGCTCGATCAGCGAGAACACGGTCGTCTTGCCCGCGCCGGACGGTCCGACGAACGCCGTCATGCCCTGTGCGGGCACCGTGAACGTCACCCCGTGGTGGACGAACGGCAGGTCGTCGGCGTAGCGGAAGCGGACGTCGCGGAAGGCGAGCGCGGCGGGCGCGGTGCCCGGCTCGGGCAACGGGGCCGGGCGGGCCGCCGGTTCGGCGGGCAGGCGCAGCGCCTCCTGGATGCGGGACAGGGCCGCACTGCCCGTCTGGTACCGGGTGACGGCGCCGACGAGCTGGGAGACGGGCGCCATCAGGTAGAACACGAACAGCAGGAACGCCACCAGGGTGCCGATGTCGATGGCGCCCGTCGCGACCCGCGCACCGCCCACCGCGAGCACCGTGATGAAGGCGATCTGCATCGACAGTCCCGCCGTGTTGCCCGCCGCCGCCGACCACTTGGCCGCCCGCACGCTCTGCCGCCACGACTCCTGCGCCGCCTCGTGCAGCACCCGCTCCTCCCGCGGCTCCGCACCCGACGCCTTGACCGTGCGCAGCGCGCCCAGCACCCGCTCCAGCGACGCGCCCATCACCCCGACCGCGTCCTGCGCCTGCCGGCTGGCCCGGCTGATGCGCGGCACGATCAGGCCGAGGACCGTGCCGGCGCCCGCGATCACCGCCAGCGTCACGGCCAGCAGGACCGGGTCCACGAAGCCCATCAGCACCACGGTCGCGACCAGGGTGAGCCCACCGGTGCCGACTCCGACCAGCGAATCGGTGGTGACCTCGCGCAGCAGCGTGGTGTCGGAGGTGATCCGCGCCATCAGGTCGCCGGCCTCGCTGCGGTCGACGGCCGGGACGCGCAGCCGCAGCAGGTACGACGACAGCGAACGCCGCGCCCCGAGGACCACCGACTCCGCGGTGCGCCGCAGCACGTACGAACCCACCGCGCCGAGCACCGCGTTGGCGACGACGAGCGCCGACATCAGCAGCACCGCCCCGGTGATGGCCCGGTCGTCCGCCAGATCGCCGATCAGGTCCCGGGCCACCAGCGGCAGCATCAGGCCCGTCGCCCCGGTCAGCAGCGACAGCACGGCACCGCCCAGCAGGGCCCACCGGTGCGGTCGCACGTACTCCAGCAGCAGCCGCCGGGCAGGCGGGCCGCTCTCCGTCTCGGTCAGGCTCACGATGTCCCTTCGGCGCGCAGCTCGGCCCACAGGCTACGTCGGCGGCCCGCCGCGGGGGCCCGCGGGTTTCCCGGCGACCGGGGCCGCCACCTGCCCGGCACGGCCGGTCACCGGCGGTTTCGTCGTAGGGTCGGAGGAGAAGGTGACGGCAGCGGACGAAGGAGTCAGCATGGCGCAGGAAGTGCGCGGCGTGATCGCGCCGGGCAAGGACGAGCCGGTACGCGTCGAGACGATCGTCGTACCCGACCCGGGGCCGGGCGAGGCGGTCGTCAAGGTCCAGGCCTGCGGTGTGTGCCACACCGACCTGCACTACAAGCAGGGCGGCATCAACGACGACTTCCCGTTCCTGCTCGGCCACGAGGCGGCCGGCGTGGTGGAGTCGGTGGGCGACGGCGTCACCGACGTCGCACCCGGTGACTTCGTCGTCCTCAACTGGCGTGCGGTGTGCGGCGCGTGCCGGGCCTGTCTGCGCGGACGCCCCTGGTACTGCTTCGACACGCACAACGCGCGGCAGAAGATGACCCTGACCGACGGCACCGAACTGTCCCCGGCCCTGGGCATCGGCGCCTTCGCCGAGAAGACGCTGGTCGCCGCCGGGCAGTGCACCAAGGTCGACCCGGCCGTCTCCCCGGCCGTCGCCGGGCTGCTGGGCTGCGGGGTGATGGCCGGCATCGGTGCCGCGATCAACACCGGCGAGGTCGGCCGCGGCGACTCCGTCGCCGTCATCGGCTGCGGCGGCGTCGGCGACGCGGCGATCGCGGGTTCCCGGCTGGCGGGCGCCGCGAAGATCATCGCCGTCGACATCGACGACCGGAAGCTGGAGACCGCCCGTTCCATGGGCGCCACGCACACCGTCAACTCCCGGCAGACCGACCCCGTGGAGGCGATCCGGGAGCTCACCGGCGGCTTCGGCGCCGACGTCGTCATCGAGGCCGTCGGCCGCCCCGAGACCTACCGGCAGGCGTTCTACGCCCGTGACCTGGCCGGCACGGTGGTGCTGGTGGGCGTGCCCACCCCCGACATGAAGCTGGAACTGCCGCTGCTCGACGTGTTCGGCCGCGGCGGCGCACTGAAGTCCTCGTGGTACGGCGACTGCCTGCCGTCCCGGGACTTCCCGATGCTCGTCGACCTGCATCTGCAGGGACGGCTTGACCTGGAGGCGTTCGTGACCGAGACGATCGGACTGGACGAGGTGGAGAAGGCGTTCGAGCGGATGCACCGCGGCGACGTGCTGCGTTCGGTGGTGGTGCTGTGATGGCCGCCCGCATCGAACGACTCGTCACGTCCGGCCAGTTCAGCCTCGACGGCGGCACCTGGGACGTGGACAACAACGTGTGGATCGTCGGCGACGACCACGAGGTGATCGTCATCGACGCCGCCCACGACGCCGACGCCATCGCCGAGGCCGTCGGCGACCGCCGGCTCACCGCGATCGTGTGCACCCACGCCCACAACGACCACGTCAACGCCGCGCCCGCGCTCGCCGAGCGCACCGGCGCCGCCATCTGGCTGCACCGCGACGACCTGCCGCTGTGGAAGCAGACCCACCCGGACCGCGACCCCGACCACTGGCTGGTCGACGGCCAGGTGATCGAGGCGGCCGGCTGCGACCTCACGGTGCTGCACACCCCCGGGCACGCGCCGGGCGCGGTCTGCCTCTACGACCAGGGCCTGGGCACCGTCTTCACCGGGGACACCCTGTTCCAGGGCGGGCCCGGCGCCACCGGCCGCTCGTACTCCCACTTCCCGACGATCATCGACTCGATCCGGGACCGGCTGCTCACCCTCCCGCCCGAGACCGAGGTCCGCACCGGCCACGGCGACAGCACCACCATCGGCGCGGAGGCCCCGCACCTCGAGGAGTGGATCGCCCGCGGCCACTGAGCCGCGGGCGGCCGCCGCCCGGCCGGCCGGTGCGTCCGGCCGGGCGACTCCCCGGAAAAGGCGACAGAAGATGTCCGGCTTACCCGCCACCCTGTGAAGGGACAGCACAGCGCGGTGACAGGAGGCCGGACATGTCGGAGCAGCTCAAGGACAGGGTCGCACTGGTGGCAGGGGCGACCCGGGGCGCCGGACGCGGCATCGCCGTGGAACTGGGCGCCGCCGGCGCGACCGTCTACGTGACCGGCCGCACCACCCGCGACCGCCGCTCCGAGTACGACCGCCCCGAGACCATCGAGGACACCGCCGACCTCGTCACCGAGGCCGGCGGCACCGGCATCGCGGTGCCCACCGACCACCTCGATCCCGCGCAGGTGCGCGCGCTGGTCGAGCGCATCGACGACGAACAGGGCCGGCTCGACGTCCTCGTCAACGACATCTGGGGCGGCGAGCACCTGTTCGGGTGGGACGTGCCCGTCTGGGAGCACGACCTCGACAAGGGGCTGCGACTGCTCCGGCTCGCCGTCGACACCCACGCCATCACCAGCCACCACGCGCTGCCCCTGCTGCTGCGCCACCCCGGCGGACTCGTCGTCGAGGTCACCGACGGCACCGCCGACTACAACCGCGACACCTACCGCGTGTCCTTCTTCTACGACCTCGCCAAGTCCTCCGTCCTGCGCATGGCCTTCGCCCTCGGCCACGAGCTGGGCCCGCGCGGCGCCACCGCCGTCGCCCTCACGCCCGGCTGGCTGCGCTCCGAGATCATGCTCGAGCACTACGGAGTGCGCGAGGACAACTGGCGCGACGCCCTCGACCGCGTCCCGCACTTCGCCATCTCCGAGACGCCCCGCTACGTCGGCCGCGCCGTCACCGCGCTCGCCGCCGACCCGGACGTGGCCCGGTTCAACGGCACGTCCCTCTCCAGCGGCGGCCTCGCCCGCGCGTACGGCTTCACCGACCTCGACGGCAGCCGGCCCGACGCCTGGCGCTACCTCGTCGAGGTCCAGGACCGGGACCTGCCCGCCGACGTGACCGGATACCGCTGATCGCCGCCGCCCCCTGCCGCGGTGATCGTCCGGCCAGTACCGTCACCCCATGACGACGGACAGCGGACGTTTCGACGGGTACGGGGTTCTGGTCACCGGCGGGGCGCGCGGCATCGGCGCCGCCACCGCCCAGCGGCTGGCGCGGGAGGGCGCCCGGGTCCTGGTGGCCGACCGGGACGCGGCCGAGGCCGAACGGCATGCCGCCGCCCTGCGCGAACAGGGTGGCACCGCCGAGGGCGTGGGCTGCGACGTGGCCGACCGGGCCTCGGTGGAGGCCGCCGTCGCACGCGCCGTCGACGCCTTCGGCTCGCTCGACGTCCTGGTCAACAACGCGGCCCACTGCACCCCGGACGGGGCCCGCTTCGAGGACGGGGAGGACGAGGACTGGGCCGCCGACCTCGACGTCACCCTCGTCGGCGCCTACCGCTGCTGCCGCGCCGCCCTGCCGCACCTCGCCGCCTCCGGCCGGGGCGCCGTGGTGAGCATCGGCTCGGTCAACGGCCTCCAGCACTTCGGCAACCACGCCTACAGCGCCGCCAAGGCCGGGCTGATGTCCCTCACCCGGACCCTCGCCGGCCACGCCGGGCCCCGCGGGGTGCGGGTCAACCTGGTGGCGCCGGGCACCGTCCGCACCCGGGCCTGGGAGGGCCGGGACGACGACCTGGAGGCCATGCGCCGCGTCTACCCTCTGCGCCGGGTGGGCGAGCCCGAGGACATCGCCGCCGCCGTGGCCTTCCTCGCCTCCCGCGACGCCGCCTGGATCACCGGCCACACCCTGGTCGTCGACGGCGGCATCACCGCGGTCAACTCCGGCTTCCTGCACGCCCTGTCCGGCCCGCCGGAGGACTGACCCGACCGCGACCGGCCCGGCGGTCAGCCGGCGAGGGCCGCCGACAGGGCGCCGGCCACCCGCTCCACGTCCGCCGGCTGCGTCCGCCAGTTGCTGAACGCGGCCCGCAGCGCCGGCACCCCGCCGTACACCGTCGGCGTGAGGAACGCCTCGCCGCCGGCCGCCACCGCGCGGTCCAGCGCGGCGACCCGTTCCGCGCTCGGGTCGTCAAGGAGCGTGAAGCACACCACGTTGAGCCGGACCGGGGCCAGCAGCCGGAGCCCCGGGATGCGCTCGACGTGCTCACCGAGCAGGCGCGCCGACGCCACGTTGCGTTCGACGATCTCGCGGTGCCCGGCCCGGCCGTAGGCCATGAGCGAGAACCACGCCGGCAGCGCCCGCAGGCGGCGCGAGGTCTCCGGGGTGAGGTGCAGGAAGTCCGGTTCACCGCCGGGCGGGCCCAGGTAGGCGGCGGCGTTGTGGAACACGGCCGTCTGCAGGTCCCGGCGCCGGGTGAACTGCACGGCGGAGTCGTAGGGCACGTTCAGCCACTTGTGCAGGTCCACGCAGACCGAGTCGGCCGCGTCCAGGCCGTCGACCAGGGACGCGTGGGCGGGGGAGAGGGCGGCGAAGCCGCCGAAGGCGGCGTCCACGTGCAGCCAGAAGTCGTGCCTCTCGCGCAGCGCGGCCACGGCCCGCAGGTCGTCGAAGTCCACGGTGTTCACCGTCCCCGCGTTCGCCACCACGATCACCGGCCGCCCCGCCCGCTCGGCGAGCGCGGTGTCCAGCGCGGCCACGTCCACCGCCTCGCGGTTGCCCGGCAGGACCGGCACCTGCCGCACCGCGCCCCGGCCGACACCGAGGACGGACAGCGCCTTGCCGATCGTGGAGTGCGGGCTGCCCGACAGCACCTCGACCGGGCCCAGCGCGGCCACCCCGTCGTCCGCCACGTCCACCCCGAGCCGTTCCCCCAGCCATTCACGGGCGACGGCCAGCCCCACCGTGTTGGACATCGTCGCGCCGGAGACGAACGCCCCGTGGTGCTCCTCGCCCAGCCCGAACAGCTCCCGCAGCCAGCCCACCGTCTCCCGCTCCAGGGCGGCCGCCCAGGACCCCACGGCGGCGTTGGCGTTCTGGTCGTAGGCCCCGGTCAGCCAGTCGCCGGTGAGCGCGGCGGGCGTCGCCCCGCCGGTCACGAAGCCGAGGTAGCGGGGGCCCGCCGAGCCGGAGAAGCCCGGCGCCCACCGTTCGGCGAACCGGGCCAGCGCGCCGTCGGTGCCGACCCCGTGCGGGGGCAGCTTCCGTGGGGCCGGCGCCGCGTCGAGGCGGGCCACGGGCCGCTCGGACAGTCCGCCCACCTCCCGGACGGCGAAGTCGCGGGCGCTCTGCAGGAGCTGGGGGAGCCGGGCGAGATCACCGGCGAGTGCACGGTCCATGACCGAAGCCTAGGCTCCGGCCCCCCGGCCGGGTCCCGGTCCACCGCGCGGCGGGTGGCCCGTTTTACGCCGCCCGGCCGCGGCCTTTGTCACCGTTCGGTCGCGACCGGCCCGCGGCCACAACCGAACCCGCCGGGCGGATGTCTAGGTGACGTACAGCACGGACAGCACGGACCACGACCGCTTCCCGGAAAGGCATGACGGACCATGGGGGACATTCGCAGACGGGGCGCCGTCGCCCTCGGGATCACCGCGCTGGTGACCCCGCTCGCACTCGCCGCCGGCACCGCCCCGGCGCACGCCGCGAGCTGCACCACCAAGGCGGGGCCGTACCAGAAGAAGGTGGAGAAGTTCCTCGGCCGACCGGCCGACGGAAAGCAGTCCGCCGCGGACTGCAAGGCGATCCGCGCCTTCCAGACCAAGCACGGCATCTCGCCGAACATCGGCTACGCGGGCCCCGTCACCTGGGGCGTGATGAACCTGATGCAGAAGCAGAAGGCCGTCGGCAAGAACCCCAACCAGGCCGGCAAGTGCCCGGTGAACAAGGGCCGGATCGCCTGCGTGAACCTCACGCTGCAGATCAGCTGGATCCAGGACGGCAAGAAGCTCACCTACGGCCCCGTGCCGGTGCGCACCGGGCGCAACGGGCACGAGACGCGCACCGGCCTGAAGAAGATCTACTGGCGCAACATCGACCACGTCTCGACGATCTACGACGTGCCGATGCCCTACAGCCAGTTCTTCGACGGCGGGCAGGCCTTCCACTCGGCGGGCGTCAGCATGTGGAACCCGCCCGGCTCGCACGGCTGCGTCAACATGACGAAGAAGGACGCCAAGAAGTACTGGTCGCTGCTGAAGAAGAACGACGACGTCTACGTGTACGGCCGCAAGCCGGGCACCTGACACGGCCGGGCACCCGGCCCGTGCCGGGGTGTGAACTCGCCCACGTTCGGCGGCAGATGGACGTGATCAGCGACACGTCTGAAATGTCCGATGCGCGTGCGATTACTCACAGCGCCTTCACTTCGGTCGCCGTATGCTTCACAGCATGTCCACCAGTGTTGAAGCCTCCGAGCGATCGGCTGCCGAGGTCAACGAGGAGATCCGGGCCCTGTGGCTCCGGTCGGGCGGGACACTGAGCGTCGAGCAGCGCGAGCAGTACCAGCGCCTGGTCCTGGAATGGGCCGCGGCCCTCCCGCAATCGGCCGAAGCGGCCTGACCCCCGCGGACCTCGGCGGCGCACGTCATCCACCGGGCACCCGCCCTGCGCGGGTGCCCTTCCGGCGTTCCGGGGCCGGTCAGCCCCAGGTGGCCGAGTAGTGCCGCCGGTAGGCCTTGCGGTCCTGCTCGGCCCGGATCCAGCGGGTCGCCACCAGCGCCACCAGACTGCCCCCCATGATCAGCATGCCCGGCCCGACGTTCCGCGGGTCGGTGAGCCGCGACAGCAGCGTCGACGCGTCCGGGATGCCCGTGCCCGTCCCCGGTGACGTGCCGCCGACCGCGTCGGCGGCCTCGCTCGCCGACGGGGCCGGAGCGGCCGTCGCGGTGCCGTCTCCGTCCTGCCCCGACACGATGAGCTTCACCTTCAGCTGCGTCAGCGCCTTCGTCAGGGGCTGGAAGTACGTCGTGCCGCCGGCCCGGCAGTCGCCGCTGCCGCCCGAGGTGACGCCCAGCGCGACGCCCTCCGAGAACATCGGGCCGCCGCTGTCGCCCGGCTCGGCGCACACGTTGGTCTCGATCAGGCCGCTGACCGTGCCCTCCGGGTAGTTGACCGTCGCGCCGAGCGCGGTGACCTCCCCGTCGCGCAGTCCGGTCGTGGAGCCGCTGCGGAACACCCGCTGACCGACGGCGGCCTCGCCCACCCCGGTGATCCGGATGCCCTTGCCGTCCCCGACCGCCACCACCCCGGCGCCCGGGCCCGCCTTGCCGCTGTCGTACTCGATCAGCGAGTAGTCGTCGCCGGGGAAGCTGCCGCCGACCGTGGTGCCCACCTGCTCCCGGCCCCCGCCGTCGGCGAACCACACCGAGCCGTCCGGCCCGCAGTGCCCGGCCGTCAGGATGAACTCCCGGCTGCCGTCGGTCACGTTGAAGCCCGCCGAACAGCGGCCCGCGGTCGACAGGATGGGCTCCGCCCCGTTGAGGCGGAGCGTGAACGTCCCCTCCGTGCGCTCCATGCGGACGAATCCGCCGATGTCCTCGGCCACGCCGGTCAGTTCGGACCAGTCGTCGGCGGACACCGTGCGGTCGCCCCGGACCACCACCTCGTTCGACCGGTAGTCCAGCGCCCACGCCGTGCCCGGCACCCTCGGGGCCTCCCGCAGGGTGGAGGTGGCCGCCTTGAGGTCCTTCAGGCTGTGCCGCACCATCCGGGGCTCG
The DNA here is from genome assembly GCF_010548465.1 of Streptomyces sp. SID14436. Taxonomy (GTDB): domain Bacteria; phylum Actinomycetota; class Actinomycetes; order Streptomycetales; family Streptomycetaceae; genus Streptomyces. Next base: position 2,676 of record NZ_JAAGMD010000745.1, on the reverse strand, counting down.
GCACCGGCCCGGCGCACCTCGTCCGCGGCCTCCTCGTCGGTCACCGCGACCACCGTGCCGCCGTCGTCGGCGATCCAGCTGCCGCCCGTGCGGGACGCCCCGAGCCGCGACACCAACTCCGCTCCCGGGCCCGCCTCCTGCTCGGCGGCGGCGTACGGGACCGCCTCCGGAACCGGGGGTTCACTCGCGACGGCGCGCGTCACCATCGTGCCCCCCAGGAGGAGTCCGCCGACGGCCGCCAGCCGTGTCACTCGCCGGACGACCCGTCGTCGTGCGTGCCTCATGCATGGCTCCCGAACCAGAACAACGCGGTGCGCGCGCACCGCGGGGGCCTCCGCCGAGTGGAGTGCCCCCTCTCCATACGGCGCCGGGCGCCCGGGTGTTCACCGGTGGAGGGGAGGTCCGTCCCGGAGGGACGTCAACCGGCCACGTGGACCGCCGGGCCGGCGTCCGGGGCGAGGGCGCGCCGGCTCCGGGCGTCGCCCCACACCGACGTCGCGACGACGTACGGGCGCAGCAGCGCGGTGAGGGCCGGATCGCCGCGGCCGTTCAGCTCGTCGGAGGCGATCCGCCGGGCCGTCCCGGCGAGGAAGTCGGCCAGCTGGACCCGGGCGTCCGACCGCGCGACCACCAGCTCCAGACCGCTCAGGCGGATGCCCGCCCGGCGGGCCGACTCCTCGACCCACGCGATGTGCTCCGGCGTCAGGATGTTCTGCCGGTCGTGCACGAGCCGCACCGCCCGCCCGCCCGCGCTCCAGTGCGCGGCCGTCGAGACGATGGCCGGAAGCAGCGGCTCCAGTACCGGGATGTGCCCGTTCGCACCGCCGGACAGCCCCGCCCGGTACGCCTCGGCCCGGTCCCGCTGCTCCGCCAGCCGGTCCAGGAGGCCGGCCGCCGGCGTACCGGGGCGGGCCGCGCGCAGGGCGTCGAGCGTGGTGCGGAAGTGCACGGCGGGCGCCAGCGGGCCACCGTCGTCGCGGGCGCGCAGCAGCCGGTTGGCCGCCGCGAGGAACGCGAGCCACCCCTCGTCCCCGAGGTCGCGGCGTCCGGTGCGGTACAGCGCGGCGGCCGCCAGCGGGTCGCCCAGCAGCAGGCCGGTGACCCGGTCCACCACGAAGTACGCCTTCTCCGTCAGATGCACCCCGGCCCGGCCGTGGATCGGCCCGCCGGGGGCGAGCAGCCACTCCAGCACCCGCCGGTGCTTCTCCCGCAGCAGGTGGTTGGCCTTGTACTCCTCGGCGGGGGAGCGGATGCGGTCGCGGACCTCGTCCAGGGCCAGGGCCGCCGCGGCCACCGGGACGTGCACCCCGGCGTGGGCGAACACGTCGGTGTTCCCGCCGGTCAGGTTCTCGCCGTCCGACCCCGATTCGTCGCAGGCCACCTCCAGCGCGGGGCCGGTCTCGGCGCCGCCTGTCGTGTCCGCGTCGTCGTCGCCCACTCCTCGGCCCCCTATCGTGTGCTCCATGACCAGGATCCCGCACGAACCGTCCGGTGAACCGAATCCGCTCCAGGTCCTCTCCCTCGACCAGCTGCGCCGTCGCACCAGCGCGAAGTGGCGCACCTATCCCGACGACGTGCTGCCCCTGTGGGTGGCCGAGATGGACGTCCCGCTCGCCGAACCGGTGGTGCGGGCCGTGACCGACGCGCTCGCCCTCGGCGACACCGGGTACGCGTCGGGCACCCGCTGTGCGGAGGCGCTGGCCGCCTTCGCCGCGAAACGGTGGAACTGGGACGGGGTGGCCGTGGAGCGCACGGCCGTCGTGCCCGACGTCATGACGGGCGTCGTCGAGTTGCTCAAGCTGGTCACGAGGCCGGGGGACGCGGTGGTGGTCAACCCGCCGGTCTATCCGCCCTTCTACGGCTTCGTCGGGCACCTGGACCGCCGGGTCGTCGAGGCCCCGCTCGGTGCGGACGGCCGGCTGGATCCGGAGATCCTGGAGGACACCTACCGGCGGGTGACGGAGGACGGGCGGCAGGCCGCCCACCTGCTGTGCAGCCCGCAGAACCCGACCGGCACCGTGCACACCCGCGAGGAGCTGGCCACCGTCGCCGCACTCGCCGAGCGGCACGGGGTGCGGGTCGTCGCCGACGAGGCGCACGCGCCGCTGGCCGTCGGCGACGAGCCGTTCGTGCCGTACCTGAGCGTGCCCGGCGCCGAACGCGGCCTGTCGGTGATGTCCGCCTCGAAGGCCTGGAACCTGGCCGGTCTGCGGGCCGCCGTGGCCCTGGCCGGCCCGGCGGCCGCCGAGGACCTGGCGCGGCTGCCGGAGGAGGCCTCCGACGGCCCGAACCACGTCGGCGTGATCGCCCAGACCGCCGCCCTCACGGACGGCACCCCCTGGCTGGACGCGCTGCTCGACGGCCTGGCCGCCCAGCGCTCCCTGCTGGCGTCGCTCCTCGCCGAGCACCTGCCCGGGGTCCGCTACCGCCCCGGCGCCGCCACCTACCTGGCCTGGCTCGACTGCCGTCCCCTCGGCCTCGGCGACGACCCGGCGAGCGTCTTCCTGGAGCAGGGCCGGGTCGCCCTCAACCCCGGCCCGACGTTCGGCACGGGAGGGGAGGGGCACGCCCGGCTGAACTTCGGGACGTCGGCCGAGGTGCTCACGGAGGCGGTGCGCAGGATGGGGCGCGCCGCCGCACGCCACGGCGGCGCCGGCTGACCGGCGGACGGCGGGC
>NZ_JAAGMD010000729.1 GCF_010548465.1 Streptomyces sp. SID14436 | reverse complement strand
GCCGACGGGAAGGCCCGGCCGGGCCCCGAGGGGGTCAGCCGGCGGTGTCCGTCCGGCCGGTGGGCGCGACGTGCAGCCGGAGGGTGCCGTCACCGGCGGCCTCCACCCGTACGCCGGTGAGGTCGCGCACCGCGACGTCCGGGTCGAGGAGGGCGGCCCGGGGGCCGACGCCCACGACCCGCATCCCGGCGGCGCGGCCGGCGGCGATGCCCGCGGCGGAGTCCTCGAAGACGACGCAGTCGGCGGGGTCGACGCCCAGTTCCGCCGCGCCCTTGAGGAAGCCCTCGGGGTGCGGCTTGCTCGCGCCGACGGACTCGGCGGTCACCCGGACGTCGGGCAGGGCGAGCCCGGCGGCCGCCATCCGGGCGGTGGACAGGGGGACGTCGGCGGAGGTCACCAGGGCGTGCGGAAGGCCGGCCAGCGAGGCGAGGAAGGCGCCCGCGCCGGGGACCTCGACGACACCCTCGGTGTCGGCGGTCTCCTCGGCGAGCATGCGCGCGTTGTCGGCGTGGTTCTGCGCCATGGGCCGGCCGGGGAGCAGCAGCGCCATGGAGGCGTAGCCCTGGCGGCCGTGGACGACCTTCATGACCTCGTCCCCGTCGAGTCCGTGCCGTCCGGCCCAGCGCCGCCAGACGCGCTCCACCGAGGCGTCGGAGTTGACCAGGGTGCCGTCCATGTCGAGCAGGAGGGCGCGGGCGGTGAGCACGAGGGGGGCCGTCATCGGCAGCTCCAGGGGAACGCGGGCCGGACTCCGGGCGGGGACGGACCGGGCCCCGGCGTGGGCTGGGGGACAAGGCGGCCCCGCCCGCCGGTCAGGGAAAACGGGCGGGAGCCACTTTGTTCATCCACGGTACAAAATAATCCGTGCGCCTGCCACCGGCTTCACCGTCCGTTCCCCGGACGTTCACCTCGGGCCCGGCGCACCCGCCCCCGAGGGCCGGGGGGAGCCGGCAGGCCGGCTCACCCCGTCGCCGCCTCCCACAGGCTCCACACGCCGAGGCCCAGCATCAGCAGCGCCGCGATCCGGGTGATCAGCCGCAGCGGCACCCGCTTCATCAGCGCCTTGCCGCCGAGGATGCCCAGTCCCGCCACGGACCACAGGGCCAGCACCGCGCCCAGGCCGACGGAGAGCGGGTCGTCGTAACGGGCGGCGAGGTTGGCGGTCATGATCTGGGTGAGGTCGCCGAACTCGGCGACCAGGATCAGCATGAAGCCCGCCCCGGAGACCTTCCAGAAGGACTGGTCCTCCGGCTTGCGGACCACCTCCTCGCCGTCGTCCTTGCGGAAGGTGAGCACCGCCGCGCCGCCCAGGAAGAGCAGGCCCGTGATCACCTGCACGAGCTGCTGCGGCAGCAGCGTGAGGACGCTGCCGGCGGCCACCGCGAGCACCACGTGCAGCGCGAACGCGGCGGCGACACCGGCGAAGACGTAGGAGGCGCGGTAGCGGGTGCCGAGGACGAGTCCGGCGAGCGCGGTCTTGTCGGGCAGCTCGGCGAGGAAGACGACGCCGAAGACGACGGCCGTCACGGTCAGGCTGATCAACGGTTCCTCAATCGGTCGGGACTGCCCCGCCGAGAGTGCTGTGCGTTCCACGGGACACCTCGGCACGGCAGTACACACGGCACCCGTGCCGTGCGGCACGGGTGTGCACTGCATGCCGAAGGTCTCGCCGGCCGACCGCGGGTCACGCGGTCCGCCTCCGGGCGCCGGCTCAGCGGGCTGAGCAGTATGTCGACGGTCCGGCGTAGGGCTACTCCCCTTCTGCGCTCCCCAGCGTACGCCACGCCCCGTCCGGACATCGACGCGGAAGCTTCACGTCTCAACCATAGACATGTCATGAGCGCGTCATTAGCTTCTCAACGGGCCCACTCCTCCGCGCAACCCGGCGTCGCGAGCATTCCCCTGCTCGCTTCAACGCCCGCACCCCACAAGGGAGTTCGCATGTCCCAGGTCTACGCGCGTCGACGGCTCGGCACCGTCGCGGCGCTCACCGCGCTCATAGCCTCGGCCGGGCTGTTCAACGGCCCGGCCGCCTCCGCCGCCCTCCCCACCCCGGTCAGCGCCGCCACCGCCCGCGGCTACCTCTCCGCCCTGAAGGTCGCCCCCGAGGACCGCACCGGCTACAACCGCGACCTCTTCCCGCACTGGATCACGATCAGCGGCACCTGCAACACCCGCGAGACGGTCCTCAAGCGCGACGGCACCAACGTCGTCACCAACTCCTCGTGCGCCGCGACCAGCGGCAGCTGGTACTCCCCCTACGACGGCGCGACCTGGTCCGCCGCCTCCGACGTCGACATCGACCACGTGGTGCCGCTCGCCGAGGCGTGGGACTCCGGCGCCGACGCGTGGACCACCTCCCGGCGCCAGTCCTTCGCCAACGACCTGACCCGCCCGCAGCTGATCGCCGTCACCGACAACGTCAACCAGTCCAAGGGCGACCAGGACCCGGCCACCTGGATGCCCTCCCGCACCGCCTACCGCTGCACCTACGCACGCGCCTGGGTCCAGGTGAAGTACTACTACGGCCTGTCCGTCGACTCCGCCGAGAAGTCCGCCCTCCAGGGACACCTCGCGAACTGCTGACCGCAGGGTTCTCGCCGCCGGCCTCCGTCGCTGCGTACCGTACGGGGCGACGGAGGAAGGGGTCACCACATGGCCGGACTGCGGCTCGGACCACTGCTGCGCCACGTCGACGGCTCGTCCGCGACCGTCTGGGCCGAGACGAGCCGCCCGGGCACCGCCGAGGTGCGCTGCGCGGACGGGTCCGGCGGCCGGACGGGCACCTTCCAGGTCGCCGGCCACCACTACGCCCTCGTCGAGGTGACGGGGCTGACCCCGGGCACCGCCACGCCGTACGAGGTGTACCTCGACGGCACCCGCGTCTGGCCGCTGCCCGACGCCCCCTTCGACGCCCTGCCGCCGTCGGTGATCGCCACCCCCGGGCCGGCCGACGACACGCGCGTCGCCTTCGGCTCCTGCCGCTGGGCCTCCCCGCCCACCGGCGAACACGACCCCGTCGGCCCCGACGCGCTGGACGCCCTCGCCGCCCGCATCGCGGCCGACCCGGGCGGCGAACGGCCGGACGTGCTGCTCCTGCTGGGCGACCAGGTGTACGCCGACGAGACCTCCGAGGCCACCCGCGCCTGGCTCGCCGCCCGCCGCGACCTGAGCGAGGCCCCGGGCAGCCAGGTGGCGGACTACGAGGAGTACACCCACCTCTACTACGAGTCCTGGCTCGACCCGAAGGTGCGCTGGCTGCTGTCCACCGTCCCCACCTGCATGATCTTCGACGATCACGACGTGATCGATGACTGGAACACCTCGGCCGCCTGGGTCGAGGACATGCGCGCCACCTCGTGGTGGCGGGAGCGGGTGCTCAGCGGCCTGATGTCGTACTGGGTGTACCAGCACCTGGGCAACCTCTCGCCGCGCGAGCTGGCCGCCGACCCCGTCTACGCGGCCGTGCGGGAGAGCCCGGACGGCACCGACGTGCTGCGCGCCTTCGCCTCCGACGCCGAGGCCGACGCGGCGACCGTCCGCTGGAGCTACCGGCGTGACCTCGGGCGGGTCCGGCTGCTGATGGTGGACAGCCGCGCGGCCAGGGTGCTGGCGGAGGACGAGCGGTCGATGCTCGACCCGGGCGAGGCCGCCTGGCTGCGCGAGCAGGCCCTCGACGACCGGCAGTCCTGCGACCACCTCCTCATCGGGACGTCCCTGCCCTGGCTGCTGCCGCACCTGGTGCACGACGTGGAGGCGTGGAACTCCGTGCTGTGCCGGGGCGACAAGGGGCCGCGCTGGGCACGGTTCGGGGAGAGGCTGCGGCGGGCGGCGGACCTGGAGCACTGGGCGGCGTTCCCGGAGTCCTTCGCCGCCCTCGGCGAGCTGATCGCGGAGGCGGGCAGCGGCCCTGACGCGCCCGCCACGGTGTGCGTGCTGTCGGGGGACGTCCACCACGCCTACGTCGCCGAGCCCGCCTGGCGCGGGCGGCGCGGCCCGGACGCGCACGTGGTGCAGCTGACCTGCTCCCCGGTCCACAATTCCGTCCCGCTGTCGATCAAGCTCGGCTTCCGCTTCGGCTGGAGCCGCACGGCCCGGCTGCTGGGCCGGCTCTTCGCCCGGCACGGCGGCGGCGGACGCCCGCCGGTGTCCTGGCGCCGCACGGGCGGCCCCTGGTTCGGCAACCAGCTCATGACCCTGACGGCCCGGGGACGCGCGGCGACCCTGCGCCTGGAACACGCCCGCCCCTCGGAAGCGGGCCCCCGCCTCCGGACGATCATGGAGACGGACCTCAGCCGCTGACGGCTCCACCGCACGGGCACACGGGTACACGGGGGCGGGCACTGGGTCGATACCGAACGGCGGAACCCCCCGTGACCTTCCCGTCACCCGCCCGGCGTACGCTGTATGGCTGTCTGTCATCGGCCACTCCTGCCACTCCTGCCGCTCCCACCGCGACAGCGCGGCACGGGCTGGCCCCACGGGGGAGCCACGGGAGTTCGGGTGGAGAGTTTCGGGTCGCTGATCGGCAGCCCATGGATCTACGCGGTGGTGGCTCTGTCGGTGCTGCTGGACGTGTTCCTGCCGGTGCTGCCCAGCGGGGTCCTGGTGATCACGGCGGCCACGGCAGCGGCGGCGGGCACCGCGACCGACGTGCCCGACATCCTGGCGCTGACCCTCTGCGCGGCGACCGCCTCCGTCCTGGGCGACCTGGTCGCCTACCGCCTCGCCTGGCGCGGCGGCGCCCGGTTCGACCGGGCCATCGCCCGGTCCCGGCGGCTCACCGGCGCGCAGGAACGTCTCGGCGCCGCGCTGGCCCGGGGCGGCGGCGCCCTCGTCATCCTGGCCCGCTTCGCCCCGGCGGGCCGCTCACTCGTCTCGCTCGGGGCGGGCGCCGCCCGCCGCAGGGCCCGGGAGTTCCTCCCCTGGTCGGCCCTGGCCGGCCTGTTCTGGGCCGGGTACAGCGTGGCGCTCGGCTACTTCGGCGCCCACTGGCTGGGGGCCACCTGGCTGGCGACGGCGGTGTCCGTGGGCGCGCTGTTCGCGGCGGGCGCGGGCGCCGGCTACCTGATGCGCAGGCGTCCGCAGGTGACGGAGGCGTCCTAGAAGCCGGCCGGACCTAGCTCGCCCGGCGGGCGGGGGCGCCGCGCACCTCCAGGTGGTCCAGCAGCTCGGCGGTGGCCCCGGCGACGGCCTCCACGGCCCGGTCGAACACCTCACGGTTGTGGGCGGCGGGCGCCCGGAAGCCGGACACCTTCCGCACGTACTGCAGGGCGGCGGCGCGGATCTCCTCCTCCGTGGCCTCCTCGGGCTGGGCGGGCGGACGCAGGGTCTTGATACTCCGGCACATGTCCCCAGTCTCGCCCCGCGCCCCCGCCCCGCACCAGCGCCCGCCGCCCGCCGCCCGCCGCGTCACTCCTCGTCGAGGTCCGCCTCCAGGTCCACCCGCCAGTCGTTGGAGACGACCGGGTTGCCCTTCGGGTACTCGAAGGCGACCTCGCCGAGCAGGCTGAACCCCGCCTTGCGGCACACCGCGTTCGACGCCGGGTGGGAGGTCTTGGGGAAGGCGTGCAGGTAGCGGTGGCGGCCGGCGGCGCGGGCGGCTCCGATCACCGCGCGGGCGGCCCGCGAGGCCAGGCCCCGTCCCTGGAACTCGGGCAGGACGGCCCAGCCGGTCTCCCAGACCGCCTCGCCCCTCCACTCCCGCTCCCAGAAACCGATGGTGCCGACGGTCTGACCGTCGCCCTCCAGCGTGACCCGGTACATCCGTCCCGACTCCAGGTCGAGGTACCTCCGGTGCCGGGCGAGCAGCTTCTCCTCGCTCTCCGGCCCGCCCATGTGCGCGGTCATCTCGGGAGTGTTGTTGCGCCGCAGCAGCCAGAGGTCGTCCTCCGCCCACGGCACCAGCAGCACCGCCACTCCCCCGGCGTCCGTCCCCGCGGCCGTCCTGCCGGCCGACCCGTCCCGCCCCTCGTTCCCGCCCCTGGCGTCCCCACCCACGATGTCCATGACGATCACCGTACGACCGGGTGCGCGCAAAGGCTCGGGCGGGCTGCTCACGATCGGGTGAACCTCGCGTCGGACCCCCGGTAACACGCCACCCAAAATCGAACAGGAGTATCATTGAGCTGTGGCTGCGACCTATGATTTCCCCAGTGACCTCCTCGCCGGTCAGGAGGAACTGCATCAGGTCCGGGCCGAGTTGTCGGCCCTGCTGAAGCGCCTCCCCTGGTCGGTCGAGCCCCTCGACGGCTTCAGCGACGACACCGGCTGGCGCCGGGTCGAACGCCCCGCCTCGCCCGGCTGGAGCGAGGACGAACAGGCCGAGGTGGAGAAGCTGCGGCGGCGCGAACACGAGCTCGCGGTCTTCGTCAGCACCCACCGGTACTGGGCCGGACTCACCGGCGCCGACCGCGTGCACGCCCGCTCGGCACTGAAGCACGCGACCCCGCGCGGCGGCGGCGGCACGGCCGGCGCGGACCCCGGCACGCCATGACGACGGCGGGGCCCCGGAGATCGCTCCGGGGCCCCGCCGTCGTACCGGTGGGCGCGGACGGTTTCGAACCGCCGACATCCTGCTTGTAAGGCAGGCGCTCTACCCCTGAGCTACGCACCCGTGACCAGGGGCGTGACCCCGGTCGAGTCGACAGCCTACATGGCCCGGCACGCGCCCCGGCAAACCCCGTACGGGGGTTCTCCCCACCCCCGATACGGGAGCGGCCCGCATCCCCCGGGAGGCCGCCGGTCCCTACGGTCGTAGTGCGCCGAGGAGCGCCACCGTCCGTCCCAGGGGGAGACCGTCATGACCCGCCCGACCCACCCGTTCCGCACGACCCGCCCGCGCACCGCCGGCACCACCGGCACCGCTCCCCGCCCGGTGCGCCGCACGGCGCGGGCCCGGA
>NZ_JAAGMD010000703.1 GCF_010548465.1 Streptomyces sp. SID14436 | reverse complement strand
AGCCGCACCCCGTCGGGGACGACGGGGGCGGCGGGGGCGGCGCCGACGACCGCGCCGCGCGGGTAGCGGTAGGCCAGGGCCACGTTGAGGATGCCGCCCTTGCGGCCGCCCGGGCCGCCCGCCCCCTCGGCGGGGGTGTAGCCGGGGTGGCTGTGCTCGACCGAGCGTGACGAGGCGCGGGCGCTGGTCGCCTCGGCGACGGGCCTGCGCTCGGCGTCGTAGGAGTCCAGCAGCCCCGGACCGGCCCAGCCGCCGAGCACCGCGGCCAGCTTCCAGGCGAGGTTGTGCGCGTCCTGGATGCCGGTGTTGGAGCCGAAGGCCCCCGTGGGGGACATCTCGTGGGCCGAGTCGCCGGCCAGGAACACCCGGCCGTCGGCGTACCGTTCGGCGACCCGCTCGGCGGCGTGCCAGGCGGCGCGGGCGGTGACGGTGACGTCGAGGTCGGGTACGCCCACGGCCCGCCGGATGTGGGCGGCGCACCGCTCGTCGGTGAACTCCTCCAGCGTCTCCCCGTGTTCGGGGTGCCAGGGGGCGTGGAAGACCCAGCGCTCGCGGTTGTCCACCGGCAGCAGGGCTCCGTCGCCGTCCGGGCTGGTCAGGTAGCAGACGATGAACCGCCGGTCCCCCACCACGTCCGCCAGGTCACGGGAGGTGAAGGTGATGCTGACGTTGTGGAACAGGTCGCCGGGGCCGTTGTGGGCGATGCCCAGCCGCTCCCGGACGGGGCTGCGGGGGCCGTCGGCGGCGACGAGGTAGTCCGCCCGGATGGTGGTGTGCTCGCCGGTCTCCCGGCTCTTGACCCGGGCGGTGACCCCGTCGGCGTCCTGGTCGAAGGACATCATCTCGGTGTGGAAGCGCAGGTCGCCGCCGAGTTCGCGGGCCGCCTCCACCAGCACGGGTTCGAGGTCGTTCTGGCTGCACAGGCACCAGCCGGTGGGACTGAAGCGGGCCAGGCCGCCGCCGGGGTCGATCTCCCGGAACAGCCACTCCCCCGCGTCGCCCACCAGGCTCGGCGTCTGGAGGATGCCGTGGTTGTCCGCCAGCACGGAAGCCGCCCGCCTGATCCCCTCCTCGACGCCTGCGGTCCGGAACAGTTCCATGGTCCGCACGTTGTTGCCGCGTCCGCGGGGGTGCACGGACGTGCCGGCGTGACGCTCGACCAGCGTGTGGGGGACGCCGAGGCGTCCGAGGAACAGGGACGTGGACAGGCCCACGAGCGAGCCCCCGACGACGAGGACGGGCGTGCGGTGACCGACCTCGCCGGCCTCTTCGAATCGGTTCATGGAGTACGCCTCCAGCGTGGCCCGCGCGGGGCTGGGAAAGGGGACGCATCTTCCATGCCCGGTGCGGGCCGCCCCTCGTCCCGGCAGCACCCGGATGACACGCGGTTCACCCAGGTGCACCGTGTCGCTCGCGCGCTCCTCAGGCCGCGTCAACCATCGAGTCATGGCGACCCCGGCCCCCTTCGGACAGGCGGTCGTTCCTGACCTTCGACAGAAGAACTTCCGCGAAGAAGAGGAGAGGTGTGCCGGATGACCACGTCGGGACACATAGCGCAGTCCGCCTTCGACGGCTCCAGGCTGCGGGTGATCCTGCTGCTCGACCTGTACGAAGGAGCTCAGCAGCAGTTCCTCGACGCCTACGAGCACATGCGGAGCAAGGTCGCCTCCGTCCCCGGCCACATCAGTGACCAGCTCTGCCAGTCCATCGAGAACCCCTCGCAGTGGCTCATCACCAGCGAGTGGGAGAGCGCCCCGCCCTTCCTGGCGTGGGTGAACAGCGAGGAGCACGTCGAGACCGTCCGGCCGATGCACAGCTGCGTCCGCGACACCCGCTCGATGCGCTACAGCATCCTGCGCGAGACCCACCGCGACCAGCCGTCCGCGTCCGGCGCGGCGGCGGCCGGCCTGCAGACCGCCGCCCGCGTGGGCGAGGGAGTGGCCCGCCACGCCCTCACGTTCACCGTGAAGCCGGGCTCCGAGTCCAAGGTCGCCGAACTCCTGGCCGGGTACGAGTCCCCCGAGGCCCAGGTCGACGAGACCACCCGGCTGCGCCGCACGTCCCTGTTCATGCACGGCAACCGGGTCGTGCGCGCCGTCGAGGTGGAGGGCGACCTGCTGGCGGCGCTGCGGCACGTGGCGAAGCAGCCCGGGGTACGGGCGGTCGAGCAGGCCCTGGACCCGTACCTGGAGCAGGAACGGGACCTCACCGACCCCGACTCCGCCCGGGTGTTCTTCACCCGCGCCGCCCTCCCGGCCGTGCACCACGTGGTGTCCGCCGGCCCCGAACCCGCCGGTCTGCGGCGGCACATGCTGTACTACCCGGCCGTCACCGGCCGCGGCACGGAGCTGGCCCGCTTCCTCGCCCACCAGGACGAGGCCGCGGCCGACGACCCGTCCGGCCCGGTGTACGCGAGCACCGTCTTCCAGCGCGACGACACCGTGGTCCGCCTGGTCGACGTCACCGGCGAGCTCGACCTCGACCTGCACGCCGCCCTCGGCATCAAGGGCGCCGGCAAGGCCGCCGAGCTGGAGCGGCTGCTGGACGGCGCCGCGATCGGCGTCGAGGGGTCCCTGGACTCGGAGCGCACCCTCAACCGGCTCCTGTCGCACGCCGACATGATGCCCGTCACCGACCGCAGCTCGGCGGCTTCCTGACGGTCAACCGCGGTGACGCCGGGCCGTCGACGCCCCGACGTCACCGCCCCACCCGGAGGTACCAATCATGTCCAAGCAGCATCCACGCATCGTGGACCTGAGCGAGACGGAACCCAACCGCCGGCGCGGGGGTGACCTCAGGACCCTCCTCACCCCCGCCACGGTGGGCTCCACCAGCGGCTTCATGGGCCTGGCCATCATCAAGCCCGGTGAGCGCATCGGCGAGCACTACCACCCGTACTCCGAGGAGTTCGTGTACGTCGTCAGCGGCGCGCTCGAAGTGGACCTGGACGGTGAGCCGTTCCCGCTGCGGGCCGAGCAGGGCCTGCTGATCCCGGTCGACATGCGGCACCGCTTCCGCAACGTCTCCGACGAGGAGGCCCGGATGGTGTTCCACCTGGGTCCGCTGGCCCCGCACCCGAGTCTGGGGCACGTCGACACCGAGGAGAACGTCTCCAGTGAGGCCGGACCGCAGCTGACGGTCGGCGGGCCCCAGCACGGACGGCCGTCCGAGCCCAGCGGGGCCATAAAATGACCCGGCGAGTGGCCGTCACCGGTATCGGTGTGGTCGCTCCCGGAGGGACCGGGACGACGGCGTTCTGGGACCTCCTCGCAGCCGGCCGCACCGCCACCCGCGGCATCACCCTGTTCGACCCGGCGGGACTGCGCTCCCGCATAGCCGCCGAGTGCGACTTCGATCCCTTCGAGCACGGCCTCGACCCGGACCTGTGCCAGCACGCGGACCGGTACATCCAGTTCGCGGCGGTCGCGGCCGACGAGGCGGTGCGGGAGGCCGGGCTCGACTCCTCCCCCGCCGACCCGTGGCGCACCGCGGTCTCCCTGGGCAGCGCCGTCGGCGGCACCACCCGGCTGGAACACGACTACGTCCAGGTCAGCGAGCACGGCAGCCGCTGGGACGTCGACCACCGGGCGGCCGATCCGAAGCTGCACCTGGCGTTCCAGCCGAGCACCCTCGCCTCGGTCGTCGCCGAACGCTTCGGCGCCCGCGGCCCGGTGCAGACGGTCTCCACCGGCTGCACCTCCGGGCTCGACGCGGTCGGCTACGGCTTCCACACCGTCGCCGAGGGCCGCGCCGACGTGTGCGTCGCGGGGGCGTCCGACTCCCCCATATCGCCGATCACCATGGCGTGCTTCGACGCCATCAAGGCGACATCGCCGAACAACGACGACCCCGAGCACGCCTCCCGGCCCTTCGACGCCCGCCGCGACGGGTTCGTCATGGGCGAGGGCGCGGCGGTGCTCGTCCTCGAGGAGTACGAGCACGCCCGGGCCCGGGGCGCGGAGATCCTCTGCGAGATCGGCGGCTACGCCACCTTCGGCAACGCCTACCACATGACGGGGCTGACCAGTGAGGGGCTGGAGATGGCCCGGGCCATCGACAGCACGCTGGAGCAGGCCCGGCTCGATCCGGCCCGGATCGACTACGTCAACGCGCACGGCTCCGGCACCCGGCAGAACGACCGGCACGAGACGGCGGCGGTGAAGCGGTCGCTGGGCGCCCACGCCCACGACACGCCCATGAGCTCCATCAAGTCCATGGTGGGGCACTCGCTCGGCGCGATCGGCGCGATCGAGGTGGTCGCCTGCGTCCTGGCGCTGAAGCACCAGGTGGTGCCGCCGACGGCGAACTACGAGACTCCCGACCCGGAGTGCGACCTGGACTACGTGCCGCGCACCGCACGCCCGCGGAAGCTGGACAACGTGCTCTCCGTGGGCAGCGGGTTCGGCGGCTTCCAGTCCGCGGTGCTGCTGACCGGGCCGGGCGGGAGGACCCCATGAGCACACAGCGCACACAGCGCACCGGGCGCGGCCGGCGTCCTCGGAGCGCGGCCGTCACCGGCATCGGGGTGATCGCACCCAACGGGATGCGTCCCGACGCCTTCTGGAAGGCCGTCAGCGAGGGCGTCGTCGTGCTGGACCGGATCAGCCGTGAGGGCTGCGGTGATCTGCCGCTGCGGGTGGCCGGCGAGGTCCGCGCCTTCGACGCGGGGGCCCTGATCGAGGACCGGTTCCTCGTGCAGACCGACCGGTTCAGCCACTTCGCGATGGCCGCCGCCGCCCTCGCCCTCGACGAGGCCGGGCTCGGCAGCGGTGACCCCGCGGACCCGTTCGGCGTCGGGGTGGTCACCGCCGCCGGATCCGGAGGCGGCGAGTTCGGACAGCGCGAGCTGCAGAAACTCTGGGGCCAGGGACCGAAGTTCGTCGGCCCCTACCAGTCGATCGCCTGGTTCTACGCGGCGAGCACCGGCCAGATCTCCATCCGCGGCGGCTTCAAGGGGCCCTGCGGTGTGGTGGCCAGTGACGAGGCCGGCGGACTGGACGCCCTGGCGCACGCGGCCCGCGACGTGCGGCGCGGCACCGGCACGATGCTGGTGGGTGCCGCCGAGGCGCCGCTCGCCCCGTACTCGATGGTGTGCCAGCTCGGTTACCCCGAACTGAGCACCGTCGAGGAGCCCGAGCGGGCCTACCGCCCGTTCACCTCGGCGGCCTGCGGCTTCGTGCCGGCCGAGGGCGGTGCGCTGCTCGTCGTGGAGGACGAGGAGCGGGCGCGGGAGCGGGGTGTGCCGGTGCGGGCCACGCTCGCCGGGCACGCGGCCACCTTCACGGGTGCGTCCCGCTGGGCGGATTCCCGGGCCGGCCTGGCCCGGGCGATCGAGGGCGCCCTCGACGAGGCGGGCTGCGCCCCGGAGGAGATCGACGTGGTGTTCGCCGACGCGATGGGCGTCCCCGAAGCGGACCGGGCGGAGGCACTGGCGATCGCCGACGCCCTCGGCGCGCACGGCACGCGGGTTCCCGTGACGGCTCCCAAGACCGGCATCGGACGGGCGCACTGCGCGGCGCCGGTGCTGGACACGGTCGCCGCGGTGCTCGCCATGGAACACGGTCAGGTTCCGCCCACCCCGAACGTGTCCGACATCTGCCACGACCTCGACCTGGTGACGTCGCGTGCCCGCCCGGCCGAGCTGCGCACCGCCCTCGTCCTCAGCAGGGGACTGATGGGTTCCAACGCGGCGCTGGTCGTGCGCCGCGGTGGCGAGTCCGCCCGGCAGGACCGGGCGGGGAAGGAGCAGACAGCATGATCACCACCGAAGTGACCTTCGACGAACTGGCCGCCCTGATGAAGAAGGCGGCCGGCATCACCGTCGACCCGCAGGAGCTGAGGCAGGCCGCGGAGTCCCCCTTCGACTCCTTCGGTCTGGACTCGCTCGGCCTGCTCGGCATCGTCGGCGAGCTGGAGAACCGCTACAGCCGGTCGCTGCCGCCCGACTCGGAGCGCTGCAAGACGCCCCGGGAGTTCCTGGACCTCGTCAACAACACCCTCAAGGCTGGAGCCTGAAAAGTGGCAGGACACACCGAGAACAGCATCACCATCGACGCTCCCTTCGACATCGTCTGGGAGATGACCAACGACCTCGAGAACTGGCCGAACCTGTTCAGCGAGTACGCCTCCGTCGAGGTGCTCTCGCGCGAGGGCGACACCACGACGTTCCGCCTGACCATGCACCCGGACGACAACGGGAAGGTGTGGAGCTGGGTGTCGGAACGCACCCCGGACCGCGCGGCACGGACGGTGCGTGCCCGCCGGGTCGAGACCGGCCCGTTCGCCCACATGGACATCCTGTGGGAGTACGCGGAGCTGCCGGGCGGCGTGCAGATGCGCTGGACGCAGGACTTCGCGATGAAGCCCGACGCCCCGGTCGACGACGCGTGGATGACGGACAACATCAACCGCAACTCGCGCACCCAGATGGCGCTCATCCGGGACCGGATCGAGCAGGCAGCCCGTGAGCGGGACGGCGCGTCCGTCGCGTCCACCCGCTGAAGCACCGGTCCGGGAAGTCCGGGAAGGTCCAAGGTCCAGGAAGGACAGCACCGATGCACCACGCCCTGATCGTCGCCCGGATGGCTCCCGGTTCGGCGGAGCGGATCGCCGATGTCTTCGCCGCCTCCGACCAGGGGGAGCTCCCCCACCTGGTCGGGGTGAGCCGGCGGCGCCTGTTCCGGTTCGGCGACGACGTGTACCTGCACCTCATCGAGTCCGAGCAGGACCCGGCGCCCGTCATCGCGAAGGTGGCCGGGCATCCGGAGTTCCGCAGCATCAGCGAGCAGTTGGAGGCGTACGTCAGCCCGTACGACCCGGCGACGTGGCGCAGCCCGAAGGACGCCATGGCGGAGTGCTTCTACCGCTGGGAGCGCCCCGGCTCCTAGCGGGCCGGGAACGTCCCGAGGCCGCCGGCTCCGCGTCAGTCGCGGAGCCGGCGGCCTCGTGTGTGCGGGGCGGCGGGCCGGCCCGTCGTCCGGTCGTCCCGTCTAGGGGACGGTGCAGTCGAAGGCGTGCAGGTAGGCGTTGACGGGGCTGACGTCGCCGATGACGAGGCCCGCGCCGGTCAGCCGGTCGGTCATGCTCTGCCGGGTG
The DNA here is from genome assembly GCF_010548465.1 of Streptomyces sp. SID14436. GTDB lineage: Bacteria > Actinomycetota > Actinomycetes > Streptomycetales > Streptomycetaceae > Streptomyces. The sequence continues at coordinate 2,192 of NZ_JAAGMD010000703.1, read as the reverse complement.
TGCTTGGCGCCGCCGACGTTGAGGAGCAGCAGCAGGTCCATCGCGGTGGTGAACCGCATGGAGGGGGTGTCGTCGACGAGGTTCTCGATGACCACGACCCGGGCCCCGGACCGCGCCGCCCGGCGGATGTTGGCCAGGGCCCTGCGGGTGCTGTCGTCGTCCCACTCCAGGACGTTCTTGATGATGTACACGTCGGCCTGGACGGGGATGTCCTCGCGGCAGTCGCCGGGGACGACCGTGACCCGGCCGGCCAGGGAGCCGCCCTCGCGCAGCCGTGGGTCCGCGTTCTCCACGACGCCCGGCAGGTCCAGCAGGGTGCCGTGCAGGTGGGGGTGCTTCTCCAGCAGGCTGGCCAGCACGTGTCCCTGGCCGCCGCCGATGTCCACCACGGAGGCCACGCCGGTCAGGTCGAGCAGCCGGGCGACGTCCCGCGCGGACTGCTCGCTGGAGGTCGTCATGGCGCGGTTGAACACGTGCGCGGACTCGGGGGCCGACTCGTTGAGGTAGGTGAAGAACTCCTCGTCGTAGACGTCCTCGAAGACGTTGCGTCCGGAGCGCACGGCCTCGTCGAGCTGCGGCCAGACGTTCCAGGTCCACGGTTCGGTGCACCACAGGGCGATGTAGCGCAGGCTGTGCGGGTCGTCCTCGCGCAGCAGGCGGGACATGTCGGTGTGCGCGAAGGTGCCGTCGGGCCGCTCGGTGAAGACACCCTGGCAGGTGAGCGCGCGCAGCAGGCGGCGCAGGGTGTGCGGCGGGGCCTTCACCGCCGCGGCCAGGTCGTCGACGGTCAGGGGGGTGTCGTCCAGCGCGTCCGGCACGCCCAGGCGCACGGCCGCACGTACGGCGGCGGCGCAGGCCGCCCCGAAAACGAGCTCCCTCAGCCGCATGGGCGGCGGGGGAGCCGGATCAACGGTGGTCATCCGTTGCCTCGCTTCTGCTGATGCTGTGATGGGGGGTGGGGGGCGAGCAGGGCCGGGTCAGCACATTCCGGCGGGCTCGGAGAGGGTGCAGGTGTTGCCGCGGAAGGTGTTGGTGGTGGCCGTGTCGCGGTTGGCGAGGTCGGCCGGGCTGTTGCCGGTCACCAGGTTGTCGCGGATGTCGTTGCGTTCGTTGACGGCGCCGACGAAGCTCTTGAACAGCACGATGCCGCCGGACAGCGGGGAGGTGCCCTGGTTGTTCTCGACCCGGTTGCGGGCCACCACGGTGTCCTCGGCGCCGGTGAGGACGATGCCCGAGCCCTGGAGGAAGGGCAGCCGGGGCGTGGCGGCGCAGTGCTTGTTGTTGGCGTGGATGTGGTTGCGGGTGACGCTCAGGTCGCCGGCGCGGGGCGTGGACTCGTCGCCCACGACGAAGACGGCGGCGCAGTTGCCGGTGGCCTCGTTGCGTTCGACGCTGAGGTTGCGCAGGCGCCGCACGGTGACGCCGATGCGGTTGCCGACCACGCGGTTGTCGCGGATCACGGTGCCGTCCGCGTCGCGGGCGCCTTCCTCGGTGTCGGTGGTGTTGGACACGAACAGCCCGGCGTCGCCGTTGTCCCGGGCCACGTTGTGGCGGAGCAGGCTGCGCACCGAGCGTTCCTCGGCGATACCCCACTGGCCGTTCTTCTCGGAGGTGACGTCGCGCACCTCCAGCTTCTCGGTGCGGGTGGCCCACAGGCCGTTCTTCTCGTAGCCGCGCAGGGTCAACGCGCGTACGGAGACGTCCTTGAGGGGTTCCTTGTCGGTCCCGGTGACGCAGATGCCGTTGCCGGCCTCGGCGCAGGCGTCCTTTCCGGTGCCCGGGACCAGGACGGTGCGTCCCGCCCCGGAGCCGCGCAGGGTCACGTCGGAGACGGTGATGCTGACGCTCTCCTTGTAGGTGCCGGGCGCGATGAGGACCGTGTCGCCGGGCTCGGCCGCGTCGACGGCCTTCTGGATGGACTCGCCGGGGGTCACCCGGTGCACGGAGCGGTGGTCCGCCGACGGTGCGGCGGCCAGGCCCGAGGCCACGACCGCCGCGGTGCAGGCGAGGTAGGTGAGGTGTCGTTTGGTCATGAGCCGAAGCTATGAGCGGCGATACCGCCCCGCCACCGGTGATCGCCCAGGTGGGCTCGGGGTGCGGCGGGCGTCGCCGCGGCAGGCGACGGACCGTCAGAGGGGTGGCCGGGCCCCGGCCGTGGACACGGGCGCGCGGCCGGGATCCGGGTCCGGCGG
>NZ_JAAGMD010000677.1 GCF_010548465.1 Streptomyces sp. SID14436 | reverse complement strand
CGCCACGAACCAGCCGCCGTCGTACGGTTCGGCCAGCGGCAGCGCGGCCAGGCCGGGGGCGAGCGCCAGCGTCAGCGTCCACAGCCCGTGGACGACGGCCCCGGCGGCCACCAGCGCGCCGCACACCGTGCCCGCCGCGCCGAGGACCCGCCCGGGGCGCAGGACCGACCTGCGCATGCCCCAGGCCAGCAGCCCGGCGAGCGCGGCCAGGGTGATCCCGGCGAGCGGCAGGGCCCACACCACGGGGTAGCGCACGAGGACCCGGGCGAAGAGGTCGAAGTAGACCCCGTTGTCGCCCCGCATCCGGTCCGGGCCGGCACCGTCCAGGGAGCGCACCATGGCGAGCATGGTGTCGCCGTGGTGCTGCATGCTGTCCCGGTCGAGCCGTGCCACGGTGTCGGACCGCGCGTGGTAGTCGTGGAAGCCGTCGATGAACGCCGAGTTGAGGCCGGCCACGCCCTCCCGGCGGAAGACGGTGAAGTCGCTGTCGTTCGGCAGCCGCCGGTACACCTCGTACGCCAGCGAGTTGGCGACCGGACGCGGGTTGGCCCCGGCGAACGCGTCGACGAGCGGCAGGTTCCCCTCACCGGTCTCGAACATCATCAGGGGGCCGCCGCTGCCCCGCGCCTCCCAGTTGAGCACCGCCCCGAACGCGTCGAGGCCGTGCTCCCGGACGAACAGTTCGGCACCCAGCGCGCCGAGTTCCTCCCCGTCGCTGAACAGCACGACGACGTCGTGCCGGACCCCGCCGGACGCCTTCAGGGCGCGCAGCGTCTCCAGCAGGGACGCGACCGCGGCCCCGTTGTCCGCCGCGCCCGGCCCGGTGGGCACGGAGTCGTAGTGCGCGACGAGCAGCAGCGCCCCGCCGGGGGCGGCCGGCCCGTCCCGGCCGGGCAGCCGGGCGACGACGTTGTGCACGGTCGCCGACGCGAACGGGCTGCCCATCTCCGGCTGGACGGCCTCCCCCGACTGGACGGTGACCTCTGCCCCCAGCTCCCGCGCCGTCCGCACGAGGTACTCCCGCACCCGGGTGTGCTCGGTGCTGCCGACGGGGTGCGGGGCGCGGGCGATGCCGGTGAGGTACCCGGCGGCACGGGCCGCCGAGAACTCACCCGCCGGCGCGTCCGTGCCCCGGGCGGCCGGCGGTGCCTGCGCCAGCACGCCCAGGACCGCCGTCAGCAGGACCACCGCCAGGCCGGTCAGCGGCGCCAGCACCGCCGTCCGCCGGGCGGCTGCCGCGCCGGGCGCCGGACCGGGCGCGGTGTCCGGCGTGTTCGCGGGGGCAGAGGTGGCGGTCATGGCGTGCCGACCGCCTGCGGCTCGGGCTCCTCGGGAGCGACGAAGTCGACCTCGGCGGCCGACTGGAGGCGGATCTCGTACGGCCGGCGGTTGATGTAGACGCCGTAGCCGTCGAGGATCCGGTGGTGGTGGTCGACGATCGCCTGGACGGGCAGGTGGTCGGACGGCGTCGAGTGGCCGTCGGACACCAGGGTCACGTCGTAGCCGAGCGTCACCGCCTTGCGGCAGGTGGAGTCGATGCACAGCTCGGTGGTCAGGCCCGCCACGACGAGGTGCCGCACGCCGCGCGCCCGCAGCAGTTCGTCCAGCTCGGTCTCGTGGAAGGCGTCGCACTCCGCCTTCCGCACCCTGAGGTCGTCGTCCTGCGCGCCGAGCCGCGGGTCGATCCGCCACTCCTCGGAGCCGACCTCGCCGAGGTCGTCGTCCTGCACGTGGACGACGGGGATGCCGAGTGCGCGGGCGCGCTCGGCGAGCGGGCGCAGCCGGCCCAGCAGGGAATCCGCCTCGGGTACCGCTTCCTCTCCGGCCAGCAGGCCGACTTGGAGATCTACCAGGACAAGGGCCGTCGTCATCCGACTGCTCTTTCTTTTGGGGGGTTGGGGGGCGCGGGCGGGCCGGTGCCGGCCCGCCCGCGCTTCGGCGCCGGGCGCCGAACGTGCGCAGCGAACCACACCGGCCCGTCGAGCGTGAACGCCTGACGCGACCCGCCGGTCCCGTCGAACGGCGCCGAATTCCGGCAGAAAGCGCGGAATCAGTTGAACATCGCCTGCATGGTTTCGTGCGTCGCCGACTTCTGCTGGTCCTTCTCGCTGCCCCAGCAGGTGTTGAGAATGATCCGCGTCCGGTCGGCGTTCAGCGGAATGGTGCGGTGCAGGGTGGTGTCCGAACGCAGGAAGTACATTTCCCCGGTCGCGTGCGGATAGGTGCTGATCTGGTGCTTGGCGAGGTATTCGTGGACCCGCGGGTCGTCCTTGTTCCAGTCCGTGTGCGGAATGGCCTGCAGCTGGCCGCCGAACTCCGGGCCCGGGGCCTCGATGATCCAGATGACGGTGAAGCTGAAGTCGCCCCAGTGCCAGCCGTGGGTGTCGCCCTGCTTGTGCTGGCGGATGAGGACGTACTTCTCCTCGTCCCACGGGCAGGGCAGGACCGGCTCGGCCGCGATGCGGGACAGGGTGCCCATCATCGCCTCGGAGTTGTAGATGGTCCGCACGAGCTCGCTGTCCTGCTCGATGGCCTTCTGGCTCACCGTGCTCATGAAGCGCGGCGAGTTGCCGGTCTCCTTGAGGTGGATGTCGATGCGCTGCTGGTGCAGGTCGAGCAGGCGGTGGCACTCCTTCGTGACGGTCGCGAAGAGGTCGCGCGAGACGAAGTCCGGGAGTTTGACGTAGCCGTTGCGGCGGAAGTTCTGCGAGAGCTCGCGCAGTGTGGCGTCGTCGAAACGGTCCGCGAAATGGCTCGCCAGTTCCTTCTCGATACCCTCCGGGGCGATCTCGTCGAATGACATGGGGTTCTCCCTACTCTGTGACGCCGAAGCCCGTTCACGGAAGTCGTCGGGCGAGTCGGGAAGGAACGTAGGCGGATTCCGAGAAGCCGAACAAGGCGGGAGGCAGGGAATGCGGCGCCGTTTGCCGGTGGCGCCGCCGTTCTGCCGCACCGGTGCCGGAACTGCCGGGAAACTGCCGCCCGACCGCCGGTTCGGCTGCCTGGCCCGCACGGCGCGGGCACGAAAGCCTTGGCGGGTTTCCTGCCCCCCGTCCGCAGGACCGCCCCCGAGGGAGGACCCGATGTGATGACCCGATCCCCCGAGCCGCAGGTCGCCTCGGCCCGACGTCAGCTCGAAGCGCTGCTGGAGGATCTGGGCCGGCGCGGCACCACGCCTCCCGACCCGTCGGTCCGTGCCCAGCTCAGCTGTCTGCGCACCCTTCTGAGCCTGATGGAGGCCGACGCGCACCTCGGCACGCCGGGGCAGCGCCTCTCCCTGCTGCGCAGGGCCCGCGCCCACGCCCGTACCACCACGGTCCTCACCGCGCACCTGCTCAACGAGGCCACCCATCCCCGCTGAATGTCCGCACGCACGACGACGGGACGGCCGGTGCGATCGCCTCGCACCGGCCGTCCCGTGGTGTTCCCGGATGCCCCGGGAGGGGCCTCAGAGGAAGGAGTTGATCTGGATCGTCTCGTCGCGGCCCGGTCCCACGCCGATCGCGGAGACCGGGGCGCCGGACATCTCCTCCAGCGCCTTCACGTAGCCCTGCGCGTTTTTCGGCAGGTCGGAGAAGGACTTCGCGCCGGTGATGTCCTCGGACCAGCCCGGCAGCATCTCGTAGACCGGCTTCGCGTGGTGGAAGTCGGTCTGCGAGTAGGGCAGTTCCTCGACGCGCCGGCCGTCGATCTCGTACGCCACGCACACCGGGATCTGCTCCCAGCCGGTGAGGACGTCCAGCTTGGTCAGGAAGAAGTCGGTGAGGCCGTTGACGCGGGTGGCGTAGCGGGCGATCACCGCGTCGAACCAGCCGCAGCGCCGGTCGCGGCCGGTGGTGACACCGCGCTCGCCGCCGATGCGCCGCAGGGCCTCGCCGTCCTCGTCGAACAGCTCCGTCGGGAACGGTCCGGCGCCGACGCGGGTCGTGTACGCCTTGAGGATGCCGATGACCCGGCTGATCTTCGTCGGGCCCACGCCCGCGCCCGTGCAGGCGCCGCCCGCGGTCGGGTTCGAGGAGGTGACGAAGGGGTACGTGCCGTGGTCGATGTCGAGCAGCGTGCCCTGGCCGCCCTCGAAGAGGACCACCTTGTCCTGCTCCAGCGCCTCGTTGAGCACCAGGACCGTGTCGGCGACGTAGGGCGCCAGCTTGTCGGCGTAGCCCAGCAGCTCCTCGACCACCTGGCCGACGGCGATGGCGCGCCGGTTGTAGAGCTTGGTGAGCATCTGGTTCTTGACGTCGAGGGCCGCCTCGACCTTCTGCGTCAGGATCGACTCGTCGTACAGGTCCTGGACACGGATGCCGACCCGGTTGATCTTGTCGGCGTAGGTGGGGCCGATGCCCCGGCCGGTGGTCCCGATCTTGCGCTTGCCGAGGAAGCGCTCGGTGACCTTGTCGACCGTCACGTTGTACGGCGTGATGATGTGGGCGTTGCCGCTGATCAGCAGCTTCGACGTGTCGACGCCGCGGTCGTTCAGCCCGCTCAGCTCGGAGAGCAGGACCGAGGGGTCGACGACGACGCCGTTGCCGATCACCGGCGTGCAGCCGGGGGAGAGGATTCCGGAAGGCAGCAGGTGCAGGGCGTACTTCTGGTCGCCCACCACCACCGTGTGGCCGGCGTTGTTGCCGCCCTGGTAGCGCACCACGTAGTCGACGGAACCACCGAGCAGGTCCGTCGCCTTTCCCTTGCCTTCGTCACCCCACTGAGCACCGAGCAGCACAAGTGCGGGCACGCGCGTACACCCCTTCCGGGCGGGGCATGTCCAGGGTCAGGGGCGTACGCGGAGGATCTCCGCCGCGTGCACCGCGACCATCGTTGGCCGCCGACCGTCGGACCGGGTGCCCCGGAATAGACGAAGCCCCTGGCGCAATAGCGCAAAGGGGCTCTTGCACAAAGATGCTACCCGAGGAAGCGAGGCATGGCCGAGGTGGCGACTTCCGCGACGTCCGATCAGCTCCTGGTGGTCATCGATCCGGTCGCGCGGCGAGCGGACGGCGAGTCCGTCCGTATCGCTAAGGACGTGCTCAGCGGGGGTGCGGCGGGCACCAAGGTGTGCCTGCCGGACGGCCCGGAGGAGTTCGACCGGGCGCTCGCCCGGCGCGGCGCCCGGCGCCCGGTGGTGGTCGGCGACGACCGGGCGCTGATCCGGGCGGTGAGCCTGCTGCACCGCCGGCGGGAGCTGGCCGGATGTGTCCTGTCCCTGGTGCCGGTGGGCGGCGCGCTGTCCCTGGCCCGCTCGCTGGGCGTGCCGGCGGGGGCGGTGGGCGCGGCGCGGGCCGTCCTGGAGGGCGCGGAACGGCGCATGGACCTGCTGGTCGACGACAGCGACGGCGTGGTCCTCGGCAGCCTGCGCATCCCGCCGGTCGGCGCGACGGTGCGGGAGGCGGCCGACACCGACCGCCCCTGGCTGCGGACCTGCCACTCCCTGGTGCGGACCCTGGTGCCCGCCCGCCCCTCCCGGACCGTCTCCGCACCGGAGCGGCACGCCCGGCTGCGCGTGGAGGTGGACGGGCACACCCTCGTGGACCTGCACCAGCCGGTGGAGGCCGTGTCGGTCGTCCCCGCCGCCGCGGGCACGGCCCGCGTGGAGGTACGGCCCCTGTCGGTGGGCGCGGAAGCCTCCCCCCTGCTCGCCGAGGGCCGCACGGTGACCGTCTCGGGCGCCCACTTCCGCTACCGCGCGGACTCGCTCGTCTCGGGCCCGGTCCGGACCCGCACGTGGGAGGTGCGGGAGGGTGCGTGGGGGCTGACGGTGCCGACGGCGCAGGGGACCGGCCGCTTCAGGGGGCCGTGAACCCCGTGGTGTCCAGTACACAGCCGAACGGGGCGGGGATGCCCAGTTTCTCGCCGAAGGGCTTGGTGTCCCGCGACTCGTAGCCCTTGGCCGAGGGCATCGAGAAGACCGTGGCCTGCTCCTCCTGCATGTCCAGGAGGAGATAGACGGGAACGCCGGCCCTCCCGTAGGCCACGACCTTGTCGGTCAGGTCATCGTCCCGGGTGGAGGTCGAGGTCAGCTCGGCGACGAACGAGAGTGCTTCGCCGTCCAGGTGATTGCTGGCGCTCCGGCTGGCGCCCCGGTGTGCCACGTGGATGTCCGGCCCGTAGGCGCGTTCCACCCCGGGGAACACGAAGAGGAACGGTCCGTAGCTGATCCGGTGCTCTGCGGGGAGGTGCCCCCGGAGCTGATCGCACACCAGCTCCATGACGTCGAGGTAGTAACCCTTCGACCACGGCGACACGACGATGTTCCCCCTGATGATCTCGGCCTTGTAGCCGTCGGGCACGTCCAGCTCGTCGAGGGCCCTGAGCAGGCCCTTGAAGCTGTCGGACTCGGAACCGCGTGTCGTCGGTCGCTCTGCCATGACTGTCATGATGCGCCCTCCCCGTGATGCGGACCAGCCACGACGCAGCGTATCCGATCGGTTACACGCCACACCTCCAGCTCGTCCGTCACCGCACCTCGACGGCCAGCCCCTCCAGCCCCCTGATCACGAAGTTCGGCTTCCGCAGCGGCTCCGCCGCGAGGCGGAGGCCGGGGGCCTTCTCCAGCAGGGCCGTCATCGACGCGGCCAGCTCGATGCGGGCCAGCGGGGCGCCGATGCAGTAGTGGATGCCGGCGCTGAAGGAGATGTGGGGGTTGTCGGCGCGGGTCAGGTCCAGGCGGTCCGGGTCGGTGAAGACGGCCGGGTCGTGGTTGGCGGAGCCGAACAGCATGGCGATCTCGGCGCCCCGGGGGATGACCTGCCCGTCGATCTCGATCTCGTCCAGCACCCAGCGTTCGAACAGCTGGAGCGGGGTGTCGTAGCGCATCAGCTCCTCGACGGCCCTCGGCACCAGGGAGTGGTCCGCGCGCAGGGCGGCGAGCTGGCCGGGGTTGCGGAACAGCGCCCACCAGCCGTTGACCGTGGAGTTCACGGTGGCCTCGTGGCCCGCGTTCAGCAGCAGGACGCAGGTGGAGATCATCTCCTGCTCGGTGAGGCGGTCGTCCTCGTCGTGGGCCGCGATCAGGCCGGAGACCAGGTCGTCGCCGGGGTTCTTGCGGCGCTCGGCGATGAGATCCCGCAGGTAGGCGGAGAACTCCACCGACGCGCGCACCGCCTTGTCGGCCGCCTCCCCGGACGGGTTCAGCTCGTACATCCCGCAGATGTCCGCCGACCAGGGACGCAGCGGCGCCCGGTCGGCCTCGGGGATGCCGAGCATCTCCGCGATCACCGCGACCGGCAGCGGCTCGGCCACGTCCCGCAGCAGGTCCCCGCCGCCCGCGTCGACCAGCGCGGTCACCAGGTCGCCGGCGAGACCCTCCACGTACGGCTTCAGGCGCTCCACCGTGCGCGGGGTGAACGCCTTCGACACCAGCCGCCGGATGCGGGTGTGGTCCGGCGGCTCCAGGTCGAGCATGCCGTGGTCGTTGAGCGTGTGGAACGGCTCCTGCTCGGGCGGGGGCGGGGTCCGGCCGAACTCCTCGTGGGTGAAGCGGTGCAGGTGGGTCCGGCCCAGGCGGCGGTCGCGCAGCAGCGCCGACACGTCCGCGTGGTGCGGGACGAGCCACTGGTTCGTCGGCTCGAACCAGTGCACCCGGCCGCGTTCCCGCAGCTCGGCGTAGGCGGGGTACGGGTCGGCGACGAAGGCCGGGTCCCACGGATCGAACGCGAGGTCGGGCTGAGCCATCATGCCGGGACCTTAGAACGCCCACCTGCCGTGTGCCAGTGCCCGACGGGGAACGCGGGTCAGCCCGGGGTGACCAGCCGGGCCTCGTAGGCGAAGACGGCCGCCTGGGTGCGGTCCCTGAGGCCCAGCTTCACCAGGATGCGGCTGACGTGGGTCTTGATCGTCGACTCGGCCACCACCAGCCGTCCGGCGATCTCCGCGTTGGACAGGCCCTGCGCGATCAGCACCAGCACCTCCGTCTCCCGGTCGGTGAGGTCGCCGTACGCGGCGTGCGCGGCCGGCATCAGGCGGGGGCCCTCGGACAGCTTGGAGAACTCGGTGATCAGCCGCCGGGTGACGGTCGGGGCGAGCAGCGCCTCCCCGGCGGCGACCACCCGGACCCCGTCGGCGAGCTGACGGGCCGAGGCGTCCTTCAGGAGGAAGCCCGAGGCTCCCGCGCGCAGCGCCTGGTAGACGTACTCGTCCAGGTCGAAGGTGGTGAGCACCAGCACCTTCGCGGTGCCGTCGGCGGCGACGATCTCCCGGGTCGCCTCGATGCCGTTGAGCTCGGGCATGCGGATGTCCATCAGGACGACGTCGGGGCCGAGCTCCCGCACCCGCTCCACCGCCTGCCGCCCGTTGACGGCCTCGCCGACGACCTCGATGTCGGGCATCGCGTTGAGCAGGACCGAGAAGCCCTCGCGCACCATCATCTGGTCGTCCGCGATCAGGACGCGGATCGTCATGCCGTTTCCTCGCTCGTCTCGTGGACCGCGGTGACCGGCAGGAAGACCGCCACCTCGTAGCCGCCGTCGTCGGTCGGTCCGGCCGTCATCTCGCCGTTCAGCATGGAGACCCGCTCCCGCATGCCGGTGATGCCGTGTCCGGCGCCGGGCGAGGGCTTGATCAGATGGGGGGAGGGCGCGGGGCCGTTGACGACGCGCACGCCGAGCCCGCCGAGCACGTAGCCGATCTCCACGCGGGCGCTCGCGCCGGGCGCGTGCCGCAGGCTGTTGCTCAGCGCCTCCTGCACGATCCGGTACGCCGACAGCTCCACGCCCTGCGGCAGCTCCCGCACCGCGCCGGTCACGGCCTTCTCCACGTCCAGGCCGGTGTCGCGGACGTTGGCGAGCAGGGCGTCCAGGTCGGCGAGGGTGGGCTGCGGGGCGTCCGGGGCCTCGTAGTCCTCGGCGCGCACCACACCGAGGACGCGGCGCAGCTCGGTGAGGGCGGCCACCGCGTTCTCCCGGATGGTGGCGAAGGCGCGCTCCAGCTCCGGCGGCGGGTTCTCCACCCGGTACGGCGCGGCCTCGGCCTGGATGGCGACCACCGACATGTGGTGGGCGACCACGTCGTGCAGCTCGCGGGCGATGGTGGTGCGCTCCTCCAGCAGCGTGCGCCGGGACCGCTCCTGCGCGGTGACGGTCTGCTGCGCGGTCACTTCCTGCTGGGCGGTGTGGCGCACGTGCCACAGGGACACCACGAGCAGGGCGAAGGCGGACGTCACCATCATGGGGCCGCTGTTCGTGTAGTAGTACGGGCCGCCGAAGACCACGTCCGACAGGAGCGCGTACAGGGCGGTCAGCGCCCACATCCAGGCGGCCGTCCGCGGCCGGGTGCGCAGTGCCACGACGACCAGCACGGCCAGGTGGCTGAGGAAGGCGCCCGGCATCCACGGCCAGTCGCCCGCGCCGCTGCCGCTGAGGACGGCGACCACCGGGGTCACGCCCAGCGACAGCCAGAACGCGCCCACCGGCCGTACCAGCGTGGCGAGCACCGGGAGCGCGCACAGCATGCCGGTCAGCAGGGCCAGGGCGTCGCCGCCGGGGATGCCGCCCGACACCGCCCCGACGAAGAGGGCGAACAGCGCGATGCCGCCCACCACGGCGTGCGGCAGGTGGCGCGCGGCCGACCGCAGCCGCCCGGGCAGCCGGCGCACGAACGGGCCGTCGGTGCGCCGGGGCGGCAGCGGGCGGTAGGCGAAGGGGTCGTGGAACAGGTCCTGGCGCAGGCCCTGGAGGACGTTCTGGGCCAGCCGGTACTCCGGGCTGCGGGAATCCGCCCCGTCCCCGGCGCGGCGCGGGCCGCCCGGGGGCTGCGTGTGGGTCGTCTCGGTCACGCTCACACGGTAGGCCGACCGGGTGACCGCGGTCGTCCCCGTGGAGACGGGTTCCGCGAGGTCCGTCTCAGGTACTACCCGCGGGGCACGGAGGCCGCCGGCACCGCGCCCCGCCGGCCCCGGCACCGCTCAGGAACCCGGCACCGCTCAGTACCCGGTGGGGCGGACCAGTCCCGACTCGTAGGCGAAGACCGCCGCCTGGGTGCGGTCCCGCAGGCCGAGCTTCACCAGGATCCGGCCGACGTGCGTCTTCACGGTCTGCTCGGCCACCACGAGCCGGACGGCTATCTCCGCGTTGGACAGGCCCTGCGCGATCAGCACCAGCACCTCCGTCTCCCGGTCGGTCAGCTCCGCGACCCGCTGTGCGGGCGGGGTCCGGGGCCGGGGAGCCAGCCGGGAGAACTCCGCGATCAGCCGCCGGGTGATGCCCGGCGCGAGCAGGGCGTCCCCGGCCGCGACGATCCGGACCGCCTCGGCGAGCTGCTCGGCGGAGGCGTCCTTCAGCAGGAAGCCGGACGCCCCGGCGCGCAGCGCCTCGTACACGTACTCGTCGAGGTCGAAGGTGGTCAGGACGAGGACCCTGATCTGCGGGGTCGCCGCGGTGATGCGGGCGGTCGCCTCGATGCCGCCGAGTTCGGGCATGCGGATGTCCATGAGGACGACGTCCGGGGCGAGGCCGGCGGTCTGCCGGACCGCGTCCAGCCCGTCGACCGCCTGCCCCACCACCTCGATGTCGGGCTGCGTGTTGAGCAGCACGGTGAAGCCCTGCCGGACCATCTGCTGGTCGTCGGCGACGAGTACACGGATCATGCGGTGCCGTTCCGGAGAGGGAGGGCCGAGGCGTGCGGCGCGGGCGCGGGGAGGTAGGCGTCGACCCGGTAGCCGCCTCCCGACCAGGGGCCGGCCGTCAGCCCGCCGCCCAGCATGACGGCCCGCTCCCGCATGCCGAGCAGTCCGTGCCCGGCCCCGGCCGAGGGCGGCGCCTCCCGGGACGGGCTGGTGTTGACGACCTCCACCCGCAGCCCGTCCGGGTCGTAGGCCAGGGCGACGCGTGCGGTCGCTCCGGGCGCGTGCCGCAGGACGTTGCTCAGCGCCTCCTGCACGATCCGGTACGCCGACAGCTCCACGCCGGGCGGCAGCGGGCGCCGCCCGCCGCTCACCTCGGTGGTGACGGCGAGTCCGGCGGCGCGGGTGTTCTCCACCAGCGCCTCCAGCCGGTCCAGGGTGGGCTGCGGGGCGTGCCGGGAGGTCTCCGGGCCGTCGTCGGGGACGGGGTGCTCGGAGCGCAGCACGTCGAGGACGCGGCGCAGTTCGGTGAGGGCGTCGACCGCGTTCTGCCGGATGCCGGCGAGGTTCTCCTTCAGCTCGCCGGGCGGGTCCTCGACGAGGTGCGGGGCGACCTGCGCCTGGATGGAGATCACCGACATGTGGTGGGCCACCACGTCGTGCAGTTCCCGCGCGATGCGGCTGCGCTCCTCCAGGAGGGTGCGGCGGGCGCGTTCCTCGGCGGTGAGCGTGGTCTGTTCCACGAGTTCGGCGCGGGCCTCGCGGCGGCCGCGCAGCGCGATGCCGAGCACGACGGCGACGGCGGACAGCAGCACGGCGGCCTCACCGGTGGGCGAGTGGTACCACGCCTCCCACACGCCCTGGAGGGCGAAGGTGAGCAGTGCGGTCAGGGCCAGCGCCGCGGCGGAGGCGCGGGTGGGCACTCGCAGGGCGAGCAGCAGCAGCACGAGCAGGTGGGCGGCGATGCCCCACGGGTTCCAGGGCCAGGGGAAGCCGGAGATCTGGTACCCCATCAGCAGGGGGCGCAGCAGGACGGCTCCGGTGAGCGTCGCGGCGAGCGACAGCCACAGCGCCGGCACCGGGCGGTGCAGCGCGAGGGCGACCGCCCCGCACTGTCCGGCCGCGATCAGCAGGGAAGTGCCCATGCCCAGCTTTCCCTGCCCGTGGAGCTGGTCGGCGTCGCCGACGAGGAGGGCGACCGCCGCCAGGCACACCAGTCCGTGCGGCACCCAGCGCAGCCACACCGACGGGGGCATCGGGTCGGCCCGCAGCGTCAGCAGGTCGTGCCGCAGCATCAGCAGCAACCGCAGTCCGCGTCGTCCCCCCGTGTCCGTCACGTGCTTCAGCCTAGACATGGCGCACTCCTCTCGAGGTCGGCCGGCGGGCCGTCCGGTGCCGGAGGAGTACGGCCGTCGCGGAGAGGCCGACGAGCGCGGCGGGCAGGCCCCTCCCCCGCGCGCGGCGCTCCCCTTCCCGCCCCCGCCCCGCCCCGGCGCCGTCGCCCGGGCCACGCTCCCCCCGCCGCCTCGTCCCTCCGCCTCCCGTGCGGCGCCCGGCCATCGGGCCCGCTGGGCAAGGAAGTTACGCAGTCACGGGGGCGTCCCGCGTCCCGCCGCGGGACTCACCTGCGGGGTAGCTCCCAGGTATGAGAGGTATGAGGGGTACGACGGGCGGCCGGCCCGACGTCGCGGCAGCGGTCCGGAAGCCGGCCCCTCACCAGGCCAGTTGGGCGATCTCCTCCGCAACCACCGCGCAGGCGTCGGCCGTCGGGTCGATCAGGGGGAAGTGGCCGACGTCCTCCAGCAGGGTCAGGCCCACCACCTCGCCCGCCTTGGCCGCGGCGTCGGCGTAGGACTCGGCGACCGCCTGCGGCACGTCGACGTCGGTGCGGCCCTGGACGACGGTGGTGGCGATGCCGGTGGGCAGCAGCACCGCCGGGTCGGCGTACCGCAGGCGCTCCGCGAACCGCTCGTCGCCGCCGAGGAGTTGGCGCACGGCGCCCCCGCACACGGCCAGCTTGTCGGCGACCTCGAGATCGGCGACGGGGGCGAGGGCGACGACCCCGCGCAGCGGGGCGGGGCGATCGGTGCGCCACGGCGCGTCGGCGGGCAGCAGGTGCCGGGCGGCGGCCCACAGGGCGAGGTGGCCGCCCGCCGAGTGGCCG
>NZ_JAAGMD010000657.1 GCF_010548465.1 Streptomyces sp. SID14436 | reverse complement strand
CCCGCTTCTCCGGCCGCCGGCGCCCTGGCCACCGTCCTGGGCGCCGCCTACGCCGCCACCGCCGCCCGGCCGTACTTCCACGCCGCGCTCAACCCGTCACCCCCGCTCACCCAGCGCGCCGTCGGCGGCGGCATCCGGGCGACGATCCCGCTCCAGGCCGCCCTCGCGGCCCGCGCCGGCGCCCCCGTGACCTCCTTGCTGGTCGCAACCCTGGCCCCGGCGGGCCGGTGGTTCGCGCGGCGGGCCGCGATGAGGAAGGTGAGCATCACATGAGCCACGACGTGTCGAGCATCCGGCACGGGGTCAGCGGCGAGGCAGCACAGCCGCCCCCGCCGGAGCCCGCCCCGCTGCGTTTCGGCTACGGCACCAACGGTCTCGTCGACCTCCGCCTCGACGACGCCCTCGGCCTGCTCGCCGACCTCGGCTACGACGGCGTCGGCCTGACCCTCGACCACATGCACCTCGACCCCCTCGCCCCGGACCTGGCCGCCCGCACCCGCCGCGTCGCCCACCGGCTGGACGCGCTCGGTCTGGGCGTCACCGTCGAGACCGGCGCCCGCTACGTCCTCGACGCGCGCCGCAAGCACGGCCCGTCGCTCCTCGACCCGGACCCGGAGGACCGGGCCCGACGCGTCGACCTGCTCCTGCGGGCCGTCCGGGTCGCCGCCGACCTGGGCGCCCACGCCGTGCACTGCTTCAGCGGCACCCTCCCGGAGGGCACCGACGAGGACACCGCCTGGAAGCGCCTCGACCAGTCCCTCACCCCGGTGCTGGAGGCCGCCGACGCCGCCGGCGCCCCGCTCGCCGTGGAGCCCGAACCCGGCCACCTCCTGGGCACCCTCGCCGACTTCCACCACCTGCGCCGCCTCCTCGGCGACCCCCGGCCCCTCGGCCTCACCCTGGACATCGGCCACTGCCAGTGCCTGGAACCCCTATCTCCCGCGGACTGCGTCCGCGAAGCCGCTCCCTGGCTGCGCCACGTGCAGATCGAGGACATGCGGCGCGGCGTGCACGAGCACCTCCCCTTCGGCGACGGCGAGATCGACTTCCCGCCCGTCCTCGCGGCCCTCGCCGACACCGGCTACCGGGGCCTGACCGTCGTCGAACTGCCCCGCCACTCCCACGCGGGCCCCCACTTCGCCGCCCACTCCCTCCCGTTCCTCCGCGCGGCCGCCCCGTCACCGGTGGGACCTACCCGGACCGCCACCACCTCCTCCTCCGATCCCGTCCCCTCACACGGCGATCCCTCCGCCACCCCCGAAGGGAGCACCACCCCATGAACAGCCCCGATGCCGTCCCGGCGACCCCGGAGGCAGACCCAGCAGGCGCCACCCCGGCCACCGCCACCCCGGCCGCCGCCACCCACCCCGCGGCGGAGACGCAGGCCGGCGGCCCCGCCGCCCACCCCGCGGCAGCAGCACAGCCCCACCACCGGGCCGATCACCGGGCCGACCACCAGCCCGGCCACCGCACCGGTCACCCGGCCGTCCTCCCGCCCGCCGAACTGCGCCGCCGGCTCGCCGACCGCCTGGACCCCGCCGCCCGCGCCTGGCTCGACCGGGCCCTGGAGGAGGCCGCCGAACACCCGGGCACCCACGGCCCCATCTCGGTGTGGGAGCTCCGGCTCGCCGAGGCGGGCCGCCGCTGCGGGCCCGACCACGCCGACGCCGCCCGCGTCCTCATCCTGGACGCCGCCCGCGCCGATACGGACGCCCTCACCCGGGTCTACTCCCAGGGCACCGCCGCCGAACGCCGCGCCGTCCTGCACGCCCTGGCCCACCTCGTGCCCGGCCCGGACGCCGTCCCGCTCGTCGAGGACGCCCTGCGCACCAACGACACCCGGCTCGTCGCCGCCGCCCTCGGCCCCTACGGCGCCCGGCACCTCGATCCCCACGCCTGGCGGCACGCCGTACTGAAGTGCCTGTTCACCGGCGTCCCCGTCGACCGGATCACCGACCTGGCCCGGCGCGCCCGCGGCGACGGCGAACTCGCCCGCATGCTCGGCGACTTCGCCGAGGAACGCACCGCCGCCGGCCGATCCGTCCCCGACGACCTGTACCGGGTCCTGACGCTGGCCTCCACCGACGGCCCCGCCCCTCCGACACCGGCCCCGGACCGCCCCCGCGCCCCGCACCACTCGCATGCGGACACCCCCCACCCGGACGACGCCCCCCACGTCAAGGAGACCTGATGCGCCTCTTCGACCCCCACATCCACATGACGTCCCGGACCACCGACGACTACCAGGCCATGTACACCGCGGGGGTCCGCGCCGTCGTCGAGCCGGCCTTCTGGCTGGGCCAGCCCCGCACCTCCCCGGCCTCCTTCCTCGACTACTTCGACGCCCTCCTCGGCTGGGAACCCTTCCGCGCCGCCCAGTACGGCATCGCCCACCACTGCACGCTGGCCCTGAACCCCAAGGAGGCCAACGACCCGCGCTGCGTGCCCGTCCTCGACGAACTGCCCCGCTATCTCGTCAAGGACAACGTGGTGGCCGTCGGCGAGATCGGCTACGACTCCATGACCCCCGCCGAGGACACCGCACTGGCCGCGCAGCTCCAGCTCGCCGCCGACCACGGCCTGCCCGCCCTCGTGCACACCCCGCACCGCGACAAGCTGGCCGGACTGCGCCGCACCCTCGACGTCGTCCGCGAGTCCGCGCTGCCCATGGACCGCGTCCTGATCGACCACCTCAACGAGACGACCGTCAAGGAGGCCAAGGACAGCGGCTGCTGGCTGGGCTTCTCCGTCTACCCGGACACCAAGATGGACGAGGACCGGATGGTCGCCATCCTGAAGGAACACGGCCCCGAGCGGGTGCTGGTGAACTCCGCCGCCGACTGGGGCAAGAGCGACCCGCTGAAGACCCGCAAGGTGGCCGACCTCATGCTCGCCGAGGGCTTCACCGACGATGACGTCGACCTGGTGCTGTGGCGCAACCCCGTCGCCTTCTACGGGCTCAGCGGCCGGCTCGACCTGGACGTCCCCGCCCCCCGCGACACCCACGAGGGCAACTCCATCCAGCGCGGCGCCCCCAAGGACGCGCCCGGCCCGGCCGCCGTCCCCGCCGCGGAGGCGTGAGCCATGCGCTTCCGCCATCCCGACGGCTCCACCGTCCACCTCGCCTACTGCACCAACGTGCACCCCGCCGAGACCCTCGACGGCGTCCTCGCCCAGCTCCGCGACCACTGCGAGCCCGTCCGCCGCCGCCTGGGCCGGGACCGTCTCGGCATCGGCCTGTGGCTCGCCAGGGACGCCGCCCGCGCCCTCGTCGGCGACCCCTCCGCTCTGCGCGGACTGCGCTGCGCACTCGAACAGCGGGGCCTGGAGGTCGTCACCCTCAACGGCTTCCCCTACGAGGGATTCGGCGCGGACGAGGTCAAGTACCGCGTCTACAAGCCCGACTGGGCCGACCCCGAGCGGCTGGAGTACACGACGGCCCTGGCCCGCGTCCTCGCCGGGCTGCTCCCCGACGACGTCACCGAAGGCAGCATCTCCACCCTGCCGCTGGCCTGGCGCACCGCCTACGACGACCGGCGGGCCGCCACCGCCCGCACCGCCCTGCGCACCCTCGCCGAACGCCTCGACGCCCTCCAGGACCTCACCGGACGCTCCGTCCGGGTCGCCCTGGAACCCGAACCCGGCTGCGTCGTCGAAACCACCCGCGACGCCCTCGCACCGCTGACCGCGGTCGGCCACGACCGCATCGGCATCTGCGTCGACACCTGCCACCTCGCCACCTCCTTCGAGGACCCGCACACCGCCCTGGACGACCTCACCCGGGCCGGGGTGCCCGTCGTCAAGTCCCAGCTCTCCGCCGCACTGCACGCCGAACAGCCCCACCTCCCCGAGGTCCGCGAGGCGCTGGCCACCTTCGCCGAGCCCCGCTTCCTGCACCAGACCCGAACCGTCACCGCCGCCGGCCTGCGCGGCACCGACGACCTCGACGAGGCCCTGACCGGCACCGCCCTGCCCGACACCGCACCCTGGCGCGCGCACTTCCACGTCCCGCTGCACGCGGACCCCGTCGCACCCCTCACCTCCACGCTGCCCGTGCTCACCTCCGCCCTGGCCCGCCTGGTCGGCGGCCCGCACCCGCTCACCCACCACCTCGAGGTCGAGACCTACACCTGGCAGGCCCTCCCGCCCGAACTGCGCCCCAAGGGCCGCGCCGCACTCGCCGACGGCGTCGCCGCCGAACTCGCCCTGGCCCGCGACCTCCTGACGGACCTCGGCCTGAAGGAGCTCCCATGAGCGACGCCCCCACCCCCCTCCTCGTCCTCGACGTCGTGGGCCTCACCCCACGTCTCCTGGACCACATGCCCCACCTGAAGTCCCTCGGCCAGGCCGGCTCCCGCGCGCCCCTCGGCACCGTGCTGCCCGCCGTCACCTGCGCCGCCCAGTCGACCTTCCTGACCGGCACCCTGCCCGCCGAGCACGGCATCGTCGGCAACGGCTGGTACTTCCGCGAACTCGGCGACGTCCTGCTGTGGCGGCAGCACAACGGCCTCGTCGCCGGCGACAAGCTCTGGGACGCCGCCCGCCGCGCCCACCCCGGCTACACCGTCGCCAACATCTGCTGGTGGTACGCGATGGGCGCCGACACCGACATCACCGTCACCCCCCGCCCCGTCTACTACGCCGACGGCCGCAAGGAACCCGACTGCTACACCCGGCCGCCCGCGCTGCACGACGAACTCACCGAGAAGTTCGGCACCTTCCCCCTGTTCCACTTCTGGGGCCCCGGCGCCGACCTCGTCTCCAGCCGGTGGATCATCGACGCCACCCGCCACATCATGCGCACCCGCCACCCCGACCTGACCCTCTGCTACCTCCCTCACCTCGACTACGACCTCCAGCGCTACGGCCCCGACGACCCCCGCTCCCTGAAGGCGGCCGCCGACCTCGACGCCGCGATGGCCCCGCTGCTGGAGGACGCCCGCGCCGAGGGCCGCACCGTCGTCGCCCTGTCCGAGTACGGCATCACGCGCGTGAACCGCCCCGTGGACATCAACCGGGCCCTGCGCCGCGCCGGACTGCTGGAGGTGCACACGCAGGACGGCATGGAGTACCTCGACCCGATGGCCTCCCGCGCCTTCGCCGTCGCCGACCACCAGATCGCCCACGTCTACGTGCGCCGCCCCGAGGACCTCGACGCGACCCGCGCCGCCCTCGAGGGACTGCCCGGCATCGAGCAACTCCTCGACGACGAGGGCAAGAAGACCCACCACCTCGACCATCCCCGCTCCGGGGAGCTGGTCGCCGTCGCCGAACCCGACGCCTGGTTCACGTACTACTACTGGCTCGACGACGACCGAGCGCCCGACTTCGCGCGGCTCGTCGAGATCCACCGCAAACCCGGCTACGACCCGGTCGAACTCTTCATGGACCCCCTGGACCCCTACGTCAAGGTCAAGGCCGCCACCGCGCTGGCCCGCAAGAAGCTGGGCCTGCGCTACCGCATGGCGGTCGTGCCCCTCGACCCCTCACCTCTTCGCGGCAGCCACGGCCGCCTCCCCGCGAGCGACGACGACGGTCCGCTCCTCATCTGCTCCACCCCCGATGCCGTGGGCGACCGCGTAGCGGCCACCGATGTCAAACAACTCCTGCTCCGCCTGGCCGGACTCGACCGGCCGACGCACGCAGCGCACCCGCAGGACGCACACACGCCGGACGCGCACCCGCACGACGTGCACCCGGCCGACCCCGGGTGACCGCGCGCCTCACACCGGGCGTTCCCCGCCCACGCACGGCCCCCGCAGTCCGACTACCGAGAGTGAAACACACGACACTGACAACGGCCGGTCCCGGTGGCCCCGGCACCGGCCGCGACCCGGAAGGCAGGCCCCTCGTGACGCTCCGTCCCGAACCCTCCCGCACCGAACCCGCCACCCTCGGCGACGCACCCGACGAGGCCCTGCGCCGCAGCCTCGGCGTGGGCCGGCGCCGCTTCCTCACCACCTGCACCGCCGTGGCCGCCGGCGCGGTCGCGGCCCCCGTCTTCGGCGCGGCCCCCGCCCTCGCCCACGGCCGGGACAGAGACCACGGCCACGGGCACGGGCACGACCACGGCCATGGGCGCGGACAGGTGCTCGTACCGCCGCACAAGCGCGGCATCATCCTCTACACCGTCCGCGACGCGACCGCCCGCGACCCCCTCGCGAGCGACCTGCCCTCCGGCTTCCGCGAGGTCTTCAAGCAGCTCGCCCGGCACGGCTACCGCCAGGTCGAGTTCGCGGGCTACCGCCAGCACGCCAACGCCCCCGGCGGCGACAACCTCGAAACGGTCGAGGGAGCCAGGCTGCTGCGCCGCTGGCTCGACGACCACGGACTGCGCGCCCAGGGCAACCACGGCTTCATCCCGCCGTCCTGGCCGCTCACCCCGGCGGACAAGGACACCTTCAAGAAGCACCTGGAGATCGCCAACATCCTCGGCATGGACCACATGGGCACCGGCGGCGACCCCACCGGCAGCTCCCACCGGGCCGACTGGGACGTGGCCGCCGACAAGTGGAACGCGCTCGGGGCCATCGCCCGCCGTGAGGGCATCAAGCTCTACACCCACAACCACGACAGCGCGTACGGCTTCCTCCTCGACCGCGGCCCGCTCGACGACCAGGGCCGTCCCACCCGCAGCTCCGGCATCCGCAAGCTGGAGTACTTCCTGAAGGTCACCGACCCGAAGCTGGTCTGGCTGGAGATGGACATCTTCTGGGCGCACGTCGCCCAGTACAAGTTCCACACCTACACCGCCGCCGACGGCTCCACCCGCAGGAACGTCTTCGACCCGGCAGCCCTCGTCGCCCGCCACAACAAGCGTTACCCGCTCTTCCACGCCAAGGACGGCGTCGTCGACACCACCAACGGCATGGGCTGGGACATGGTGCCGTTCGGCACCGGCGACATCGACTACACGACGTTCTTCTCCCGGGTCGGGCTGCCGAACTACCGCAACCCGATGGTCGAGGACGACAACTCCCCGAGCGCCACCGACCCGGCGCAGTCGCTGCGGGAGGCGAAGATCAGCTACGACAACATGGCGGCCCTCCGCAAACGCCGCCGCTGACGGCCGCTCACGCGCGCTGACGCGCGCTGACAGGCCGCTCACGCCCGCTCACGCGCGCTCACGCCCGCTCACGGCCACAGTCCGTGCGGGCCGGCCGGAGCCGACCCGATCAGACCCGATCAGAGCTGATCCGGCCGGCTCCGGCCGGAGCCCGGTCACGCCCCCGCGGATCAGCCGATGCCCTGGCGGTCCGGCCGGAGCGCGAACGCCCGGTCCGCCGGGGTCGGCGCGACCCGCTCGACGGCCTGCCGCAGCAGCTCGCGGTGGCGCCGGAGCGGCTCGCACCGCTCCGGCGGCACGAGCAGCAGCAGGTCGTCCAGCCCGGCCAGCAGCCGCCGGGTCACCTGCGGCGCCCCGGCGGCACAGCCGCGCACCTCGGCGAACCCCAGGTCCACCAGCGCCTCCCACCCCGGCAGCGGCTGCACCAGCCGGACCGTCCCCGACCGGTCCCGGTGCAGCGCCACGTCCAGCGGCCGCCGCGACAGCACCGCCAGCAGCTGCACCACGCGGTCCAGGGCCTGCACGGCCGTCGTCGGATCGTTGATCGCCGCCGACAGGGCCCGCAGCGCGATGTCCGACAACTGCCGCAGCCCGAAGCCGAGATCCTGGTGGAAGGTGCGCTCCACGCCGACGCTCATCGTGTACCGCAGGACGCGCGGGGGAGGGGATTGCCCGCCGTGCACCGCGATCACGGGCATGCCGGGGACCACGAAGTCCCCGATGCGCGGCACCAGCCGCAGCACCACCCCGTGCCGCCGGGCCACCCGCACCAGCCGGGCGATGTGCACGTCCCGCAGCACCCCCGCCCGGCCCTCGTGCGCGACCCACGCCGTCACCGGCCCGAGCTCCGGCCGCGCGTCGCCGTCCCGCACCGCGGGCATGAGCGCGACGGCCCGGAAGGACTCCACGGCGATCCGCGCGATCACATGACTGACCCGCATCAGCCGCAGGGTCGTGTTCACGTACATCACGAACAGCAGCAGGCTCAGCGCCACCATCCCGAGCGTGAGGACCGACTGCACCAGCGGAACGGACACCACCCGGCGGGGATCGGTCGTGCTGTCGAACGCGGTCAGCACCAGCAGCGTCAGGACGAACGTCGCGAGGAAGACCGCGAAGGTGGCCTTGGTGATCCGGCTCCGGACGAAGATCCGCACCACCCGGGGCGTGAACTGCCCGCTCGCCATCTGCACCGCGACCAGCGAGATGCTGAAGACCACACCGATGAAGGTCATCATCGCCGAGCTGACCGCGCCGACCACGGTCTTCGCGTCCTCGGCGAACCGCACCAGATCGTCGAGCGTCTCGAAGTCGCCCTGCTCCCGCAGCGACTCGACGATGGCCGTGTCCAGTTCCTCCGTGACCAGCCAGACCACGAAGACGATCACCATGGCGGCCGTGGGCGCGAACCAGAACGAGTCCCGCAGGTGCTCACGGAGCGGTGACAGGGCCCGCCGGCGGCGACCCGGAAGCGCACGGTGCGTCATCATCCAG
Source organism: Streptomyces sp. SID14436 (assembly GCF_010548465.1). Taxonomy (GTDB): domain Bacteria; phylum Actinomycetota; class Actinomycetes; order Streptomycetales; family Streptomycetaceae; genus Streptomyces. Next base: position 41,986 of record NZ_JAAGMD010000657.1, on the reverse strand, counting down.
TCACTCATGGTGCGACCCTAGGCGGATCCGGCCCCCAGGTCCCGGAGCGCCGCCGGAGCGAAGGAAACGCAGGTGAAGGGCGCTGCCAAACCTTGGTATGGTGGTCCATGTCGCCGCGGGGCCCGCCCCCGGCACGGCGGCGAAACACCTGGTCCGGGTGGCGGAATGGCAGACGCGCTAGCTTGAGGTGCTAGTGCCCTTTATCGGGCGTGGGGGTTCAAGTCCCCCCTCGGACACTCGCAGTACACACAGGCACGGGTCGAGATCATCTCGGCCCGTTTCGCTTGTCCGGGAACATCCCGTCCTCCCCGCGCGGGGCTTCCCGTCCCCCCGCCCGCGCCGGGCTTTCCGGCTCCGCCCGCGGGACCACCTCCCCGGCCCCCGCCCCCGCCCGCAGGACTTCACCTCCCCCCGGCCCCCTGAGGCAACCAGCCGCGGAAATTGCGTGGCCGCGGCCTCCCGCCCTTCCCTACACTCGCCGATCAGCAGGCGCAGCCCCGTCCCGGGGGGCGCCGCACCGTGACCACAGTGGGGGGGGAGCAGGCCATGCGTGACCACGCCGCCGTCGCCGCTCCCCGTTCCCGGTCCGCCCGCTCCGAGGTGATCCTGGTGTCTCCGGGCGTCCGGTGCCCGCTGCGCGGCCGGTACCGGATGCCCGCGACGCACGTCTGAGCCGACGCGCCCCCGCCTGCCGGGGGTGTGCCCCGCCGTGCGCCGGGCGACATCGCGCTGCCCTTCTCCGCACCAGCCGAAAGGCACGGGCCATGCGCACCGACCCCCTCACCACCGTCCGCAACCTCGGCATCCTCGCCCACGTGGACGCCGGCAAGACCACCGTCACCGAGCGGATCCTCTACGCGACCGGCACCACGCACCGGCGCGGCGAGGTCCACGACGGCACCACCGTCACCGACTTCGACCCCCAGGAACGCGACCGGGGTATCACCATCTTCTCCGCCGCCGTCAGCTGTGCCTGGCAGGGGCACCGCATCAACCTGATCGACACCCCCGGACACGTCGACTTCGCCGACGAGGTGGAGCGCTCCCTGCGCGTCCTCGACGGTGCCGTCGCCGTGTTCGACGCGGTCGCCGGCGTGGAACCGCAGAGCGAGGCCGTGTGGCGGCAGGCGGACCGGCACGGAGTACCGCGGATCGCGTTCGTCAACAAGATGGACCGGCCCGGTGCCCGGCTCGACGACGCCGTCGCCTCCCTCCGCGAACGGCTGCACCCCGCACCCCTGGCCGTCCAGTTCCCCATCGGAGCGGAGGACACCTTCACCGGCGTGGTCGACCTCCTGCGCATGCGGGCCCTGACCTGGAACGACGAGGGCGAGGCGCGCGACCCCGCACCCGTCCCGGACGAGCTGCGCGAGGAGACGCTCCGGCGGCGCCGGCTGCTGGAGGAGGCCGTCGCCGAACTCCATCCGCGTGCCCTGGAGGAGTTCTGCGCCACGGGGGCACTCGGCACCGGCACCCTCGAGTCCGCCCTGCGGGACCTGACCCGCAGCGGTGACGCGGTCGTCGTCCTGTGCGGCTCCGCCTACCGCGACCGGGGCATCGAACCGCTCCTGGACGCCGTGCTCGCCTACCTGCCGTCACCGCTCGACGTCCCGCCGGTCCGCGGCACGGACGACGACGGCCGCGAGCGGGAACGGGCCGCCGACCGGACGGCACCGCTGGCCGCGCTCGCGTTCAAGGTGACCGCCACCGCCACCGGGCGCCTGACCTACCTGCGCCTCTACGCCGGAACCATCGAGAAGGGAGACACCGTGTGGGACGCCACCGCGCGGCGCACCGAACGCATCGGGCGCATCCTGCGGGTCCGTGCCGACCGGCACGCCCCGCTCGACCGTGCCGTCGCCGGGGACATCGTCGCCGTGGTGGGCCCGAAGTCCGCGCGCGCCGGATCCACCCTCTGCGCGCCCGACGCCCCGCTGCTCCTCGAACCGCCCGGGGTCGCCGAGCCGGTGGTGTCCGTGGCCGTCGAGGCGTCGAGGGGCACGGACACCGGCCGCCTGGCGGACGCGCTGGCGCGGATCGCCGAGGAGGACCCCTCGCTGGTGGTGCGCACCGACCCCGAGACGGGGCAGACGCTGCTGTCCGGCATGGGCGAACTGCATCTGGAGGTCGCGGTGGAGAAGATCCGGCGCGAGCACGGGCTGGGCGTCGGCGTGGGCCGCCCCCGGGTCAGCCACCGGGAGACGGTGGCCCGCGGGGTGTCCGGATTCGTGTACCGGCACGTCAAACAGGACGGCGGTGCGGGGCAGTTCGCGCACGTCGTCCTCGACGTCGAACCGCTTCCGTCCGCGGAACCCGGCTTCACGTTCCGCTCGACGGTGACCGGCGGGCGGGTGCCGCAGGAGTACGTCCGGGCGGTCGAGGCGGGCTGCCGGGACGCGCTGGCGGAGGGCCCGCTGGGCGGCGACCCGGTGACCGGCCTGCGGGTCACCCTCACCGACGGGTCCACCCACGTGAAGGACTCGTCGGACACCGCGTTCCGCACGGCCGGGCGGCTCGGTCTGCGGGATGCCCTGCGGGCCTGCGCGATGGTCCGGCTGGAGCCGGTCGTCGAGGTCTCCGTCACCGTGCCCGAGGACGCGGTGGGCGGGGTGCTCGGTGACCTGGCCGCCCGCCGCGGCCGGGTGACGGGCTCCGTCGCCCGGGCGGGCGCGACGGTCGTCACCGCGACTGTGCCGCTGGCCGAACTGTTCGGCTACGCGACCCGGTTGCGCAGCCGTACCCGGGGTCGCGGCACCTTCACCGGCCGGCCCACCGGCTACGCCCCCGCACCCCCGCGGTAGGCCCGCACCCGTGGGGGGCGGGGCGGGCGGCTCCTCCCGCGCCCTCGACCGGGAGGGGCCGCCGCTCCGGGACCACGGGTCACCGCCGTCCGTCCGGGACGGCACCGCCCGTGGGGCCGTGACACCGCCCGTCGGTCAACGGCACCGTCCGTCGTCGCTCAGGGGTAGGACACCACCTTCGACGGCACCGTGTCCGAACCCGACGTCGGCGCCCCGGTGTCGTTGATGACGCACTCGTACTGGCCGTTGCCGCTCAGCGAGACGACCAGCAGGTGGTGGAAGCGCACCCCGGGCCGCACCGGGGCGGCGAAGCCGTGGTGCTGCACGATCGTGGGGTTGACGTTGTAGTAGCAGTAACTGCCCATGCCCCAGCCCTCGTGGCTGCGGACGTGGTCGCCGACCTTGTACGCGGCATAGCCCTTCACGGAGCCGTTCTGGATGGCGGCCTGGTCGGGAGCGTCGTACGCCTTCTCGTTCTGGAAGAAGATGGTGCGGCCCCGTTCGCCGTTCCACTGCACGTCGTACTTGTTGAAGTGTTCGACGAACAGGCCCGTCGCCAGGACGTCGTGGCCGTTGACGACGACGCCGTAGTCGCAGCGGTTGGTCTCCCAGCCGACGCCGTCGCCGTGGTCGGCGCGCCACACCCAGGTGTGGTCGATGATCGTGTGCCGGGCGTTGACGACCATGCTGGTCGTCGCCTTGCCGGGCCCGGCGCCGCCGATCCGGATGAAGACGTCCTGGACGGTGATCGGGTTCGCGGAGTGACCCCGGGAGGCGCCGCGCGGCCCGACCTCCAGCAGGACGGGGGAGTTGACCGGGCCGGCGTCGATGAGGAAGCCCGCCAGCCGGACCCCGTCGACGTCGGCGACCCGCATCGCGGTGACGCCGTTGTCCGGGATGAGGGTGGCGTAACCCAGGCCCAGCACCACGGTGTTGGGCCGGTTCACCCGCACCGGCCGGTCGACGTGGTAGATCCCCGGCGTCAGCAGCAGGTGCAGGCCCTGGTCGAGCGCCCGGTTGAGGGTGGCCGCCGAGTCGCCGGGCCGGGCGACGTAGAAGCGCTCCAGCGGCAGCGAGGTGCCGCGCGGGGTGCCGTTGCCCCAGGTCACCCCGCGCGCGTTGGTCCGCAGTGCGGGCAGGAACACGCGGTAGCGGTCCCCGTCGAGGTACAGGAAGGGCTTCTCCCGGGAGCGGGGTGTGGTGGTCAGCGTGGTGTACGGCGGCTCGGGGAACGTCTGCGCCGGAGCACCCTCGACGCCGGAGAACACCATGTTCCACACGGCGTTGGTCCAGCCGCCCACCGCACTGTCCCGGGTGTACCACTGCTGCTGGGAGTACGGGCCGACGGTGCCGTCGATGCGGCTGTCCGCGATGTAGCCGCCGCTGGCCCAGCCGTAGCCGTCCGGCGCGAGGTTGAGGTCGCCCCGGACGTGCATCCGGCGGAACGGCGCGGCCTGGGCGACGGCCCACCGGTTGGTGCCGTTGACCGGGACGACGGCCAGGTTCTCCGCCGAACGCCAGAAGTTCTGCGTGGCGTTGCCGTCGAACCAGCCCGCGTCGACGGTGATGTCGCCGTGGATCGTGGTGTCGTCGGGGGACAGGCCCAGCCCGGAGATCGAGGTGTAGAAGCCGATCTGCGCGTTGAGATCGTGGTAGGCCCCCGGCTTGAACAGCAACTGGCAGCGCCCGGGCCCGAACTGGTCCGACTCCTGCCGGGCGAACACCTCGTCCAGCGTCTCCTGGATGTTCCGCGTGGCCGGGTCGAAGACGAGCACGTTGGGGCCGAGGTCGCCACCGCCCTTGAGCCGGCGGGGCCTTCCGCGGTGGTCCGGTGCCGCGGACGCCGTACCCGGCAGACCGGCGGCCAGCAGGGGAGCGGCGGCCGCGGCACCGAGGACGGTGCGCCGGCCGAGCGCGGGCAGCCCCGACGGTCCGGGCGAACTCGCGGAGGGGGTGGGGGAGTCGGACGTCATGGGGCGGCTCTCCTGTTCAGGAAGCGAACGTGGTCCGGTTCAGGAAGTGAACGGGGCGGGGTGTTGGGAGCGCTCTCTCGCCGGTGAATGGTTCATCCCCGGAACACTTGCGTCAAGAGGTGAGGCGCGAGTCGGTACGAGCGGCACCGCCCTCGGTCCGCCGCGGACGAGCGTGCCCAACCCCTTGACGCCACGCGCCCGGAGCCTTTAACTCACGTCCTGAATTAAGCCGTGAGGATCACGTCACCGGCACGCGCCCCACGCAGCCTCGCGTGACCAGCCTCGGCGCGGGGACACCATGGGACACCACCCCCGCGCACTCCCGGAAAGGCACACCACGAGCCATGCGCAGCATCCGAGCCGTGCCGTCGGCCTCCACGGCTGCTCCACCCTCGACGACGTGTACTGGAACCAGATCATGGCCGCCTCACTCGTGGTGAGCCTCCCCGTGGTCGCGGGCTTCCTGCTCCTGCAGCGCTACCTCGTCGCCGGCCTGCCCGCGGGAGCGGTCAAGTCAGCACCCCGCCCTGACCGCCCCGCACTGACGACCTCCCCGCCCTGACGACCTTCCCGCACCGACCGCCGGGCGGCCACGTGACGTGACCGACCACCGCACCCCTCGCGAAAGGACCCCAGTGACCATCGACCACTCCGCCCTCCCCGACGACTTCCTGTGGGGCACGGCCACCTCGGCCTACCAGATCGAGGGAGCCGTGACGGAGGACGGCCGCTCACCCTCCATCTGGGACACCTTCTCCCGAACCCCCGGCGCGATCGACAACGGCGACCACGGCGACACCGCCTGCGACCACTACCACCGCTGGCCCGAGGACATCGACCTCATGCGCCGCCTCGGCACCAACGCCTACCGCCTGTCGGTCGCCTGGCCCCGCGTCGTCCCCGGCGGCGACGGCCCGGCCAACCCCAAGGGCCTCGACTTCTACGACCGGCTCGTCGACGGCCTGCTGGCCGCCGGCATCACCCCGTCCGTCACCCTCTACCACTGGGACCTGCCCCAGACGCTCCAGGACCGCGGCGGCTGGCCGGTACGCGACACCGCCGAACACTTCGCCGCGTACGCCTCCGTCGTCGCCGGCCGCCTCGGCGACCGCGTCCACCACTGGGCCACGCTCAACGAGCCCCTGTGCTCCGCCTGGATCGGCCATCTCGAAGGCCGCATGGCCCCCGGCCTCACCGACCTCACCGCCGCCGTCCGCGCCTCCTACCACCTCCTCCTCGCTCACGGCCTCGCCACCCGCGCCGTCCGCGCCGCCGCCCCGGGCGCCCAGGTCGGCATCGTCAACAACCTCTCCACCGTCCACCCCGCGAGCGACACCCCGGAGGATCTGGCCGCCGCCGCCCGCATGGACGGCCACACCAACCGCTGGTGGCTCGACCCCGTCCACGGCCGCGGCTTCCCCACCGACATGCGCGACGTGTACGGCGTCGAACTCCCCGAGAAACCGGGCGACTCGGCCGCCATCGCCTCCCCGCTCGACTGGCTCGGCCTCAACTACTACTTCCCCCAGGTCGTCACCGCCGACCCGGACGGCCCCGCCCCCCACGCCACGGCCGTACGCCGCGAGGGCGTGCCCCGCACGGGCATGGACTGGGCAATCGACCCCACCGGCATCGAGACCCTCCTCCTGCGCCTCACCCACGAGTACGGCGCCCGCCGCCTCTACGTCACCGAGAACGGCTCCGCCTTCCCCGACACCGTCCGCCCCGACGGCACCGTCGACGACCCCGAACGCCGCGCCTACCTGGAGGACCACATCGCCGCCTGCGCCTCCGCCGCCCGTAAGGGAGCACCGCTGGCCGGCTACTTCGCCTGGTCCCTCCTGGACAACTTCGAATGGGCCTACGGCTACGACAAGCGCTTCGGCCTCGTCCACGTCGACTACGCCACCCAGACCCGCACCATCAAGGGCTCCGGCCACCGCTACGCGGAGATCATCCGGACCCACCGGGGGAGGGACACCCGGGCCGCGTGACCCCCGGTGCGGTCGTTCCGGGGACCACGCCTCAGCCGAGGGCGTCCCCCGCGTCCCCCGCCTCCCAGGGGCTCGGCCCCGAGCCGTCCCGCCAGCGCAGGAGGTCCGGACCGTCCACACAGACGATGCCGCACTGCTCGGCGTACTCGAGTGCGGGGCCGGTGAAGCCGCTGGTGGTCACCATGACGGCCACGTCCGCCCCGTGCACGGTGAAACACGTGCCGCCGAACCGCTGCATGTCCTGGGAACCGACCCGGTTCGTGTCGCCGTACCGCTTGCACTGCACAACAAGGAGACGCCCGTCCGGGGTCCGCGCGACCACATCGGCACCCAGGTCCCCGGCCCCGCCCACGACCTCGACGTCACGACACCCGTCCCGGCGGCACAGTTCGGCCACCGCCTCCTCGAACTCGTAGGGATCCAGCGCTTCGTAGGCCGCGTGCAGCGGGTCGTCCACCGCCGGGTCGACGAGAACGGCGGTCTGTTCGGGCTCCAACAGGCCGCCCTCGGCCGGCACTTCCGCCGCACCGGCACCACCAGGGGCGGGGGAGCCCGCCGGGGTGACCGGAGCGGTGGGCAGGGCGGGCTCGCAGGGGCGGACCGGGCCGGCGACGGGCGGAGTCTCGTCGAGCACGTCCACCGCGGTCTCCGCCGCGGCGTCCAGGGCCTGCGCGGCCCGGCGGGCGAGCTTCACCGCCGATATCCGGCGCCTTCTTCGCCAGAAGGCGATGCCCCCGGCCGCCACCAGGAGGGCCAGCGCGAACGCCCAGGCAGGACGACGCTCGGCCGCGGCGGCCACTGTCCGGGCGGTCAGCCCGGTCAGGGTCACGATGACGGCGAGAAGCACGAAGTACATGGCGGTCTTGCGCAGTTCGAACGAGCGGCGGGTGCGCACGGAGTCCGACGCGGCGGGGGCGTGTGATGCGGGCACGGCCATGGTGATGCTTCCTCCCGGGAGACACCGACGAAGGTCAACCACCGACTGCCCAGGTACGCGATGTTGTACCGGCAACGGTGATCACGGCTTCGCGCGCCGAGCATCACGTCCCGCTGCCGGAACGGCGGAGTCGCGAGCGCCGCGCCGGGCATCGACGCGATCGTTCACGTGAGGAAGGCCCGACAACAACGATCAGTCACCTGACCGCCAGCTCCCCACCGTCGCCGACCGAACGACCCGTTCCCCCGACGTCGGCGGCCACGGCACTAGGCTCGACCACACGGACCGAAAGGCCCTCGGCAGCCGGTCCTGAAGAGCCGGAAAACCACCAGCCTCATTTCCAAATGGGCGATACTGGCGGTTTCTGACGATGTGCCAATCAGGAGCGGAAACGATGCAGGCTGCGCAGGGAAACGTGACAACGGGCGGCACTCGGGGCGGACGCCATGCGGTGGTCGTCGGCGGCAGCCTGGCGGGCCTGCTCGCGGCACACGTCCTCGCCGCCCACGTGGACCGGGTGACCGTCGTCGAGCGTGACCGGTATCCCGACGGACCGGAGCCACGTCCCGGAGTGCCGCAGAGCCGGCACATCCACGTCCTGCTGGAGGGAGGGCGGACGGCCATCGAATCGCTGCTCCCGGGGTTCGTGCAGGAACTGGAGGAGGCGGGAGCACCGCGGGTGGGCGTGCCCGGGGACATGGTGCAGTGGCAGAACGGGCGCTGGTTCCGCCGGCTGCCCTCGTCCGCGCACTACCACTCCGGTCCCCGCGCGCAAATCGAACACCTCGTACGGCGACGGGTTCTCGCCAACCCGTTGATCAAGGTGCTGGAAGGCACGGATGCCGTCGGTCTCCTGGGCGACGCCTCCCGTGTGCGTGGCGTGCTCCTGCGCGAACGCGGCGACGCGACACGTGCGGAGCCCCGGCTGGTCGAGGCCGACCTGGTCGTGGATGCCTCCGGCCGCAGCACGAAGGCCCCGCAGTGGCTCACGGCACTCGGGGCGCAGGCCCCGCACGAGGAGACCATCGACACGGGCCTCGCCTACGGCACTCGCGTCTGCCGTGACAAGGACGGCATCCTCGGCACCGACGCACTCGGCTACTACATCGTCCCCAATCCCTCCCAGACGTACGGCGCCGTCGTCCTGCCTCTGGGCGACGGCACTCATCTCGTCACCCTGTCCGGCCTCGGCGGCGACCAACCGCCCACGGACGGAGACCAGTTCACGGCCTACGCCAAGAAGCTGCCGCACCCGCTCGTGCACCGCTGGCTGAGCAAGGCCGAACCCGTGTCACCGGTCCACGGCTTCCGCCACACCGCGAACGTACGGCGCCGCTACGACCTGCCGGGCCGGCGCCCGGCCGGATTCCTGGCAGTCGGCGACGCCCTGTGCACCTTCAACCCCATCTACGGACAGGGCATGAGCGTCGCCGCCCTCAACGCGGTCGCGCTCCGCGACGCCCTGGCCGACCCGCGGCGCAAGCCCACGACGCGCCGCGTCCAGCGGGCGGTGCTGTCCTCGTCCCGGCAGGCGTGGGACATCTCCGCCGGAGCCGACAAGCTCATGCCCGGCGCGACGGGCAACGCGGTCGCCCCCCGCCCCGGGGACCGAGCGGCCCACTGGTACCTGGGCCGGGTCCAGGACCGCTATGCCGGAGACCCCGTGGTGGGCGACGCCTTCCGGTCCGTACTCAGCCTGTCCGCACCCTTGACCGCCGTCTTCGCCCCCGCGGTGGCCCGAGCCGTCCTGTTCGGCACACCCGTCCCGACCCCCACGGAGCCCCCGATGGCCCGCGAGGAAGCAGGGAACTGACAAGGAGGTGTGGCGGCCGGCGACGGGATCGTCGGCCCGCGCCGTCTCCCGCGACGGGAGACGGCGATGACTCCTGCGGCAGCGCGGGCCGAGGTCACGTACCCGCGACGAGAGAGAACCCCGAAGAGTCGGTGCAGGTCACGGGTGTATTTCATGATTGTTACCGCCCTTCGGGTCCGGGTTGGTCGCCGTTAACATCTCCACATGTCGGTACCTGTCGCACAGTGCCCCCATGCACTGTGTCCGGCGGTCCGGACGTCTCCTCTCCTCGTGAAGCCGGAAGTGTGAAATGTGAGAGGGGGACGCGCCGGCCACCGGGGCTCACAGCTCGACACGTCCGAAGGACTCCTGGAAAGAGCTGGAGAAGCGTTGTCCGATGTGCTGGCCGGGGACCCGCGCACCGCCGAAGCCGGCGCCGGTGAAGGCAACCCTCTGTCCGAGGAACAGGCGAAGGCCCTGCTGAGGGAACTCGGACCCCGGGAAGCCGTCCTGGCCGTGTACCACAACGGCTGGGGGAGGGTGGTGCTCGCGGAGAACGGCCTCATCCTGCTGCGGGGCGTCGTCAAGCCCGTGGCGATCCGCGTCCCCGCGCCCCTCCAGATCCTCCGCGCCACCTACGGCGTGTCCGATTCCGTCGACGTCCTCGTCCTCGGGCACCCGTACAAGCTGTGCGGATCGAAGCTGGACCCGAAGGGCGAGCTTCTCATGGCCATGGGCGAGATGGTGCCCCCGGACTCCCCCTTGCGTCCCGGCCGCAGAATACGGCTCGCCACCTGGATGGGCCGGCACCCGGTCCTCATGGCTGCGGCCGTGTTCGGACTCTTCTTCGCCGTCCTGGGACCGGGCTCCACCGAGAGTGAGAAAGCGGCGGTGGCTCAGAAGCCCTCACCCGCGCCCGCCCCCCTGGTCGTTCCCGACTTCTCGGGGTCCCCTCTCGCCGAAGCCGCGGTATCTGCGGGCCGGCATCCGTGGCAGACGGTGTCGGCAGCCGACGCCTCCTCCGACCGGCGGTCCGTCACCACCACGACGAGGGGCTGGCAGGTCTGCTTCCAGAGCCCGTCCGGCGAGGAGAAGGTGCTTCCCTCGAGCAGGACGCTGACCCTGTACGCGGTTCCCGAGCAGGAGGAGTGCCCGACCCGGCTGCACGGCTCTCGCCGGGTCATCATGCCCGACCTGGTGGGCGAGCAGGCCGACGATGCCTCCAGCACGCTCGACGACCTCGGCCTCCGGCGCGTGGTCCTCTTCCACGCCCACACCGGCAAGCGTCTGACCGACGGGCTGCAGGACGTGGCGGACTGGCGGGTGTGCCGGCAGCATCCGGAACCCGACACCGAGATCTCGACCGGGACCCAGGCCGATCTGTGGCTGATCAGCCCCAGCAAGAGCTGTGCCCAGCCCAGCCCCGATCCGAAGCCCGAGCCCAAACCCAAGCCGAAACCGAAGCCCAAGCCGTCGTACGGCACCGGCTCGGGCGGTGGTTCGACGGGCGGCAGCACTGGGGGCTCGTCCGGCGGGAGTGGCACGGGCGGCGGCGGCAGCAGCGGCGGTTCATCCGGCGGCAGCTCCACCGGCGGGGGTTCCTCCGGCACCACGGGTGGTGGCACCGGGAGCCGACCCGGCGTGCAGTTCGGGCAGTTCTGCTCTCCCGTGGGTCCCATCGCGACGACCACCGACGGGCGGCCCGCCAAGTGCTTCATGGGCAAGGACGGAAACGCCCGCTGGGGATACAACTCCGGGTGACATCCGGGCGGCTCGCGGTGACCTCCGGGGGCGTGCCTGCGGGACACCTCCCGGTCTCGCAGGCACGCCCCAGCCGTTCCGCACCGGCATAGCAGCGGACCGGTCGGGCCGACGGCGCCCGCCGCGCACCACGTAACCCCTCTCACCCCGATGCGCCCTGGCAACTCTCCTGACCGGCGGGTGTCATGGAGCCCGGTGGCCTTCATGACGACCACAACGTCCCTTGGTCACATGAACCGCTTGAGGAGCGATGGCACCGAACCCCGCCCCGAACCCGTACCTCCACGCGCCGCTCGTGCCGCCCCGGCCACGGATGTTCGCGTCCACCTTCGCCAAAGTGGTCTGGACGCTCGTCCCGATCGTCACCCTCGGCCTGGCCCTGGCGGTGCCGTTCGTCGTCGCTTCCGTGAAGGGGGTGGTGAAGGTCTGGCTGGCGGCCGCATACGTCATCGCGGAGATCACCGTGTTCTCCCTCGGCCTGGTGGTCAGCCCGACCGACGACGACGGGAACTCGGTGCCCGGCTTCCTGCTGACCTTGCTGATCATCACGGCGGCGACCCACACCGCGCTCCTCGATCACGAGAAGGTCCGCCTGGCCAAGTAGGAAGGGAGAGCACCGCACGGGGGATCGCACGTTAGCGGGCATGCATGGTCGCGTCCCACAACGGGAAGGGCGTTCCGAGGAACTCCTGTCACACCTTCACGTCCATCCCCTCCACACGGGCGGTGCAGAGTGCGGAAGAGAGTGTGCGGTGCGGGCGCTGTACTCGGCGTCCTCGTGACGTTCGGTGTGGCACCCGCCCAGGCGGCGGAGCCCCCTGAGCCGCAGCCCGGGCGGCAGGCGCAGGCAGCGGCGGACTCCGCGCGGGGCCTGCCCCTCGGCCCGCCGGGCCTGAAGGAGACCCGGACCACCCGCACCCTGCAGCCCGGCGTCACCCTCACCCGGATCGTGCGCGGCGGTGAGGACGATGCCCCGCGCTGGACCGTCGAGGTGTCCATCCCCGGTGGTGACATGTCCCCCGATCCCGACGCGCCGCCCACGGCGCTGAAGGACCGGGCGAGCGCCGAGGAAACGGCCGCCGAGCTGGACGCGGACGGGTTCCGGGCCCGGGTCGAGAAGGTGACCACGGCGAAGGTCGCCGACTACGCCGGTGGGACGCTCGGTTGGCGGGTCCGTGTCGGATCGTTCGCCACGCAGGCCGAGGCGGCGGCGGAGCGAGCCCGTCTGGTGGCGGCCGGACACGCCGGGTCCGCCGTCCACACCGGCTGGGACGGCGCGGCCACGGACCGCGGACCGTGGCACATCGACGTACTCACCATCGACCCGCGCCGTTTCCGGGGCAGCCTGCGGGCGTCCTACGGCCCGGACCTGGAGAACCGCGAGACCACCAGCGCGCTGGCCGATGCGGCCGGCGCCGTGGCGGCCGTCAACGCGGGCTTCTTCGTCCTCGACCCGCGAGCGGGAGCCCCCGGAGATCCGGCGGGCGTCGGCGTGTACGGGGGACGGCTGCTGAGCGAACCCGTGCAGGGTCGCCCCGGAGTGGTCGTCCGGGACGACGGCCGCCGGACGGAGATCACGCGCCTCAGCTGGCGGGGACAGGTGACCGGAGTCCGGGGAGCGGCACTCACCCTGAACGGCATCAACCGCGTGCCCGGCCTGATCAGGAACTGCGGAGGCAGCCCCGGCGACCAGCCGACCTCCGCACCCCTGCACGACGTGACCTGCACCAGCGCCGACGAAGTCGTCGCCTTCACCCCCGAGTACGGGCGGAGCACACCGCGGGGCGAAGGCAGCGAAGCCGTCCTGGACGCCCACGACCGGGTCGTCGAGGTGCGCTCCCCGCGCGGAGGTCCCCTGCCCGCCGGCGGCAGTTCGGTCCAGGCGATCGGCCTGCGCGCCGAAGAACTGGCACGGGTGGCGCACGTCGGCGAACGTCTGCGCGTCAGAGTATTTCTGACTGACCGTCACGGCCGCCGCGTCCAACCCTCACCCGGGACCGACATCCTGAACGGCGGACCCGAACTGGTCCGCGACGGACGGCTCCACGTCACCCCCGCCACGGACGGCATGGTGCGCCCGGACGATCCGAGCTTCTACTACGGCTGGGTGCACAAGCGGAATCCCCGCACGCTGGCCGGAGTGGACGCGGCGGGCCGCACCGTACTCGTCACCGCCGACGGCCGCAGCACCGAATCCCTGGGGCTCAGCATCCCGGAGAGCGCCGCCGTCGCCCGGGCGCTCGGGCTCCGCGACGCGGTCAACCTCGACGGCGGCGGCTCCACCACCCTGGTGGTCGACGGTGACGTCCTCAACGACCCGTCCGACGCCGCCGGTGAACGTCCCGTGGGTGACGCCTTGTTGATCCTGCCCGGCAGGCGCTGACCGGAGGGGGGTCCACGGGCACACGCGGGCTCCCTGTCGAAACCGACCCTCGAGGGAGCTGCCGTGCCCACGGCCACCACCGTCCCGCCGCCCCGACGCCGACCCCGCGTCCTGCTGATCCTGGCCGCCCTCCTCCTCACCCTGGCACCGACCTCCCCCGCTCTCGCCGGGCCGTCGGCTCCGTCCGCAGACCCGGATCGCGGAAGGGCGGCGGCCGACACCTCCCGCACCCCGGACCCGCGGGGCGCCGAAGTCGTGGCCGTCACGCGCGTCGCGGACCGGCAGGTGGACCTGTCGGTGCGCTCAACGGCCCTGGGCGGCCGGACGGTCGAGGTCCGCCTGCTCACCCCCGACGGCTGGAACCCGCACGACCGGCGCCGGCACTGGCCCACCCTGTGGCTCCTCCACGGCTGTTGCGGCGACTACACCTCGTGGACCGCCATGACCGACGTCGCGGAGACCGACAGCCTCCGAGACGTCCTCGTCGTCATGCCGGAGGCGGGCTGGAACGGCTGGTACAGCGACTGGTGGAACCACGGGCGGGGAGGCGACCCCGCCTGGGAGACCTTCCACACCGTGGAGCTCCGGCACCTCCTGGAACACGACTGGGGCGCGAGCCGGAACCGCGTCGTCGCCGGCCTGTCGATGGGTGGCCAGGGCGCCCTGCTCTACGCAGCCAGGCACCCCGGGATGTTCAAGGCGGCCGCCGCCTACTCCGGTTCAGCCCACCCGCTGCTCGACGACGAGTCGACCGACCGCATCCTGGGCTTCTTCGCCGGCCAGGGCAACGACCCGCTCCGTGTCTGGGGCGACCGGGTCGCCCAACGCCCCGTCTGGCAGGCCCACGACCCCTTCCACCTCGCCGAGCGCCTGAAGTCCCTGCCCGTGTACCTGTCGTGCGGCGACGGCACCGCCGGACCCCTGGACGTGCCGGGCAGCACGAGCGCCCTCGAGGCCGACTTCGAACGGCAGAACCACGCGCTGGCAGCCGAGTTGAGGCGGGTGGGCGCCAAGCACCTGACGACCCACTTCTACGGCCCGGGCACCCACGCCTGGCCCTACTGGGAACGGGAACTGCACGCCTCGCTCCCGATGCTGCTCGGCGCCCTCGGCCTGCGCGACTGAGACGACGGTCCGGGATCGGCCGCCCTCTCCGCGTGCGCGCTCAGCCGGCGAGGGCCGCGGTGATCTGCCGCGTGGTCTGGGCGGCGATGACCGGATTGACGGCGGCGTAGGAGGAGTAGGCGTTCAGGCCGGTGGCGAGGGCCCAGCCGCGGCCCCGCAGCCAGGTCGCGTCGTCGACGCCCAACTCGTCGCGGAACACGGCCCGGGTGCCGGGCGTCAGCAGAGTGAAGGCGATCATCAGGTCGCAGGCCGGGTCACCGACACCGAGGCCGCCGAAGTCGATGACGGCACTGAGGCGCCCCTCGCGGGTCAGCAGATTGCCGGTGTGGAAGTCGCCGTGGAACCAGACCGGGGGGCGGTCCCAGCCTGGGGCGTCGAGTGCCGCGTCCCACAGCGCGGTCATCGCCGAGCCGTCGAAGATCCCGTCGAGCCGGTCGATCGCCGCCCGCGTCGCGTCGTCCCGCTCGGACAACGGCCGGCCGGTGAGGTCGTCCGGGAGGGGCGCGGCGTGCAGGTCCACGGGCGTGAACCGCTGCAGGGCGGTCAGGAACCGCGCCAGTGCGACGGCCGCCGTCGCCGACCCGGCCAGCGTATCGACGGTGGCCACCTCCCCGTCCAGCCACCGCGACACCGCCCACGGCCACGGATAGCCGCAGCCGGGCTCGCCCACCGCCACCGGCACCGGGACCGTCAGGGGCAGGTGCGGGGCGAGCCGGGGCAGCCAGTGATACTCCTTGCGCGCCTGCCCGATCGCCCCGGCGTGACGCGGCAGCCGGACGGTCAGTTCCTCGCCCAGACGGTAGATCACGTGATCGGCGCCGGCCGGGTCGAGCCGGTCCAGCGGCAGCGTGGCCCACTGCGGGAACTGGGCGTCGACCAGGCGCCTGACCAGCCCCGCGTCGATGAGGGGAAGCGTGTCCGCGACGTCCGCGGTGCCCACGGCGGCTCCTGTGGTCGGCCCGCTCGGTACGGCGGACGGTCACACACCATCACACCGGGCGGGGCAGCGGCCTGTCGATCGGTTTTTGCCGCGTGTCGCCCTCGTCGGCCTCCTCGTCGCCTCCTCGTCGATCCCGTGTCCGGGAGGCGGTTCGACTGGCACCCTGGTGCACATGACCGCGTCGCCGACGACCACGAGACAACGACTTGCCGCGCTTCGTCGCCACGCGACCGTGGAGCGTGAGGACTTCACCGGTCGCAACCTTGCTTCCGTCCGCACGTCACAGCTGTGGTTCACGCGCTGCTCGTTCACCGGCTCCGATCTGCGGCACGCCACGCTGGACGGGTGCTCGTTCAAGCTCTGCGACCTCAGTGGCGCGGACCTGCGCGGGGCTTCCCTCCGCGGGGCCCGGCTGGCCGGCTGCGATCTGCGGGGCGCCGACCTGCGCGACACCGATCTGACCGGCACCGTATGGGGAAGCGTGAACACCGGCACGCCGCCCCTCGGACTGACCGAGGTCACCGGGGCACGGTTCGACGGAGCCATCCTGCGCGGGGTCGAAGCCGACAGCGTCATCGGCTGGCCCTTCGTGGACAACGGTCACGAGTAGGGCCGGAGACCGGCATGTCGCAGCGACAGCGACCGCGGCGGTAACGGCGACACCGCCCTGACGGAGACTCGACCTCACCGGAACGGGCGCAACGCCCGGTGCAGTGCGGCGAACTCCTTCGACGGGGTGATGTGGGGGATCTCCATGATGTCCTGGACCCGGCGGGCGTTGTCGTCCATGCAGCTCGCGTATTGAGGCGCGATTTTCCATGTCATGCCCACGGGGTGGAAGTGCTCGTCCTGACCGGGGCTGACCAGAGCGAGAGGCCCGATGCTGAGATCGGTCCCGTCCGCGTCGTGGAACTGCAGGGTCACGACCCCCACCCACGGAGACATGCCCGCCTCTCGCATCTCCGGGCCGACCGCCACGGAAAGACGGTCGTTCTCTCCCGACTTCACGTCGAAGAACACGTCGTCCGTGGTGGTCACGGTGAACGGTGGCTTCCGTGAAGTGGGAATCGGGATGTCGTAGCGTGCGGCGATGTCCAGCTCTCCGCCGGTACCCGCACAGGAGGTCAGGTTCTCGGAAACGGAAACGCTGGCGATCATCTTGGTGATGATCGCCGACCCGCTGCCCCGGTTACGGACGGCGATGTCGACCTGGGGGCCGATGAGTCCGTCCACTTCCTTTTCGGAGTCAGCGGCTCTCTCCACGCCCTTGAGCCGGTCGTTGAAGCGCGCGCTGACTGCGGTGACTTCGAGCGACCCCCTCCGTTCGGCCTCCTTCTCTCCTGTCTTCGCCTGGCTCTCGCCACTGACGGCCGAACTCCACGCCGGAATCAAGGCGATGACACTGACGAGCAGTGCCGCACACGCCACGAACATGCTGGGAGTGCGCCAGGACTCGTGCGACGCAACGCGTGACGGATCCGGCGGAGGCTGTGAGGGGGGATCCGATGCGGGACGGGGAGGAGGTGGCGTCGCCGGCGGGGGAGAAGCACCCGGTGAGGGCGCCGGTGGAGTGCCTGCTCCCGGCCGTGGAGGTGGTGGAGTGCCTGCTCCCGGCCGTGGAGGTGGTGGAGGACTGGCACCGTGCCGCGGAGGCATGGACTGACCCTTTCTGCCGGTCGGAACAACGTGTATCAACCCTGGCCGTGATGACGTGAATCAACCCTGGCCGTAATACGGATCACCGCTGGTGACGTCGTACACCGAGATTTCCTCACCGTCGTGACAGTAGACAAGTTCATCGGTGACGGCCTGGACGGGGCCCTTGAAACGTGAGGACCAGATGACATCCCCTGCCGTGGTCTCCAGAGCGGAGACGGTTCCTCCGTCCGGGTTGGCCAGAAGCATTCCAGGAGGCCCCGGAATCACCGGGGAGAAATCCGAGTCGTCCAGCCGCCACCGTTCCTTGCCCGTTGCTGGATCCAGGGCGATCAGGAATCCCTTTTCGTCGGCGAAGCCGGAACGGCTCGCGAAGAGAGAACCCTCGTGAAAAGCCAGCTGCACATTCGTATCGGAGGGAATAGGCATCGACCACGCCGTTTCCCCCGTATCGCGCAGAAGAGCGAAAAGCCGGTCGTTGGTCTGAACGAAGACACAACCTCCGCCGATGAGCCAGTCGCCCGAGAGCGGCATGCTTCGGTTCCAGGCGACCTTCCCCGTCTCGGCATCGATGCTGCGCACTTCCCCAGGGACAGTGGCGAAGACGATGGTGCCGTCGTCCTGGGCCTCCTCGACGACGCGCGTGGCGAGCAGGTGAGCAAGACCGTCGGCCACTTTGATGTCGACGTAGTTGCTGTCCGCCACTCTCTCGTCCCACACGACGTCGCCGCTCTCACGGTCCACGCCCATGGCGCCGTACGGCGATTCCACGTCCCTGCAGGTGAAGAGAAACATCCGGCCGTGTGAGACGAGCCCCGCGGCTTGCGACACCACAAGCCTCCAGAGAACCTCTCCCGTGCGCAGCGACAAGCCGAAGACGTCATGCTGGGCGATGATCCCCACAACATCTCCGGACACGGCGATCTCCATCGACTGCCCTCCGGGAATGTCGCGCCGCCACAACACCTTCCCGTCGGCCGCGCAGAGTGCCACCGCCTGGTCCGCCAGATATCCGTCACCCCCGCCGGCCAGCACCCGCCCCTTCACCGCGAGCACCTGTGGGTTGTCCTGATGCTCGGCGCCGTCGCCCGGGGTGGCCGAGCGCTCCGCCGCTCGGTCCCAGACGAGGCGTCCGGT
Organism: Streptomyces sp. SID14436; assembly: GCF_010548465.1. Taxonomy (GTDB): domain Bacteria; phylum Actinomycetota; class Actinomycetes; order Streptomycetales; family Streptomycetaceae; genus Streptomyces. Next base: position 23,487 of record NZ_JAAGMD010000657.1, on the reverse strand, counting down.
GCGGGCGTCCCGGAGCCAGAGTTTCTGGTCCTTTCCTCCCCCTGCCAGCCAGCGACCGGACAGGGAAAGAGACGCGCCATAGCCCTTGAAGCGAACCGGCCACAGCGGCGTACCGGGGGACAGGGGAGAGACCGGCCAGGAAGGGCAGCGATGCGCCACACGGCCCTTGCCGTCTTTCCCGTCCCCGGATGAGCACCCGGACAACGAAGCCCAGACGAAGGGCAACAGCGCGCTCCGCGCGACGAATGACCGCCTGGTCATTTCCCTCGACGGCGGGGGCACACTGTCCATCACTTGCGTATCTCCGTAACGATGTCCGCCCCCGCAACACATGGGGGGTGACGACGAGCATCGCGGTTGACGCGATTTGTTCACCACTCCGCTGCGGTGGCCATAATCAATGAATCAACTGGACAACCTGGAGGCACACCGAGGTGGCAGGCAGACCAGGGCGCCGGGAGCAGCCGCTCGATCCGCAGGCAGGTCCGCTGGAACGCTTCGCGCTCGGACTGCGCGCCCTGCGCGAGAGAGCGGGTCTCACCTACTCCGAGATGGCCGAGGCGTCCCACTTCTCGCCCAGCACCCTGTCGCAGGCCGCTGCCGGGCGCCGGCTGCCCACCCGGGACGTCCTCCGTGCCTACGTCCGCGCCTGCGGTGGGGACCCGCGCGGATGGGAGGACCGCTGGGAACGCGTACGACGAGAGGTGCCGGGCCCCGCGGAGCCGGGGAGCGCCGCGGGCGGCGTCCCGCAGGGCCTCGGTGACACGGAGGCCACCAGCTTCGTCGGCCGCGAGGCCGAGATGGCCGCGGGCAGCATGCTGTTGGACCGTTTCCGGCTCGTCACGCTGGTCGGTACCGGAGGAGTCGGCAAGACGCGGCTGGCCAAGCGGATCGCCCACCGTGTTGCCGGACGGTTCGCGGACGGCGTGCACTGCGTGGAACTGGCCGACCTCGACGACGACCAAGCCGTCACCGGGACGATCGCCTCCGCCATGGGCGTGCAGGTGGGGTCCGGGCAGGAGGCGTCGAGCGCACTGGCTGTGGCACTGCAGGGGCGGGAGATCCTCCTCCTGCTCGACAACTGCGAGCATCTGCTGGCCGGTTCCGCCCGGGCCGTGCGCGCCCTCCTCACCCGTCTGCCCGGCCTGCGGATCCTCGCCACCAGCCGGCAACCCCTCGACGTCGGCGCCGAACACGTCCTGCCGGTCGAGCCGCTGGGCCTGCCGCCCGTGGCGCACGCGCGCCCCGACGCGTCCTCGTCGGCCTTGTCGGTGACTGAGGACACCCCGCCCTCCCCGGCCATGACCCTCTTCGCGGACCGCGCCGAGGCCGCCTCCCCGGGATTCCGCATCACCGAAGCCAACCGGCACGTCGTCGCAAGCGTGTGCCGGCGGCTGGACGGCCTGCCCCTCGCCCTGGAGATCGCCGCACGACGGCTGCGCACACTGACACCCGACGAACTGCTGGAGCGGCTCGACCACCGGTTCCGGTTACTCGGCCCGGGCGCCTCGGACCCCACGGTGCACCCCCGCCACCAGGCACTGCGCGCCCTGTTCGACTGGAGCTACGAGCTGTGCACCGACGCCGAACGCAGGGCCTGGCAGCAACTGTCGCTGTGCTCCGGCGGAGTGCTGCTCACCGACGCCGAGCAGCTCTGTGGCCGAACAGCGACGGGCGAGGACTCGCCGCCCGCCGAGGACGACACCTTCGAGGCCCTGACCGGTCTGGTCGACAAGTCGCTGGCGAGCCGCGTCGACGCGGGCGGCGCGCAGACGCGTCTGCACATGCTGGAAACGGTGCGCGCCTACGGACAGGAACGCCTCGCGGAAGACGGCCGGACCCGGCAGGCACTGCTGCGCCACCGCGCCTGGTACCTCGGGCTGGCCGCGCAGGCGGGCGCCGCGTACGGCTCGTCCCGCGAGGCCGGCTGGCTGCGCCGACTGCGCGCCGAACACGTCAACCTGCGCCAGATCGTCACCGCGGACCCACCGGCCGGCGAGCCTCCGGAGGCCGTGCTGCGCGCAGCCCCCGGCTTCTGGCTGCACTGTCTGACGTCGGGAAACGTCGGCGAGGGAGCGGGCTGGATGCGCACCCTGCTCGAACGCCATCCGCGGCCCCCTTCGTCCGAGTCGTCCGAGGCGGTTGCCGCATGGTGCCGGGCCGTCTGGGTGGCCGGCTTCCTGATGCTCCTCCACGGGGACCACACCGGCGCCCAGGAGATGATCACCCGCGGCGAGCAGTCCCTCGGCGGCATCCCCGCCGCGCCCGGCCCCTCCGAACCCGAGCATGAGACTCCCGAACGGGACGAACTGACCGCCGCCTTTTGGCAGTTGCGCAGCCTCGTCGCCCTGGTCGCCGACGACCCGGAAACCTCGGTGAAGTACGCCGACGCATGCCTGGCGGGCGGACGCTGGTGCTCGTCGTTGCTGACCCAGCCGCAGTGCGTCGCCCAACTCGGCTTCGCCGCCGTCCTCCAGGGGCGCCGCCCCCAATCCGCTGACCTGCTCGGACAGGCGCTGCGCATGTCCGAGGAACGGGGCGACACGTGGCACCGCTGTTATCTGCTGTGGGCCCTCGCCGTGGACCACGGCGAAGCAGGAGAACCGGAAACCGCCCTGCGCTTCCTGCGGCGCGCGCTCCGCCACATCAGAGAGATCGACGAGTGCATGGGGGAGGCGGCACTCGGCGAGACCCTGGCCTGGGTGCTCTCCTCGCAAGGAGACGCCCGCCTGGCCGCCATGGTGCTCGGAGCAGTGGACGGTGCCTGGCACCCTTCTGGCGCCCCGAGACTCTTCGGCTTCGCCTCTCTGACGGCTCACCGGGAACGCTGCATCCGCAACGCCCACGAGGCGCTCGGCCGAACCGAATACGCACGCGCCTATCGGGAAGGCCTGGGCGTCGGACTGCGTCAGGCGGTGGAGACCGCCTTCGAACAGCAGCAACCCCAGCAACCCCTTGCCGGGAACACCAGGAACACCCAGGGCACCCAGGGCACCCAGGGCGCCCAGGACACCCAGGACACCCAGGACACCCAGGACTCCGAAAACATCCGGTACGCCCGGGACACCCGCCCCATGGAAGACGCATCATGACGGGCACGCCGCCCTGACCCCGGCCGCCCCCACCCATCCCCGGCCCCCACCCACCCCCGGCCCCCACCCACCCACCGTCACGAGCCGATCGGCCGCGCACTAGGGTCGGCGTGGCCGTGTGTCCAGCCCGGTCGTCTTGACGAGGCACCGACGGGACGTGATGCGCGTGATCATGGGTTTGGGGATCTTCCTGGCCTGTGGCGTGGGAGCACTCATCGCCCTGGCAGGCGTCGCGGCGATGGCCCTGCCGGGCCGGCCGGAGCCCTGGGCGCGGCACCTCCTGCGCCGCGCCGCTGCAGCCACCGCCTGGGCCGCGGCAGCCGTCTACTCACTGGGCTTCTTCGCCGTCCTGTCGTCCGAGCAGGCGTTCGGCGACGGGGCGGACTCGATCCCGGCCCCGGCCTGCCGCGACGGATTCTCTCCGGAGGAGAAGCAGGGCCTCTCGCACCACCGCTCCTCCTACCTGCCGCTCCGCTTCGACTGCGTCCGCGACGACGGCACCGTGTACTCCAGTGACTCCGCCTACGTCTGGATGAACTGGACGGCGGCGTCCCTCGCCCTGACCACTGCCGTGCTGGCGATCGGCGCGGGCCACGCGTCCGAGCTCCGCGCCCGCAAGGCAGAGGCGGCGCCATGACGCTGCTGTGCGTCTTCGCCGTCCTGGTGGTCGGCTGGGTCGCACTGCGCGGCCTGCTGGTGCATCCCCACCTGCCGCTGTGGGTACGGACCTCGACGTTCTGGGCGGTGCCCTTGGGTGCCGTCACCTGGGCGGTCATCATGGTCGCGGACGACCCGTCCCTGTTTCCGGAGACCGCCCCCTGCCCCAGGGAGCCGTACCAGAAGGGCGTCATCGGCGACGGGGAGGTCTCCGGCGTCTCCACCCCGTTCCCGCCACGGGCGTACTGCCTGTGGGAGGACGGCACGACCTACGAACTCGCGCCGGGCGCACAGTTCCTCTTCTGGGTGTTCTTCGCCGTGACGGTCGTCCCGCTGGGGGCGGGACTGTGGCATGCGGTGCGTAACCCGCACGCGCTGCTGCGGTAGTCCCCCCGTCCGCCGCGCACGACCCGCGCTCACCCGGCCCTGCTCACGGGGAGCCGCCGAGAGCCGCCGGAAGCCGCCGGAAGCCGCCGGGAGCCGCCATCCGGACGACCCTCAGGAGGTGAACCGCCCCTGCACGCCCTGGATCGCCCGGTCCCGCCACACGCAGTACACGGCGGCCGGATTGTCGAAGTACCGCCACGGCAGGGCGTCCACATGGCCGTCGACCAGGCGGAACTGCTGCAACGCCAGGTCGTACCGGCCCTGTCGGGTGAGGAAGTAGGCCAGCAGATGCCGCAGGGATGCCGTGTCCGGGTGGTCCTGCGGGGCGGCATCCGCGTCGGCCAGAGCGGCGTCGACCATGGCGACGAGAGAGGGCGTCCGGAAGTCGTCCGTCTCGGCGGTCGTGTCATGGTGCTCGTACCACGCAATCAGGGGCAGTGCGGTGAGGAGACTGCCGGGTGGAGCCGTCGCCGCGGCCTCCTGCGCGAAGGTGGCGGCCAGGCCCGCCGACCCGCGCCATTTCGCGCACCAGTACTGGAGGGCGGCGCGGTGCGCGCCGTAGTGGTGCGGGTCCCGGGCGGTCACCTCCTTCCAGATCTGCCGCATCTGCTCCCGGGACGCGCCGAGGCCGAGCGCGGCCCAGATCTCGGTGACGAACGGGGACGGGTCGCCCGGGGCGAGTTGCGCGGCGCGGGCGCACAACGCCGGTGCCTGGACGAGGACGTTGTGGAACTCCTGGAACTGCTTCCGGCTGGTCTCCCGGGCCCAGGCGGCGCCCCGCAGGTGCCAGGCCAGGGACACCGTCGCGCGTGCCCGGATCAACGCGGCGTCGGGGTCGTCGGGACCGACTGCCGTCTCCCATGCCTCCAGCCAACTCCCGGGACGCGCGGTCTCGTGGTCGCCCAATACGTCGGCGTGGAAGGAGCGGCGCCCCCAGTCACCCAGCTCCCTGCTCCGGGCCAGCAGTTGGGCCGCAGGCTCCCAGTCGCCCCGGGAGGCGGCGGCGCGCGCCTCTTCCAGCTGGGGGTCAGCGGCGACCTGCCGGGTGTTCTGGGCCGAGCGCGGAAGCAGGCCGAGTGCCTGCGCCCGTCGCGCGGATCCCCTCGGCGCGGCGGGTCCGGCCATGGTGCGGCGGTAGGCGACGACAGCGATCGCCGCCACCAGCGCGATCACGACGACGCGTGCGACCTCCACGGATCACGCACCGCCCCGGCAGCGCAGGACCGTCACGGAGCCGTGTACATACCGGTGCATACGCACGAGTTGACCCATCGGGCGAGGTCCTCCAGGGAGGGGGGAGTGGGACGACGGAGCGTCGGAAGATCGCGAAGAACCTGGAGTATGCCTGCTGCTGTCACCTGTCGCAAAGGTGTTCCCAGTAGCTTGCAGAAGCGGCTGGGTGCCGTGGGTGTCCCGGCGGGGGCAGCCGTCGGCTTGTGTTCACGGACGCCGCAGCCAAGGGCGTCCGTGAACTCGTGGGTGCCTGTTGTCTCCATTGCTTCACGGTGCTGTCCCAGTTGGGATCTGTGGGCGGGCGCAGCCCAGGACACCGACTAACGTTCCTGGTCGCAGGGGTTGGTCCGCACGTTCGATATCGAGTCGAGGCCTTCCTGCTCACGTTGCACAGGGTGGTGCACGTGTTCCAGATCAGACCGATTCACGGGGGTACGGCGAATGCCGATGCGAGCCAGCACGTCGAACGACAGATCGTCCGGGACCTACAGGTCTCCGTCCCGTCGGCGTGTGCTCCGGCTGGCCGGAGGCGGTCTCGCCCTGGCCGCACTGACCGCGGGCACCGTCGGCTGCGACGAGGAAGCGGTGGACGTCGAGGATCCCGCCGCCGGTGCCGACAAGCCGAAGGACGGCGGCAAGGCCTCCGGCGACGCGGACGGCGCCGGCACCGACGGCACGGCCCCGAAACCGCTGTGGACGAAGTCGACCTCGGCCGAGACCTACGGGGACAACGACGAACTGGTGGTCGCGGGCGGCGTCGTCCTCACCAGCGGCAGCCCCCTGGCCGCCCTCGACACCGCGACCGGCCGCCAGAAGTGGTCCCTGCCGGGCGGCACCGTCCCCGGGGCGCCGCTGCTGCTCGGCAAGGGCACCCTGTACCTGGCCGGCAACAAGTACGACGGCACCGTCACCGGATACGACCCGGCCTCCGGCAAGGAGACCTGGCGCAGCCGCCTGGGCGAGGGCTACCGGCAGCCGCGGCCGATCGCCGTGGACGACGGGCAGGTGTACGTCATCGCCGAGATCCTCGAGGACGACGGCTCGTCGAGGACGAATGTCATCGCGGCTCTCGACAGCACCACCGGCAGGCTCGCCTGGAAGGAACAGCGCGACCTGGGCACCATGCAGAACGGCATCCATGCCGCCGTCCGCGGCCGCCACCTCGTCTACACCGACTTCAAGAAGAACCTCACCGTGCGCGACACCGCCACCGGCAGCCAGGTGTGGACGCAGAAGACGACCAAGACGAACTACGGCTTCTTCGCCGTCCATCAGGATGTGGTCATCGTCCCGCAGGGGCAGAAGCTCCAGGCCTTCGACTTGTCCGACGGCAAGGAGAGATGGTCCCTGGAGGCAGCGGACTTCGCCCTCTTCAAGGAGCCGGCCGTCGTGGAGAACGTGCTCTACATCGCCGACAGCGCCAGGACGATGCGGGCCGTCGATCCGCAGACGGGTCAGCAGCTCTGGACGTCCGAGGCGCTCGCGTCGGCGGGACTCCAGGTGCCGCGGCAGTACGTCAAGGCGGGCGACACCCTCTACGGTGCCACGGACCTGGACAAGCAGGGCGGCATCATCGCCATGGACGCGAAGACCGGCGACGTGCGCTGGACGTTCAACGACGGGACCGGCGACCACCACGCCTGGCTGGTGGCCACCGACGGCAAGCGCGTCTTCGCCCTGCACGGCACGGAGTTGCACGCACTGCCCGTGTGACGCGCGGGCAGTGGGAATGACCCGACCGGGGGCCGGCGGATGGCCCAGGCACGAGAGCCGCCGGCAGGTGAATCACGCACGCCACCCGCCGAATTGGCCGCCGCCGACCGGTATCAGGGGCGAGGCATGGACCCCACGACCTTGTTTCCGGGGGACCTGGTCGAGGAACTGCGGAGAAGCCTCCGGGAGGCGGGACGATGCCGGCCTCCCGGGCCTGCGTGGAGCGAGGAGCGCGACCGGCGACGGCCGGTGCTCCTCCTGGTTCAGAGGATCGCCACGGCCCGGCCGGGGACCTCGCCCTTGGCCAGCTTGTCGACGTACTCCGGGATCTGCTCGAACGTGATGGGCACGATCTTCGACGCGATGTTGCCGCCGGCCATGAGCCGGAGCACCTCCTCGGCCTCCGACTTCTCGCCGTTGGCGGCGCCGACGATGGTGATCTCCTTGAGGATGACCTGCTGCATGGAGAGGGTGGCCTCCTCGCGGGCCAGCCCGATCTGCACGATGCGGCCGCCGTGCTTGATCGCGTCGACGGCGGAGGCCGTGGTGGTGCCGAAGCCGGCGAAGTCGACGATCACGTCGAGGCCGCGGTCCTCGAAATCGCGGATGTCCTTGGACACGCCCGCGACGCCGAGGTCCTTGGCGTCGTCCCAGACCCTTTCGTTGATCTCGGCGACGTAGACGTTGGCGCCCAGTTCCTTGGCGATCTGCGCTCCAAGGGAGCCGAGTCCGCCGAATCCGATGATGCCGACGTTCTGTCTGGCCTCGACGCGGCCGAACGTCACGAGGGCGCGGTAGGACGTGCGGGCGGCGTCCATGGCCGGGGCGGCCTGGGAGAAGTCGACCTCGTCGGGCACGCGGACGACGAGGTCGGCCTTGACGACGACCTTGTCCGCGAAGCCGCCGTCGACGGCGGTTCCGGGGCCCTCGGTGACCGCCGGGATCCCCACGCGGTCGCCGACGGCGAAGGCGGTGACGTCCGCACCGACGGCGCTGACGACGCCCGCGGTCTCGTGGCCCAGGATGATCGGCCTGTAGCCCAGCAAGGGGGTCAGGGTGCCGTCGACGAAGCTCACGTCGCTGTGGCACAGGCCGGACGCCTTGACGTCGATGACGATCTCGTCGGCGCCGGGCTTCGGGTCCTCGCGCTCGACCAGCGTGAACGGTTCGTTGACCTCGTTGAACTGCCATGCCCTCATGTCGGCTCCTTCCTGTGGTGAGCGCCCGCAAACCGGGAACTAGTTCAACAATAAATCATTTTTGTTGAAAGTCGAACAGAGTGGATAGGGGTCGACCTGGGTGGTCGTGGGCGGATGTGCCCGTTGACGTCGTCAACGCCGCCCGGTTGTTGCCAGCGGACGGTGGCATCTGTGTACGGTTACCGGTATGCCAAAGACCCCGGCCACCCCGGCGAACCCGTTGGTGAGCGGTTCCGAGATCGCCCGTATCGCGGGCGTCACGCGCGCCGCCGTCTCGAACTGGCGGCGGCGGTACGACGATTTCCCGGCACCGGCGGGAGGCGGGGCGAACAGCCCGCTCTTCGACCTCGCCGAGGTCCAGGCGTGGCTCGACAAGCAGCGCAAGGGGCAGGACGTCACCGACGAGGTCCAGCTGTGGCAGGTGCTGCGGGGAACCTATGGCGACGACATCCTCAGCGGGCTCGCCGACGTCGCCCACGTGCTTGCTGCCAAGGATGCTGAGCGTGCCGAGGGCGCCGAGACTGCCGAGGAGCGGGACACGCCGTCCGCACTGCCCGTCCAGGCGGTCGAGCTGGCCCGTCGCATGGCGGGGGAGAGCAGCCCCGCCGACGTGGTGGACGGCCTCGTGGAACGGTTCAAGGAATCGGTGCGGCGAGCGGGATCCGACCAGGTCACGTCGCCCCGCGTGGTCCGCGCCGTACGGCACGCCGCCGGTGACGTGTCCGCGGACGCGGTGCTCTTCGACCCCGCGTGCGGCGTCGGCACCCTCCTGCTGGCCGTCGGCGCCGGGGAGCAGGTCCGGCGGTACGGCCAGGAGGTGGACCCCCGGAGCGCCCGCCTCGCCCAGGGGAGGGCCGGACTCGCGCAGTCGACCCACGTGGAGGTGGCCGAGGGAGACTCCCTGCGCTCCGACCGGTGGCCGGACCTGAAGGCCGACCTCGTCGTCTGCGACCCGCCGGTCAGCGACAGCGACTGGGGCCGGGAGGAGCTGCTCCTCGACCCCCGCTGGGAGCTGGGCACACCCTCACGGGCCGAGGGCGAGCTGGCCTGGCTGCAGCACGCCTACGCGCACACCGCGCCCGGTGGCCGGGTCGTCATGGTCATGCCCGCCTCGGTGGCCTACCGCAAGGCCGGGCGTCGCATCCGCGCCGAGCTCGTCCGCCGCGGTGTCCTCACCCAGGTGACGGCGCTGGCGCCCGGCACGGCCGCAGCCCACGCGCTCCCCGTGCACCTGTGGCACCTGCGCCGGCCCCGGACGCCGGATGACACGACCGGCACCGTACGGATGGTCGACCTGACGGCCAACGAGGCGGACGGGCCGCTGGAGCCGCGGCCCGAACAGATCAGGGACGTGCCGCAGATCGACCTGCTCGACGATCTGGTGGACCTCACTCCGAGCCGGTACGTCCAGGAGTTCCATCGCGACTACGCCACCGAATACGAAACGCTGAGCCGGGAACTGACCGAGCACGTACGGCGCTTGAGCGAACTGCTGCCGTCCCTGACGGCGGGTGAGGGGCCGGGCGCCCTGGACGGGCCCAGCGTGAGTGTCGCCGACCTGATGCGTGCCGGACTGGTCGAGAACGCGGACCCGGAACCCGTGTCGGTGAGCGAGCAGCTCGACACCGACTTCCTGCGTGGCTTCCTGCACAGCGCGGCGAACAGCCGCCGCTCCACGACCGCCAGCGGAACGTTCCGGCTCGACGGCAAGGGCGCCCGTATCCCGCAGATGGACATCGCCGCCCAGCGCCGGTACGGGACGGCGTTCCGCGCGCTCCGGGAGTTCGAGGAGCGTGCCCGCCGCGTCGCGGAGCTGAGCCGGCAGATCACCGCGCTGGCCCAGGACGGGCTGAGCAACGGGGCGCTCACGCCGGACGACTGAGTCGAGTCATCGGCTGTTCACGGCATGCGCGTGCGCGGGGGGCGTGCGCGCCGCAGTGACGTCTACCGGGAGTCCGGAGCCGGGAGTCCGGAGCCGGGAGTCCGGAGCCGGGAGTCGGGAGCGTCACCGAGTAGGCACTCCCGCGGTTTCGCCGAACTCCGCTGCGGGCTGGGGGAGCTGACGAAGGTCAAGGCGGCCGGCTCTGCATGCCTTCGTGGGCAGCAGCTGTGCCCTGCCGCCCCTCCTCACGCCATCGGTCGCCACGGGGATCACCCGGCTGTGCTGCCGGGCAGAGCCGCCTGCCTTCGCTCGAACTGTGAACCGGCCATTCGAGCAACAGGCACTTCTATCGCGAGACCTCTGTTGACACTATCAACGCGCCTCACCTATGTTTCTCGTGTGCTCGCTGGTGATCTCACGCCGGGGAGTCGAATGTGAACATGAGCCATGTCCTTGGGGGGACCATGCACGCCCGTACCAGAATTACCGCCGCTGTCGTCGCCGCCGTCGGGGCGCTCACGCTGACTGCCTGCGACACCGGCAGCACCGTCGTCGACAAGCCGAAGAACGGTGCCGCTGCCGACGTCGACACCGGCACTGGGGAGGACACGGCCAAGAAGGAGAAGGCTCCCGAGATCGCCAAGGTCGGTGACACTCTCGCCCTGGAAGGCATGGACGAGGGCAGCGAACTCGACGTCACGGTCGTCAAGGTCGCCGACCCCGCGAAGTCCGCGGACGAGTTCATGGAGCCCGCCGCCGGCAAGCGTTTGGTCGGCGTGCAGTTCAAGCTGGTCAACACCGGCAAGGCGGCCTACAGCGACAGCCCGTCCAACGGGGCGCAGGTCGCCGACAGCGAGGGCCAGCAGTTCGACGCGACCTTCGGGGACATCACGGCCGGGCCCTCGATGGCCTCCAGCCTGAAGCTCAAGCCCGGTGCCAAGGGGCTGGGCTGGATCGTCTTCGAGGTCCCGGAGGCGGCGAAGATCGACACCGTGCAGTTCACCATGAACTCCGGGTTCGCCGACAAGACCGGTGAGTGGAAGCTGCGGTAGGAGCGGGGGAGGACGCAGGGTGCGGGGTCACGGGAAGCCGGGCCGGTCCGGTCGATGAGTGCGGACCGGGCCGGCTCCCGCGAAGTTCCGTGGCGGAAGGGGGAGCCGGCACCGTCCGTTCCTGGTCGCCAACCGCTGTGGTTGCGTCAGGAGTAGGACCAGCGCCAGGCGTTGGACCGGTAGGAGCAGGTGATGCGTGCGCCGCTCGCGGTCGTCGTCGTAGCTCCGTGATCGCTGTTCCGGCAGAACTGTCCGGCCTGGTAGCAGTTGCCCGCGTTGGAAACGATGGAGCACGTACCCGAAGCGCTGCCGTTGCCGCCGCTGCTGCTGCCGCCGGAGTTGGAGGTACGGGCGCTCCGGGTGACGGTGACGGTCGGGCCGGGGGTCTCCACCTTCTTGGTCTTGGTGACCGTGGGAGCAGGCTTCGCTTCGGGCGTGGCCGTCACGGTGGCGGTGGCGGTGGCCGTTGCTGTGATCGTGACAGTGGGTGTGGGTTTGGCGGCAAGCGTCTGGGCGGCGTTCACCTCGTCCTGTGCGGACTGGATGCCGCCGAGCGCCCCCATGGCGAACAGGGCGACGCCGGCGGCCCACAGTCTCTTGCGCTTGCGCAGCGGGCGTATGTCGGTTGCGGACGGTGGCTGCGGCTGAAAGGCCATGTTCCCTCCCGGGGATGTTTCTGTGCGATCCGGCGATGTGCGGTGCGGTGACGCGACGTGGCCCTGCCGGAACGTTTCGATCAGGGCGGGTGTGGCGTCGACTGGATGGGCGGGCCGATGGGATCGGAGCGCTCTGTGCTGCAACCCCCCGAAGTGCGTCTGTGCGTAGCGGTATGGAGAGATCGTTGAGGCGGTCCTGAGGCCTTGTGGGGTCGTGGCCATGGGGCCGCTGGTGCGATCGGTGGGGCTCCGCCCGTCGTCAACGTGAGCATGCCGGAGGCGTGTTAGCGGTGTCAACGGTTTTGGTATGACGTGATTGACGGGGGCGTGTACCCCGCCGATGCGTCCGGTGAACGTGGGGTAGGAGGTGACGGAGTCGCACGGCTGGGGCCTCTCCGGCGGCAGGCCCGGCCGGCGGTCGGCGGCCGGGCCTGCCCCGGCACCGCCCCTCCCGCCCCGGCCATTAGCCCGCACGGGTCAAGCGCGCCACCCGCTCGCGACATCGGCCGTGCGCCCCGCGCCGCCCCGCCGCAGCATGGCCTTGTTGCCGACCGGCAACCCGATCGGTTCCGGTCGGAAGCGAAGGAGGCCCCGCGATGGGCGAGCTGTACATCGACGGTGAGTGGACGAACGCGGCCGCGGGCGGGCGGCGGGAGGTGCTGAACCCGTACGACGCCAGTGTCGTCACGACGGTCGACGAGGCGGATGCCACCGACGTCGACCGCGCGGTGCGCGCCGCACGGCGGGCCTTCGTCGAGGAGGACTGGGCGAACGCGCCCACCCGGCAGCGCGCCGACCTGTTGATGCGGGTGCACGACCTGCTGCTGCGCGACCGGGACGAGATCGCCCGCACCGAGACCCTCGACACCGGCAAGACGCTGACCGAGGGCCGGATCGACGTGGAGGACGTGGCGAACGCCTTCCGGTACTTCGCCGAGCTGGCGGGTAAGGACGGCGGCCGGGTCGTGGACGTCGGGCCGGACGTGCTGAGCCGGGTCGTCTACCAGCCGGTCGGGGTGTGCGCGCTCATCGCTCCCTGGAACTATCCGCTGCTCCAGGCGTCGTGGAAGGTGGCGCCCGCGCTGGCCGCCGGGAACACCTTCGTCCTCAAGCCCAGCGAGACCACGCCGCTCACCACCATCGCCATGATCCGGCTGATCGAGGAGGCGGGTGCCCCGCCCGGAGTCGCCAACCTGGTCCTCGGTTCCGGGGCGACGGTCGGCGCGGCTCTGACCTCGCACCCCGAGGTCGACCTGGTGTCGTTCACCGGGGGTCTCGCCACCGGACGCGCCATCATGGCCGCTGCCGCCGAGGGGCCGAAGAACATCGCGCTCGAGCTGGGCGGCAAGAACCCCAACATCGTGTTCGAGGACGCCGACTTCGACGCCGCCGTCGACTACGCGCTGGACGCGGCCTTCCTGCACGCCGGCCAGGTCTGCTCCGCCGGTTCGCGGCTGCTGGTCCAGGACTCCCTGCACGACCGTTTCGTCGACGCCCTCGCCGAGCGGGCCCGGGCGATCCGCCTCGGCAACGGCCTGGACGAGGGCACGGAGAGCGGGCCGCTCAGCTCCGCCGAGCACCGGGAGAAGGTCGAGCGTCACATCGCCGCCGCGCGTGAGGAGGGCGCCCGGCTCGTCACCGGCGGCACCCGCCCCGACGACCCCGCGCTCCGCAACGGCTACTTCCTGCTGCCGACCATCTTCGCGGACTGCGACCGGTCCATGAGCATCGTGCAGGACGAGGTCTTCGGCCCGGTCGTCACCGTGGAGCGGTTCCGCACCGAGGACGAGGCGGTGGAACTGGCCAACGACACCCGCTACGGCCTGGCCGGCGGCGTCTGGACGTCCGACGCGAGCCGCGCCCAGCGCGTCGCCCAGCGGCTGCGGCACGGCACCGTGTGGATCAACGACTTCCACCCGTACGTACCGCAGGCCGAGTGGGGCGGCTTCGGCCGCTCCGGCGTCGGGCGCGAGCTCGGTCCGACGGGCCTGCGCGAGTACCAGGAGGCCAAGCACATCTACCAGAACCTCGCCCCGGGGCCGTCCGGCTGGTTCAAGGGCTGAGCCCGCAGCCCTCGGCACCCACCGAAGGCACGCCAGTACTCCAGTACCCCGGTACTCCAGCACCCCGGTACTCCAGCACCCCGGTACTCCAGTACCCCGGTACCTCGGTACTTCCGCACTCCAGAGCACGCGAAGAGCCCTGACGAAAGGCACTCCATGGCCGCCCCCACCACCCCGCACGGCGCCGAGTCCTCCTACGACTACGTCATCGTCGGCGGCGGCACCGCCGGCTGTGTGCTCGCGGCCCGACTGAGCGAGGACCCCGACTGCCGTGTCTGCGTGATCGAGGGCGGTCCCAGCGACGTCGGGGACGAGCGCGTCCTGCGCCTCCGCAACTGGATCAACCTGCTGGGCACCGAGTACGACTACGGGTACACCACGGTCGAACAGCCGCGCGGCAACTCGCACATCCTCCACTCACGGGCCCGGGTCCTCGGCGGTTGTTCGTCCCACAACACGCTGATCAGCTTCATGCCGCTGCCGGAGGACCTCGACGACTGGGTGGCCGCCGGGTGCGCCGGCTGGGACCCGGCGACGATCCTCCCGTACCGGGACCGGCTGCTCACCAAGATCGTCCCGGTGGCCGAGGCCGACCGCAATCCCATCGCCAAGGACTTCGTCACCGCAGCCTCCAGGGCCACCGGTGTCCCCGTCGTCGACGACTTCAACGCCGAGCCCTTCGCCGACGGCACCGGCTTCTTCTCGCTGGCCTACGAACCGGAGGGCAACCTGCGTTCCTCCGCGTCCGTCGCCTACCTGCACCCGATCCTGAACCGCCCGAACCTCACCCTCCTGCTGGAGACCTGGGCGCACCGGCTGCTCACCGACGAGGCCGGGAAGCTGACCCGGGTCGCCGTCCGCGGTGCCGACGGGGAGCCCGCGACCGTGCGCGCGACGCGCGAACTCGTCCTGTGCGCCGGGGCCATCGACACCCCGCGGCTGCTCATGCTGTCCGGCATCGGCCCGGCCGACGACCTGCGCCGCGTGGGCATCGACGTCCACGTCGACCTGCCCGGCGTGGGGGAGAACCTGCTGGACCACCCCGAGTCGATCATCCTGTGGGAGACGGACGGCCCGTTGCCGCCCAACTCCGCCATGGACTCCGACGCCGGACTGTTCCTGCGCCTCGACAAGGGGCAGCCGCGCCCGGACCTGATGTTCCACTTCTACCAGGTGCCGTTCACCGTCAACACCGAACGCCTCGGCTACCCCGTCCCCGAGCACGGAGTGTGCATGACACCGAACGTGCCCCGGGCCCGCTCCACCGGCCGCATGTGGCTGCGCAGTTCCAACCCGTCGGAGCACCCCGCGCTGGACTTCCGGTACTTCACCGACCCCGAGGGCCACGACGAGCGCACGATCGTCGAGGGCCTGAAGCTGGCCCGGGAGGTCGCCGCGACCGACCCCCTCAAGGACTGGCTCGTCCGTGAGGTCGCTCCCGGCCCGAACGTCACGTCCGACGCCGACCTGTCGGAGTACGGGCGCCGCGCCGCCCACACCGTCTACCACCCGGCGGGCACCTGCCGCATGGGCGCGGCGGACGACCCGATGGCCGTCTGCGACCCGCAGATGCGGCTGCGCGGGGTCGACGGTGTGCGCGTGGTCGACGCGTCGGTGTTCCCGACGATGCCGACCATCAACCCCATGGTGACCGTGCTCCTCGCCGCCGAACGGGCCGCCGACCTGATCACCGGAAAAGCGGGGCCCGGTGACGGGACGTCCGACGGCGGGGCGGCCGCGCGGTGACAGGGCCGCGGCCCGCGCGCAGGTCACCACGTGCCGCCCGCCGGCCGGGGTCCGTGTACGCCGCACGGGAGTTCGTCCCGTACGGTCGGTTCAAGCCATCACCACCGGGGCATCAGGATTCTGCCTCGCCCCACGCGCCCCGCAGCAGGGGTGTTAGAGCAAAGACCTGAGGTCTCGCGAGCGGCGGCGGCCTCGGCCGGCGGAAGCAGCCACCGGCTCTCCCGGCCGACGTCCTGGCCCTCAGCGAAGGAGGAACCGACCATGTCGAGCGCTGGAGACAAGGGCCACGGAGCAGCACCGGAGGAGTTGCTGGCGGACGACGAGCCGACGGGCACCGTCCGGCTGAAGCCGGTGGTGTTCTTCGGCGCGGCGACCCTCGTTCTCGCCATCTCGCTCTGGGCGATCATCACACCGGGCGGTGCGGAAGACACCATCGGTCTGGTCGTCGGCAAGATCTCCAGCTGGTTCGGCTGGTACTACTTCGTCGCCGCCACCCTCTACCTGGTTTTCGTCGTCTTCATCGCCGTGTCCAAGTACGGCACCGTCAAGCTGGGTCCCAAGCACTCGAAACCGGACTACGGCCTCTTCACGTGGGGGTCGATGCTGTTCGCCGCGGGCATCGGCATCGACCTGATGTTCTTCTCGGTCTCCGGACCCGTCAGCCACTATCTCGCGCCGCCGCAGGGCGACCCGGAGACGCTGGAGGCCGCGCGGCAGGCCGTCGTGTGGACCCTGTTCCACTACGGCATCACGGGCTGGGCCATGTACGCGCTGATGGGCATGGCGCTCGGATACTTCTCCTTCCGGTACAAGCTGCCGCTCGCGATCCGCTCCGCGCTGTACCCGATCATCGGCCGGCGCATCCACGGCCGGATCGGCGACACCGTCGACCTGGCGGCCATCATCGGCACCGTCTTCGGCATCGGCGTGACCCTCGGCATCGGCGTCGTCCAGCTGAACTACGGCCTGAAGGTCCTCTTCGGCGTGCCGGAGGGGCTGTCCGCGCAGATCGCCCTGATCGTGGTCGCCGTGGGCATGGCCACCGCGTCGGCCGCGTCCGGCGTGGACAAGGGAATCCGCCGGCTGTCCCAGCTCAACGTCCTCCTCGCCGCCCTGCTGATGTTCTACATCCTCGTCGTCGACGAACCGTTCCGGCTGCTCAACGCCGTGGTCCAGAACGTCGGGGACTACGTCAGCGGCTTCCCGTCGATGACGCTCAACACCTTCGCCTACGACCAGCCCACCGAGTGGCTGGACGCCTGGACCCTCTTCTTCTGGGCCTGGTGGATCGCGTGGGCGCCGTTCGTCGGGCTCTTCCTGGCGCGCATCTCACGCGGCCGCACCCTGCGCGAGTTCATCGCGGCGACGCTCGTCATCCCGTTCATCTTCACCGGTGCCTTCCTGGCGATCTTCGGCAACAGCGCCCTGTTCCTGGTGCGTGACGGGAACAAGGAGTTCGGCGAAACCGCCATGAACGTCCCCGAGCAGGGCTTCTACACCCTGCTGGACCAGTATCCGGGCTTCCTGTTCAGCGCGGGACTGGCGACGTTCGTCGGCCTGCTGCTGTACGTCACCTCCGCCGACTCCGGCGCCCTGGTGATGGGCAACCTCAGCGCCGAACTGCCCACCCCGGTGACCGACGCGCCCACCTGGCTGCGCATCTTCTGGGCGGTCGCCACAGGTCTGCTCACGCTCGCCATGCTGATCGTGGGCGGCGTCCAGGCGCTCACCAACGCCACCATCATCATGGGTCTGCCCTTCTCCTTCGTGATGTTCCTGATCATGGCTGGGCTCTTCCTGGCGTTGCGCACCGAACGCATGCTCGTCGAGGCCAAGGACACGACGCTTCCCGGGTCGCTGTCCGGGCGCATGGCACAGCACGGTCTGCCGGGAGCACCCAACTGGCGGCACCGGCTGGCCCGGAGCATGTCCTTCCCCGGCCGTCGGGCGGCCGGCCGGTTCGTCGACCAGGTGTGCCGGCCCGCGTTCCAGGAAGTCGCCCAGGAACTGCGGCAGCAGGGAGCGGAGGCCGAGGTCGTGGAGGGGGTCGTCGAGGACATCGGCGTCCCGCACGTCGGCCTGCGCGTACCGATCGGCACCAGCGACGAGTTCGTCTACGAGGTCTGGCCCGTCGAACGGCCGACGCCCGCCTTCGCCACCCGGTCGGTCACCACGCACGACACCTACGTCCGCTTCGAGGTCCGGCTCGCCGAGGGCAACCAGGACTACGACGTCATGGGGTACACGAAGGAACAGCTCATCGCCGACGCCCTCGACCAGTACGAACGGCACCTGGAGTTCCTGCGGGTGCGTCACGAGGCCAGCCGTTCCGGCTTCCCGGACCACCGCCCGGACGCCCCGGACGCGCACCTGCCGGAGGAGTAGGAGCGAGCTCAGCCCCGACGAGGGCCGGGCCCTTGGCGGCCCTCCGACCGCCGGCACGACGAACCGTGTGCGGACCCGGCCCTCAGAACTCCTCGGCCGGGCGGTGGGCGAACGGAAGGGCCGCCGCCCCGTGGGGCCGTACCGGGCGAGCGAGATCCGGGTCGCCGAACTCCGCGCGCAGCGCCTCGAAAGCGGTCACCTTGTCCTCGCCGAAGCGTCGGACGTGGTCGCGGTACTCCTCGGGGGAGAGGAACGACGACGGCCTGGACTTGGTGTGGAACTTGTCCGCGTACATCACCAGCCTCTCCTCCACCGTCTCCGCCAGGTAGTCGGCGGGCGGCAGCGGCAGCCCCTGCTTCAGGATGTCGTCCCGGGTGAGTCCCACTCCGGTGTGGTGGGAGCAGAACCGGCGCAGGGTCTCGGGGAGTTCCTCCCGCTCGAGGATCTCGTGTCCCAGCAGGCCGTGCCGGACGTAGTTGCGGTGGTCGAGCCGTCCGTCGGCCCCGTAGAGGCGGTAGACCCCGATGTCGTGGAGGAGACAGCCGGCGCGGACCAGCTCGGCGTCCACATGGGAAAGACGGGGATCGGAGAGCAGCTGCTCGGCGACACTCCAGACGATCTCGCAGTGCCGGTGGACGAGGTCGAACGCCTCGGCCGTCGGTGCGTACCGCTCGTGCAGGGCGCGGATCTCGTCTGGTCCCGGAATGCGCATCCGGGGAGCGTAACAACAGGGGCCGGCGTCAGCGGGCCGCGGGCCGTGTCACGCGATCGGGTGATGTCTCGGGGAACGGGCACGCGAGGACCGGGCGGGCCGTTCGACCGAGTGACGGGGACTTCTCCCGAAGACGGGAGGGCTCCTCCGTCCGGATGGAGGACTTCGCCCGGAGACGGGTGGGCTCCTCCGTCCGCCACGGACACTCACTCACCACACACAACGGGGGCACACAGATGGGTCTGCACTTCCACCGCAATCCCGACGGCACGACGACCGGGCGCAACGAGGCCAACGGCTTCATGGTGACGCACCGCGACGAGGAGGAGGTCAAGCGGCAGCTGTACGAGGACGCCGGGTGGACGTACACGCCCCCGCCGCCACCGGTCCCGCGCGGGTTTCACCGGTTCCCGCTGGTGCACGAGGAGTTCGAGACGGCCGGCTTCGGGGACGAGCGGTACGCGCAGGTGCGGAGGCATCCGCCGAAGGGATGCGTTCCCGTCGACCGGGGATGCTTCGCGCTGGAGTGCGAGCGGCCGGGGCGGACCTTCATGGACGCGGTCGCCGGCACGGTCGCGGAGATCCGGCGCGAGCACGGGCTGGTGATGACCGGCCTGGGCGTGGAGAAGCCGGACGAGTGCCTCGGCTCCGACCGGGACGGCCCGGCGGCGCGCACCGTGGCCCACCTGCTGCTGATGGCCGCCCACCGGGCGCGGGTGCTCGGATACGGGCGCAAGGATCTCGTCCGGCTGCTCGACGCGACGGGGATCGCGTAGAGCGGGACGGGAGGCACGACGTGCCCCTGGCCCCGCGTCAGCCGGCGACCAGTTCCCGCGGGTCGGACCGCTCGGGCGACGTCTGCTGAGCGGACTGCTCGGGCGACGTCTCCTGAGCGGACTGCTCGACCGGCGTCGCCGGCACCCGCGAGGTCCGCCACAGCCAGAACACGTCCCGGCCGAACGACCACAGCAGCAGCCCCAGCGCCAGCGCGACCACCGCGACGTTGGCCGCGTGCGGCAGGAGCTCCGCGCCTGCCAGCAGCAACAGCACGCCCTGCAGAGCGGCCACCGTCTTGCGGGCCGTGCTCGGCGGCAGCGGGGCGTTCAGCCACGGCCAGACGCGTGCCGCGGCGACGAACCCGTACCGCATGCCGCCGATCAGCAGCACCCACGGCCCCATGGCCATCGACAGATACACGCTCAGCACCAGAATCAGGAAGGCGTCCACCTCCATGTCGAACCGGGCACCCAGCGCAGTCGACGTACCGGTCCTGCGCGCCACCTTGCCGTCCACACCGTCGAGAATCAGCGCGACGGCCGTCAGGCCCACGAAGAGGGAGACGGGCGGCGAGTCCTGGAAGGAGTCGGCCACCAGAGCGGTGACGCCCCCGACGAGAATGGCCCGGCCGAGCGTGACCCGGTTGGCGGCACCGAAGGAGCGCGACCGGGACCGGTGCAGGGCCCGGGAGAGCACCGCCCAGGTCGCGAGGGCGAACGCGAGACCGGTGAGCCAGCCCGCCGGCCCCATGCCGATCGCCGAGCCGAGCAGCACCAGCAGCAGGATCTGTACGCCCGCCCCCACGGCGGTCTCCTGCTGTACGAGCCTCGCGTCGTAACTGTTGTTCAGGGCCACCGAACACCCTCCGGCCGTGTGACAGATTTGATCAACGCCGCTACCTTGTGCGCGGCCTGTGCACCCCTCGGTACGCGTGCAGGTTCCCGATCGTTCAGGAGGATTCCGATGAACCGCACCGCTCGCGCGTTCTGGCTCGACTCGCCCGGCCGGGGCGGGATCCGGGAGGTGGACCTGCCCGAGCCGGGTGACGACGATGTGGTGGTGCGTTCGCTGTACTCCGGGGTGAGCCGCGGTACGGAGACCCTCGTCTTCCGCGGCGGGGTACCCGAGAACCAGCACGCGGCGATGCGGGCACCGTTCCAGGAGGGCGACTTCCCCGGGCCGGTCAAGTACGGCTACCTCAACGTCGGCGTGGTCGAGGAGGGGCCCGCGCACCTCACCGGCCGGACCGTCTTCTGCCTCTACCCGCACCAGACGCGCTACGTCGTTCCGGCCGCCGCGGTGACCCCGGTCCCGGACGACGTGCCGGCCGGGCGGGCCGTGCTCGCCGGGACCGTGGAGACCGCGGTCAACGCCCTGTGGGACGCCGCACCACTGATCGGTGACCGGATCGCCGTGGTCGGCGGGGGCATGGTCGGCTGCTCGGTGGCGGCCCTGCTGGCCCGCTTCCCCGGTGTGCGGGTGCAGCTCGTCGACAGCGATCCGGCACGCGAGAGCACCGCCCGCGCCCTCGGCGTCGGATTCGCCCTGCCCGAGGACGCCCTCGGTGAGTGCGATCTCGTCGTGCACGCCAGCGCCACGGAGCAGGGACTGAGCCGGGCCCTGGAACTGCTCACCGCCGAGGGCACGGTCATCGAGCTGAGCTGGTACGGCGACCGGCGGGTGGCCCTGCCGCTCGGCGAGGCGTTCCACTCACGGAGACTGGTCATCCGCAGCAGCCAGGTAGGCACGGTCTCCCCGGCCCGCCCCGGCCGCAGCTACGCCGACCGGCTGGCCGTCGCCCTGGACCTGCTCGCCGACCCCGCGCTCGACGCCCTGATCACGGGGGAGTCCGCCTTCGCGGACCTGCCCGAGGTCATGCCCCGGCTGGCCTCCGGCGACATCCCGGCCCTCTGCCACCGCATCCGCTACGACGCTCCCTGAGCCGACCCCGACGCACCGCCCGCCCGGGCCCGACCCACGCCAGACCGGCCCATCTGTCACCAGGTGCCGGGCCTCCCCCCGCGCCCCGTCGGCCAGTCGCACCTCTCTCCCCGAAACCGACAGCCGCCCCCGACAGCCGCACCCGACAGGCGACAGCCGCCTCCGGCAGCCGCAGCCGCGATCGCACCCGGTGTCCCAGACACGCCACCCGCACCATCAGTCCCCGGCTGTCCCCGACTGTCCCCGACGTTGCGCGCCCGCCCCTCGGGACCGTCACACCCGACCCTCGCCCCTCTCCGCCTCGCGTGGGCACAGCACATAACCGGCCGCCCCCGCCTGACCTGAGAAAAGAGCTACTGACGGCTGAACACGGGAAGAGAGTCAGCCGTACTACACGACATCCCCGGCGGACATCGGCCGGGGGGCAGACGCGCCGCACCTGGAGGGTCGTCCGTTGTTCAGCATCACCGTCCGCGATCACATCATGATCGCCCACAGTTTCCGCGGCGAGGTCTTCGGACCGGCCCAGCGCCTGCACGGGGCCACGTTCCTCGTGGACGCCACGTTCCGGCGCGAACAGCTGGACCAGGACAACATCGTCGTCGACATCGGGCTCGCCACGCAGGAACTCGGGGCTCTCGTCGGCGAGCTGAACTACCGCAATCTCGACAACGAGCCCGACTTCGCGGGGATCAACACCTCCACGGAGTACCTGGCCAAGGTCATCGCCGACCGGCTGGCCGAACGCATCCACAAGGGCGCGCTCGGGGAGAGCGCCAAGGGCATCACGGGTCTCACCATCACCCTGCACGAGTCGCACATCGCCTGGGCGAGTTACGAGCGTGCGCTGTGACCGACACGACCGTTCACACCACCTCGCCCACCGCCGACCCCACCGCCGAACGGGCGGGGGCCGCCCGACTGGGTTATGTTCCCCGGCAGGCGTCCTTTCCGAGGAACGACGGGATCATCCCCATGTCCCTGCGCATGGTCCACTTCGTGATGCCGGGCGGCGTCGACGACCCGTCGGCGCCCAGCGGAGGCAATGCCTACGACCGCCGGGTCTGCCTCGACCTGCCCGGCTTCGGCTGGGGCGTCCACAAGCACGCCGTGGCCGGTTCCTGGCCCCGCCCCGACTCGGCCGCCCGCGCGCACCTCGCCCGCACCCTGCGGCAACTCCCCGACGGCAGCGCCGTCCTGCTCGACGGACTGGTCGCCTGCGGCGTGCCGGACATCGTCGTCCCCGAGGCGGAGCGGCTGCGCCTGGCCGTCCTGGTGCACCTGCCGCTCGGGGACGAGACGGGGCTGGAGCCCGCCATGGCGGCCGAGCTGGACGCCCGTGAGCGCACGGTGCTGCGTGCCGTGGACGCCGTCGTCGCCACCAGCGACTGGGCGGTGCGCCGGCTCGTCTCGCACCACGGCCTGGATCCCGAGCGGGTCCACGTCGCCGCCCCCGGAGCCGACATCGCGCCCCTGGCCCCCGGCACCGACGGCGTGTCGCGGCTGCTGTGCGTGGCCGCGGTGACACCGCGCAAGGGCCAGCACCGGCTGGTGGAGGCCCTTGCGACCGTCGCCGACCTGCCGTGGACCTGCAGCCTCGTCGGCGGGACCACCCAGGACCCCGAGTACGTCGCCCACCTCGAGTCGCTGATCCGCACCCACGGTCTCCAGGACCGGCTGGAACTGGCCGGGCCGCGTTCCGGCGCCGACCTCGACGCCAGCTACGCCGCGGCCGACCTGATGGTCCTCACCTCCTACGCCGAGACGTACGGGATGGCCGTCACCGAGGCCCTCGCCCGTGGCATCCCCGTGCTGGCCAGCGACGTCGGCGGGCTGCCGGAGGCGGTTGGGCGGGCGCCCGACGGCGGAGTGCCGGGCATCCTCGTCCCGCCGGAGGACCCCGCCGCCATCGCCGCCGAACTGCGCGGCTGGTTCGGCGAGCCGGACGTGCGGCGCCGGCTGAAGGCCGCCGCCCGGGGCCGGCGCGCCGCG
>NZ_JAAGMD010000629.1 GCF_010548465.1 Streptomyces sp. SID14436 | reverse complement strand
GACGGGCGCCGGCGGCCCCACCCCGGGCCCGACTGGCCGCAGGACGGCCGCGGCGGCCAGGGCGGCGGCTGGTAGCCGACGGAGCGTCACGGCCCGTGCGACGGAACGACGGAAGGGGGGCGGCCCCGGGGCCGCCCCCCTTCCGTCGTTCCGTCGTGTGCCGCCTACTTGTAGTAGGACATGGCCTCCTCGACCGTCACGACCTGGATGTCCCGGTCGGCGATCTCCTGCATCAGCGTGGTGAGCCCGGCCGTACCGATCTCCGTGCTGGTCTTCGGCGCACCCTCGACGATCTTGTGCAGGCACAGGATGAGCCAGTCGCCGCTGTCCGCGCACCGGTCCAGCTTGCCCCCGGCGTCGGTCAGCTTGGACAGGTTCGTGCCGCCGATGCCCGTGCCGTCCGTGATGCCCGTCAGGGACTTCAGGCGCAGCGGGTTGGCCGGGGCGAAGGACTCGATCGTCTCGGAGATGATCGAACGGGCCGTGGTGAAGTGCCGGCTCGCGATCAGGTCCACCGGGACGCCGTCGGAGGTCTTCTGGAACGCGCCGTGCGGATAGGCGAAGTGCTCGCTGGTGAAGCCGTTGGACACCAGCCACTCGCGCAGCTTGCGGAAGTCCTCGTCGGCCTGCTCCGCCGTCAGCTTGGGATAGCTGGCGGAGTGCGTGGCGTTGGCGTAGGCGTGGCCGCCCATCTCCCAGCCGGAGTAGTTCTGCATCGAGCGCATCTGCTCGACCGACATGAAGCTGCCGGTGCCGATGGCGTCGGCGATGTTGTACGACGTGCCCGGGAAGCCGAAGGAGTCCATGATCGGCCGGGCCAGGTCGTGGATCGACTTGTGGGAGTCGTCGAAGGTGATGGAGACGACGCCCTTGGGGAAGGTGTCGGCGGTGTCCGGTATCAGCTCCACCGCCTGCACCCGGTAGGTCACCGGGCCGCCCGCGTCGTCGTACACGGCGAAGGACATGTCGGTGAAACCGGTCCGCGTGGACGGCTTGCCGGACGCCGAGATGCTGTACTCCCCGGCCGCGGCGGTGACGTCGGCCCACTGCAGGTGGACGGTGACCCACTCACCGGACTGCACGTAGTTGGCCGCGGTCCTGGAGTGGGCGTGGAAGGTCCAGGCGAAGTGGTTCTTCAGCGAGCCGCTGCCCAGGTAGAAGACCATCTTGGCGAGGTTGCCGACGTCGTCGACGCGGAACAGCAGCCGGATCATCTTGCCGCTCAGGTCCATGGCGTCCATGCCCGACCGGCGGACGTAGGACTGCTTGCCGCTGCCGTTGGTGGTCACCCGCACGGCCTGCGTGCCGCGCACGAACTGCGAGGAGTCGTTGACCTCGGCGGACTGGGTGCCCGCCCCGCCCGCGCTCCAGCCGTGCGACTTCTGGAACTGCTCGGACCAGGTGGCCCGGCGGTGCCTGGGCCCGCGGCCCGAAGGGGCGTACGGGGGAGGCGTGCTGAGCCCGCCGATGGCCCCCTCGGCCGCCGGTGCGGCGGCCGGCTGCGCGGCCACGTTCCCCAGCCAGGCACCCCCGCCCGCCATGGCGACGCCGCCGGCACCGCCCATGAACAGCGCGGCACGACGGCTCACCACCGGTCGTTCCGTCTTGGCAGCGCGGCCGTGCCCGCTGGACCTCCTCTTTCCCACTCAGGACCCCCGGACCGTGTCGAAGTAGTTCATCCCCCTGCCGGTGAAGTCCTCGACCTGGGTCTGGACCTCCTCGGCGGACAGGGTTTCGTTCGCGTTGTAGTAGAGCCAGTCGACCTTCATGTCCCAGGCCCGTTCGCCCTTGAACGGCAGGTCGATGAACCAGTGGTTGAAGTTCACCGACATGTCCGAGCGGGGGGCGTACTTCCCGCTGCTGGTGAAGAGCTTCTTGCCGTCGAGCCAGTACGCGACGACGCCGTCCTTCACCCGGATCATCACGGTGTGCCACTCGTCGAGGCTCTTGTTGGTGGTCTCGTAGACCCGGTCGTTGGTCTTGTGGTCGTACCAGGTCACGGTGTCCAGCTTGGGGCCCGGACGGCCCCAGCCGCCGTTCGGCATGTACTCGTTGTCCAGTTCGCTGTACTTCGAGCCCTTGCCGCCGATGGTGTAGAAGGTCTGGTTGACGTGGTCGCCCGCCTCGCCGGTGGCCGGCTTGTCGCTGAAGCGCATGCGGGCCGCGTAGGTGCCCTCGCGGAACTTGCTCGCGGCCGTCCCCAGGCTGGCCTGCTTGGTGCCCGCCTCGGTGCCGTCGGTGCTGGCCCGCAGCTGGAGGACCTGACCGCCCTCCAGGGCCTCCTCGTCGCCGGGGAAGGTGACGCCGTCGGCGGACCAGGTGCTCTCGATGCCGGGGCCGCCCTTGCTGGTGCGGACCAGCCAGCCGTGCTTGAACAGGGCCGGGTCCTTGGCGCCGAGGTAGTCGAAGGTGTCGAACAGCACGCCCTCCGGCGCGGCCGGCAGCGGTTCGTGGCCGGCGTTCACCGTCGCCTTCTTCTTCTTCGCGTCCTGCGGCGTGGTGCCGTCCGGTTCCTCGCCCCAGGCGAGCACGCCCTTGTTGTAGGCGGTGACCGTCTCCGACTCCTTGTAGCTGGTCTTCTCCGCGTCGAAGGAGCGGTCGTCGGACTGCTTCAGCTTCTTGTGGTCGGTGCGGAACAGCTGGACGTCGATGCCCTTGCTGTTGGCCCCCGCCTTCAGCGTCCCGGCCGCCTCGGTGAAGCGCAGCTCCAGGTAGCGGTCGGCGGTGCCGGTGGGCTTGTCCATCTCGACCACGCGCCCGGCCAGATTGGAGCAGCCGTGGACCGTGTGCACGCAGTTGAAGGCGTACGAGGCGGAGTCGTCGGCGGTGAAGTAGTACCGGAGCGTGATGTCGCTCAACGGCACCGGCTTGTCGGTCTTGTTGAAGACCTCCAGCGACGGCTTGGCCACGGCGGCGGTGGCCGGGGTGTCCGTGCGGTAGCGCACGAGCAGGTCCGGCGGGTCCGGGTTCGCGGCCTTCCAGACGGGATAGAGCGCCGTGGCGCCGGCGCCGAGCACGGCCACGATCAGCAGCAGCCGTATCTTCGGCCAAACCCGGCGGCGGGGTGGGCGGCGGCGGGTCGTCGCCACGGCACCTCCTCAGACAGAACAACAACACGCTCCCGCAGGCCCGGCGGAGTGCCGGGGGGCGAGAGCAGTGCAAACAAGTGGTCGGATCGTGTGGAGATCCTATCGGTACGCGTGTGACGAAAGGGGGCGGGTCGCACGGATCGTTACCGTGCGCCCGCCCCCTTCGCGTGGGACGGCTCGAAGGCCCGTCGCTACGCCGGGACGCTCGCGACGCCCGGGGCGAGGAACCGCTTGCCGTTGACCCGCTCGGACACGCCCTCGCGGTCCAGGTACGGCGTGATGCCGCCCAGGTGGAACGGCCAGCCGGCGCCCGTGATCAGGCACAGGTCGATGTCCTGGGCCTCGGCGACGACACCCTCGTCGAGCATGAGCCCGATCTCCTGCGCCACCGCGTCCAGCACCCGCGCCCGCACCTGCTCCTCGGTGAGGACGGTGTCGCCCTGCTTCAGCAGCGCGGCGACCTCCGGGTCCAGCTCCGGCTTGCCGCTGTCGTAGACGTAGAAGCCGCGCTTGCCGGCCTCGACGACCCGCTTGAGGTTCGGGGAGACCGTGAAGCGCTCCGGGAAGGCCCGGTTGAGCGTCTCGGAGACGTGCAGACCGATCGCCGGCCCGACCAGCTCCAGCAGCACCAGCGGCGACATCGGCAGACCGAGCGGCTCGACGGCCTTCTCGGCCACCTCGACCGGGGTGCCCTCGTCGATGACGTTCTGGATCTCGCCCATGAAGCGGGTCAGGATGCGGTTCACCACGAACGCCGGGGCGTCCTTGACGAGCACCGCGGTCTTCTTCAGCTTCTTGGCGACACCGAACGCCGTGGCCAGCGAGGCGTCGTCGGTCTGCTCGCCGCGCACGATCTCCAGCAGCGGCAGCACCGCGACCGGGTTGAAGAAGTGGAAGCCGACGACCCGCTCGGGGTGCTTCAGCTTCGACGCCATCTCGGAGACGGACAGCGAGGAGGTGTTGGTGGCGAGGATCGCGTGCGCCGGGGCGACCGCCTCGACCTCGGCGAACACCTGCTGCTTGACGCCCATCTCCTCGAAGACCGCTTCGATGACGAAGTCGGCGTCCGCGAAGCCCTCGGCCTTGTCCAGGACACCGGTGACCAGCGCCTTGAGGCGGTTGGCCTTGTCCTGGTTGATGCGGCCCTTGCCGAGCAGCTTGTCGATCTCGGCGTGGACGTAGCCGACGCCCTTGTCGATGCGCTCCTGGTCGATGTCGGTCAGCACGACCGGCACCTCCAGGCGGCGCAGGAACAGCAGCGCGAGCTGGGAGGCCATCAGACCGGCGCCGACGACACCGACCTTGGTGACCGGGCGGGCCAGGCTCTTGTCCGGGGCGCCGGCGGGGCGCTTGCCGCGCTTCTGCACCAGGTTGAACGCGTAGATGCCGGACCGCAGTTCGCCGCCCATGATCAGGTCGGCGAGCGCCTGGTCCTCGGCGTCGTAGCCCTTCTGCAGGTCGCCGTCCTTGGCGGCGGCGATGATGTCCAGGGCGCGGTAGGCGGCCGGGGCGGCGCCGTGCACCTTGGAGTCCGCGATCGCGCGGCCCCGGGCGACGGCCTGGTCCCAGCCCTCGCCGCGGTCGATCACCGGGCGCTCCACCGCGATCTCGCCCTTGAGGACGGCCGCGGTCCAGATCAGCGACTGCTCCAGGAAGTCCGCGCCCTCGAAGATCGCGTCGGCGATGCCGAGTTCGTGGACCTGCTTGCCCTTGAGCTGCTTGTTCTGGTTCAGGCTGTTCTCGATGATCACCGAGACGGCCTTGTCGGCGCCGATCAGGTTCGGCAGCAGGGTGCAGCCGCCCCAGCCCGGCACCAGACCGAGGAAGACCTCGGGCAGGGAGAACGCGGGCAGCGCCGCGGACACCGTGCGGTAGGTGCAGTGCAGACCGACCTCGACGCCACCGCCCATGGCGGCGCCGTTGTAGTACGCGAAGGTCGGCACGGCCAGCTTCGACAGCCGCTTGAAGACGTCGTGGCCGCCCTTGCCGATGGCGAGCGCGTCCTCGTGGCGCTTCAGCAGCTCGACGCCCTTGAGGTCGGCGCCGACCGCGAAGATGAACGGCTTGCCGGTGACGCCGACGCCGACGATGCCGCCGTCCGCGGCCTCCTTCTCGACCTGGTCGATCGCGGCGTCGATGTTCGCCAGCGACTGCGGGCCGAGCGTGGTCGGCTTGGTGTGGTCGTGACCGTTGTCCAGCGTGATCAGCGCGAACCGGCCGGCGCCCAGGGGGAGGTCGAAGTGGCGTACGTGCGCCTGCGTGACGACCTCGCCGGGGAACAGCTCGGCCGCACCCTTCAGAAGCTCAGCGGTGGTGCTCACTTGTCCCCCTCGAAGTGCGGGTTCTCCCAGATGACCGTGGCGCCCATGCCGAAGCCGACGCACATGGTGGTGAGGCCGTAGCGGACCTGCGGCTGCTCCTCGAACTGCCGGGCCAGCTGCGTCATCAGCCGGACACCGGAGGAGGCCAGCGGGTGGCCGAAGGCGATGGCGCCGCCGTACTGGTTGACGCGCGCGTCGTCGTCGGCGATGCCGTAGTGCTCCAGGAACGCGAGGACCTGGACGGCGAAGGCCTCGTTGATCTCGAACAGGCCGATGTCGGAGATCGACAGCCCGGCCTGGGCGAGGGCCTTCTCCGTGGCCGGGATCGGGCCGTAGCCCATGACCTCGGGCTCGACGCCCGCGAAGGCGTAGGAGACCAGGCGCATCTTCACCGGCAGGTCGTGCTCGCGGGCGAAGTCCTCGGAGGCGATGAGGGAGGCGGTGGCGCCGTCGTTCAGACCGGCCGCGTTGCCCGCGGTGACCCGGCCGTGCACGCGGAACGGCGTCTTCAGGCCCGCCAGGTTCTCCAGCGTGGTGCCCGGGCGCATCGGCTCGTCGGCGGTGACCAGGCCCCAGCCGGTCTCACCGGCCTCCTCGTTGGTGCGGCGCACCGAGATCGGCACCAGGTCGGCCTGGATCTTGCCGTTGGCGTAGGCCTTGGCGGCCTTCTCCTGCGAGCGGACCGCGTACTCGTCGGCGCGCCGCTTGGTGATGCTCGGGTAGCGGTCGTGCAGGTTCTCCGCGGTCATGCCCATGAACAGGGCGGACTCGTCGACCAGCTTCTCGGAGACGAACCGCGGGTTGGGGTCGACGCCCTCGCCCATCGGGTGGCGTCCCATGTGCTCGACACCGCCCGCGATGGCGACGTCGTACGCGCCGAAGGCGACCGAACCGGCCACCGTGGTGACGGCCGTCAGGGCGCCGGCGCACATGCGGTCGATGGAGTAACCGGGGACCGAGGTGGGCAGGCCGGCCAGGATCCCGGCCGTGCGGCCGATGGTCAGGCCCTGGTCGCCGATCTGCGTGGTCGCGGCGACGGCGACCTCGTCGATCTTCTTCGGGTCGAGACCGGGGTTGCGGCGCAGCAGCTCCCGGATCGCCTTCACGACGAGGTCGTCGGCACGGGTTTCGTGGTAGATGCCCTTCGGGCCCGCCTTGCCGAACGGGGTGCGGACGCCGTCGACGAAGACGACGTCCCTGACGGTACGAGGCACGATGGCTCTCCTCCAGGGTGCGGGATGGCACTGCTGCGGCACGCCAGCACTGAGCGCGCGCTCAGGCCCATGCTACTTGTGGGTAACGTAGCTGCCCAGTCCCGCTGCTCCAAGCGGCGAAGGTCACACCCGCCCGGCCCACCGGGCCGGGGCCCCGGGAGGGGTTCTGCGTGCCTACGCCTGCTTCGTCCGCAGCGCGTCCACCAGCACCGGGGTCACCAGCTCCACCTGCCACGGACGGGCGCCGTGTCCGGCCAGGGCGGCGGCCACCGACTCGGCGTCCACGTCGGCCGGGGGCTCCCAGCACACCCGGCGCACCGTGTCCGGCGTGATCAGGTTCTCCTGCGGCATGGTCAGCCGCTCGGCCAGCGCCGTCACGCCCGCCCGCGCCGCGGACAGGCGGGCCGCGGCGGCCGGGTCCTTGTCGGCCCAGGCGCGCGGCGGCGGCGGACCGGTCACCGGCTGGCCCGGCTGCGGCAGCTGGTGCTCGCTCAGCGACCTCGCCCGGTCCACGGCCGCCTGCCACTGCTCCAGCTGGCGCCTGCTGGTGCGCTGCCCGAAGCCGTTCAGCGCGCCCAGCGCCTGGGCGTCGGCGGGCAGGGCGAGGGCGGCCTCCACGATGGCCGCGTCGGAGAGCACCTTGCCGGGCGAGACGTCCCGCCGCCGGGCGATCCGGTCCCGGGCCAGCCACAGCTCGCGCACCACGGCCATCTGCCGGCGTCTGCGCACCTTGTGCATGCCGGAGGTGCGCCGCCAGGGGTCCTTGCGCGGCTCGGGCGGGGGAGCGGAGGCGATCGCGTCGAACTCCTGCCGGGCCCACTCCAGCTTGCCCTGGCGGTCCAGCTCCTTCTCCAGCGCGTCGCGCAGGTCGACCAGCAGCTCCACGTCGAGGGCGGCGTAGCGCAGCCAGGGCTCGGGCAGGGGCCGGGTGGACCAGTCGACGGCGGAGTGGCCCTTCTCCAGGACGTAGCCGAGCACGTTCTCCACCATCGCGCCGAGGCCGACCCGGGGGAACCCGGCCAGGCGCCCGGCCAGCTCGGTGTCGAAGAGGCCGGTCGGCCGCATCCCTATCTCGCGCAGGCAGGGCAGGTCCTGGGTGGCGGCGTGCAGCACCCACTCGACGCCGGTCAGTCCTTCGCCCAGGCCGGAGAGGTCGGGGCAGGCCACGGGGTCGATCAGCGCGGTCCCGGCGCCGTCGCGGCGCAGCTGGACCAGATAGGCGCGCTGTCCGTACCGGTAGCCGGAGGCGCGCTCGGCGTCCACGGCGACGGGGCCGCTGCCGGACGCGAAGGCGGCGACCACGTCGGCCAGCGCGGCCTGGTCCGCGACCACGGGCGGGATGCCCTCCCGTGGTTCGAGCAAGGGTGTCGGCGCCTCCGTAGCAGAAGAAGTGCCGTCGTCCGGAGGAGCGCCTCCGGTGGTTCGCAGTGAGCTGTCTGCTGCGGTGTCGTGGGCGTCGGTCACCTGTCAAGAGTATCGGTGCCACGAGGGCGCCCGCCGACGGAACGTTCCGTCGGCGGGCGCGGGGGTCGTGATCCGGTCGGGCGGGGAAGGGGGCGGGCGGGGAGAACGGGGTACGGCGGGGGACGGGACCGGGGGGAGCGGAACGGGACGGCGGGGGGTCAGTGGATGATGCCGGTGCGCAGGGCCACGGCCACCATGCCCGCGCGGTCGCCGGTGCCCAGCTTGCGGGCGATGCGGGCGAGGTGGCTCTTGACGGTCAGCGCGGACAGGCCCATCGAGACGCCGATCGCCTTGTTGGACTGGCCCTCCGCCACCAGCCGCAGCACCTCGACCTCACGACCGGACAGCTCGCGGTAGCCGCCCGGGTGGCTCGGGGCACCCGGGGGGCGGCGGTGCAGACGGGCCGCGGCGGCACCGATGGGGGCGGCACCGGGCCGGGTGGGGAGCCCGAGGTTGGTGCGGGTGCCGGTGACGACGTAGCCCTTCACTCCGCCGGCCAGCGCGTTGCGCACGGCGCCGATGTCGTCGGCGGCGGACAGGGCCAGCCCGTTGGGCCAGCCCGCGGCGCGGGTCTCGGACAGGAGGGTGAGGCCGGAACCGTCCGGCAGGTGGACTTCGGCGACGCAGATGTCGCGGGGGTTGCCGATGCGGGGACGAGCCTCCGCGACGGACGAGGCCTCGATCACGTCGCGTACACCGAGCGCCCACAGGTGGCGGGTGACGGTGGAACGCACGCGGGGGTCGGCCACGACCACCATGGCGGTCGGCTTGTTCGGGCGGTAGGCGACCAGGCTTGCGGGCTGCTCGAGGAGAACGGACACCAGGCCTCCTGGGGTGCGGGACGGGGCCGGCTCGTGGGGGTGAAGCCGGGACGAACCGTGCTTTCAAGGTCACAGTCGTCTTCGGCATCGAACCCGGTCTCCTTTAGAAAATGATCACTTTTCAGTGAGTAACAATCCGTGCAATTCGGACACACTGTCGATCATTCGAAGATCGAACGGTTTCGGACGGCGTCGCAACGCTTCCGAAAGTGGCCGTATCGACAAAGTGACGCGCGGGAGAACGGGCCGGGTCCACCGCCGGACGCGGGGCCGGGCAGCCCCGCGCGGAAGCTCAGCGCGACTGCGGACCCCGCCGCTGCGGGAGCGTCACCACGGACGCGTCCCCGGGCGCCGCCGGGGGCAGGCCCGCCACCTGAGCCAGCAGGTCGCACCACGACACCAGATGGGTCGCCGTGTCCGGCACCCCGCCCAGCCCCTCCCGGGGCGTCCACGAGGCGCGGATCTCGATCTGCGAGGCCGACGGGCGCTCGGACAGCCCGCCGAAGTAGTGCGAACTCGCGCGCGTGACGGTGCCGCTCGCCTCGCCGTACGACAGGCCGCGCGCGGACAGCGCCCCGGTCAGCCAGGACCAGCACACCTCGGGCAGCAGCGGGTCCGCCGCCATCTCCGGCTCCAGGTCGGCGCGCACCAGCGTCACCAGCCGGAAGGAGCCCCGCCAGGCGTCGTGCCCCGCCGGGTCGTACAGCAGCACCAGCCGGCCGTCGGCCAGGTCCTCGTCCCCGTCGACGACCGCCGCCTCCAGCGCGTACGCGTAGGGCGCCAGCCGCTTCGGCGGGGGCGTGGGGTCCATCTCGATCTGCGGCCGCAGCCGCGCGTTCCGCAACGCCTCCACCGCCGACCGGAAGGGTGGGGGGAGCGCGCCCCCCTGGCCGAGGTCGCCCTCGGTGCCCTTCGGTTCGTCCATTCCGCCAGCGCCGTCCGACAGTCGTCCCTGAGCCGCAGCCATGCGGGGAAGATTAAGGGGAAGCGGGCCCCGGCGCAGGGAGGGACACCCGCCCCGCGGGACGCTGTCCGGATCATGGTGAGCGGCCGGGCGGCGACCGGGGGAGCGGGCGTCCCGCGTGACCCCCGCCACCCGGGACGCCCGGCGGCCGCCGGTCCCCCGCGACATGCGAGACTTGCCGGTGTGAGTGCCAACCTGAGCCCGATGGGCGACCAGCCGACTTCGACGTACGACAGTGCCTTCCTCAAGGCGTGCCGGCGTGAGCCGGTGCCGCACACCCCGGTGTGGTTCATGCGGCAGGCCGGGCGCTCACTGCCCGAGTACCGCAAGGTGCGCGAGGGCATCGGGATGCTCGAGTCCTGCATGCGTCCCGACCTGGTCACCGAGATCACGCTGCAGCCGGTGCGCCGCCACCACGTCGACGCGGCGATCTTCTTCAGCGACATCGTCGTGCCGCTCAAGGCCATCGGCATCGACCTCGACATCAAGCCCGGCATCGGCCCGGTCGTCGAGCAGCCGGTCCGGACCCGCGCCGACCTCGACCGGCTGCGGGACCTCACGCCGGAGGACGTGCCCTACGTCACCGAGGCGATCGGCCAGCTCACCCGCGAGCTCGGCAGCACCCCGCTGATCGGCTTCGCCGGAGCGCCGTTCACCCTCGCGAGCTACCTCATCGAGGGCGGCCCGTCCCGCACGTACGAGAACGCCAAGGCGATCATGTACGGCGACCCGGAGCTGTGGGCCGACCTGCTCGACCGCCTCGCCGCCATCACGACCGCCTTCCTGGAGGTCCAGATCGCGGCCGGCGCCTCCGCCGTCCAGCTGTTCGACTCCTGGGCCGGCGCGCTCGCCCCGGCCGACTACCGCCGCTCGGTGCTGCCCGCCTCGGCGAAGGTCCTCGACGCGGTCGCCCACCACGGCATCCCGCGCATTCACTTCGGCGTCGGCACGGGTGAGCTGCTCGGCCTGATGGGCGAGGCCGGCGCGGACGTCGTCGGCGTCGACTGGCGCGTCCCGATGGACGAGGCCGCCCGCCGGGTCGGCCCCGGCAAGGCGCTCCAGGGCAACCTCGACCCGACCGTGCTGTTCGCCGGCCGGGAGGCCGTCGAGGCGAAGACCCGCGAGGTCCTGGCCCAGGCCGAGGGCCTGGAGGGCCACATCTTCAACCTCGGCCACGGCGTCATGCCGAACACCGACCCCGACGCCCTGACCCGCCTGGTCGACCACGTCCACACGGCGACGGCCCGCTAGGCTCCTTCGTTCGGCACACGGCACGCCCCCGCTCCCGCGCCTGTGCGCGACGGACGCGGGGGCGTGCCGTCCGTGCCTCCAACTCCCCCTGGTCCAGGGTGACTCGGGGGAACCGGTGGGCGTCATGGCCGGGGTGGGCCACGGGTGTACGGTGCCGTCCGACGGACGGAGTGAACGCATGAGCGAGCGCAGGGACGAACCGGGCGAGGTGCTCGACAGCCCCACCGGCTGGGTGGCCGGCCACGTACGCCGGTACGTGGAGAGCGACGGTGCCCGCGGACACATCTGGTACGGCAAGCCGACGCTGCTCCTCACCACCCGGGGACGCCGGTCCGGCGTCCTGCGGCGCACCGGCCTGATCTACGGGGAGGACGCGGGCAACTACGTCGTCGTCGGCTCCAACGGCGGATCCGACCGGCACCCCCACTGGTACCTCAACGCGCTGGCCGAGCCCCGGGTGCGGGTGCAGGTGGCCGCGGAGACCTTCGACGCGGTCGCCAGGGAGGCCGAGGGGGAGGAACGGGACCGCCTGTGGGAGGCGATGGCCGTGATCTTCCCGCAGTACCTGAGCTACCGGAAGCAGACCGGCCGGCGGATCCCCGTCGTCGTGCTGGAGCCCCGGCGGCCCGCCGGGGGCTGACCCCTCAGCGCGCCCGGCGCCCGAAGAGGATCCCCGGGGGTTCCGGGGGCGGTGGCGTGCCCGGTTTCAGCGGCCAGGCCAGGAGCATGCCGACGACGAACCCGGCGACGTGGGCCACGTAGGCGACGGTGACGGTCGCGGAGACGCCCTGGCCGGCGGAGTAGAGGGCCTGAAGGATGAACCAGGACCCCAGGACGATCCAGGCCGGCAGTCGCAGCGGCAGGAAGATCAGGAAGGGCACGAGGACCCACACGCGCGCCCTGGGATACAGCACCAGGTAGGCGCCGAGCACTCCCGCCACCGCCCCGGAGGCACCCACCAGGGGGTCGTCCGAGCCCGCGTAGAGGAGAGCGAAGGCGTAGGACGCCGCGTAGCCGCAGACGACGTAGAACAGCAGGTACCGCACGTGTCCCATGCGGTCCTCGACGTTGTTGCCGAAGATCCACAGGAAGAGCATGTTGCCCAGCAGGTGCAGCCAGCCGCCGTGCAGGAACATCGACGTCAGGACGCTCAGCTCGGGCGACTTGGTGTAGCCGGGCGGGCCGATCACGCAGCCCGGCCCCTCGGGCCCCACACCCGTGTCGCCGGTGGGGACCAGGTCCGGCATCCGGTGGTGGATCAGCTCGCGCGGCACGAGCGCCCACTGGTCCAGGAACGCCTGGAGGCGGCAGAACTGAGCCAGCCCGCCCTCGCCGAGCGCACCGGGCGTGAGGAACACGAAGACGACGACATTGGCGGCGATCAGCGCGTAGGTGACCCACGCGGTGCGCCGGACGGGGTTCACGTCATGGACGGGGATGACCACATTCCACCTGTGCCCGGACGGCGACGGGCGAATCCGGACCGGCGCTGAACACCACCGTCCGGCGGTGCGTATCCCTCCTCAACCGCCCGCGGCGCGGGGAAGGGGCCGTGGGGCCGACGTGAGGAACAGACGATGAACGACCGTGGTACGGCTGCGATGCACGCGTTGCCCGACGGCGAGGCGGAGCTCACGCTCGTGGTGCGGCTGCCCTGGGAGGACGTCGCGCGGCTCGGCCAGGAGGCGGGGCGGCTGGCCGCCCAGATGCAGCGGCCGGTGACCCTGGACGAGGCGGTCGGCCACCGCCTGCGCTCCGCGCGGGCCGCCGCCGCGCACGCCAAGCCGGCCGGGGAGCAG
>NZ_JAAGMD010000601.1 GCF_010548465.1 Streptomyces sp. SID14436 | reverse complement strand
CCGGGATCGGCGCGGTCACCGGGGTCCTCGGGGTCGGCGGCGGCTTCCTCGCCGTCCCCGCGCTGACCGGCGTGCTCGGCCTGCGCATGCGCGTGGCCGTGGGCACCGGCCTGGTCGTCCTCACCGTCAACGGCCTCGCCGCGCTCGGTCTGCGGGCCGGCACCATGGACACGCTGGACTGGGCGGTCGTCGGCCCCTTCGTCGCGGCGGCGGTCCTCGGTGCCTGGGACGGCAAGCGGCTGGCGGCCCGGGTCTCCGGGGACGTGCTGCG
Organism: Streptomyces sp. SID14436; assembly: GCF_010548465.1. Lineage (GTDB taxonomy): Bacteria > Actinomycetota > Actinomycetes > Streptomycetales > Streptomycetaceae > Streptomyces. The sequence continues at coordinate 6,299 of NZ_JAAGMD010000601.1, read as the reverse complement.
GCGCGTGTTCGCCGTACTGCTGCTGGCGGTCGCCGCGCTGATGCTGATCGACGCGGTGGTGTGATGCGCCCGCGGACGACCACACCGCCCGGATCAGGCCAGGGACAGGAAGAGCTTCTCCAGGCGGGCCCGCATCTCCTCCGCGTCCTCCCCGTTGCCGCGGCCCGACTCGATGTCGGCCACGCACTGCTGGAGGCCGGTGGCGATGATCGCGAAGCCCGCCCGGTCCAGCGCCCGCGACGCGGCGGCCAGCTGCATCACGACCTCCTCGCAGTCACGCCCCTCCTCGATCATCCGGATCACCCCGGAGATCTGGCCCTGGGCCCGGCGCAGCCGGTTCAGCACGGCCTTCAGACTCGCACCTTCGAGTTCCAGCTCCACAACCACTCCTCCATACATACCCCTCGGGGTATGGTACGTCCCGCTTCGGGACGCCGTCGACCAGTTAGGACCAGCTCTGCCATGACCGCCCCCGTGACCCCCGTCGCCCTCGGCACCGACCAGGCCCGCACCCGGCTGCACGAGTTCACCGTCATCGATGTCCGCACGCCCGGCGAGTACGCCTCCGGCCACCTGCCCGGCGCGCTGAACGTCCCCCTGGACCAGCTCCGGCGCGCCCTGCCCGAGCTGCGGGACGCGGCCGGCCGCGGTGACCTCCTGGTCGTCTGCGCGTCCGGCCGGCGCTCCGCGGACGCCGCCGCCCGGCTCGCCGGACACGGCATCACCGCCGCCACCCTCACCGGCGGCACCGCCGCCTGGTCCGAGGAGGGGCACGCGCTGGACCGGCCGGCCGCCTGCGCCACCCGCTCCAAGTGGGCCATGGAACGCCAGGTCCGCCTCGCCGCGGGCACCCTGGTCCTGCTGGGCCTGGTCCTGGACCTGCTGGTGCACCCCGCCTTCCGGTTCCTGTCCGCCGGGATCGCCGCCGGACTGGTCTTCTCGGCGGTCACCAACACCTGCGGCATGGCCGCCGTGCTGGCCAGGCTGCCCCACAACCGCCCCCGCGCGGCCGACCTGGACGCGACCCTGACCGCGCTGCGCGAGCGCTGAGCCGGGGGCCGGGGGCGGGGGTGCGGCCGCCCCCGGGGCCGCCGCACCCGTCAGCCGGTGACGGCCTCGGGATCGCGGTCGGACGCCGGCCACAGGTACGGGAGGTCGTCCGGCTCCCCGGGGAAGACGTCCGCGTACACCTCGGGGTCCTTGCGGACCAGGGCCGAACGGTGGCTGCGGTGCAGGCCCGGATTCCCCAGCCAGGGCGGCAGCTCCCCGGCCTCGGCCAGCTCCGGCTGCTCCCGCACCGGCTCGCCCGGACGGACGGCGGCGAGCTCCGCCACCAGCTTGGCGGCGCAGCTGTCCTGGTGCCCCCGGTCCCGCCACACCCGGCAGATCTCCAGGCCGTACCGCACCAGGGCCTCCTCGTACCCGGTCCACATGCGGACCGCGGGATGGCGGCGCCAGCCGTAGCCGGGGACGGTCAGGCCGCGCAGCACCTGGAGCGCCTCGACCCGCTGCTTGCCGAGCCGGCGCCGGTCCAGCACCAGTGCCGACGCGTCGAAGTCCGGGTAGGGCAGGAAGGTCTGCATGAGGCCGTCCGGGGAGCGGGGTCACCGCCGGCGGATGCGCGGCGCACGCACCGCGTTCCCCGCCCGCGGCGGGGCACACCCGGCTCAGCCGAGGTTGCCGAGCCGGGCCTCGCGCCACAGGTCGACGCCGCCGTCGGTGGCGTACGCGTCGATCTCGGCCAGCTCCTCGTCGCTGAAACCGGGGTTCTCCAGCGCGGCCACGTTCTGCTCCAGCTGCTCGGTGCGGGAGGCGCCGATGACGAGCGAGGTGACCCGCGTGTCCCGCAGGGCCCAGGCCAGCGCCATCTGGGCGAGGGTCTGGCCGCGGCGGGCCGCGATGTCGTTCAGGGCGCGCAGCCGGCGCAGCATGTCGTCGGTGAGCCACCCGGCGTCGAAGGAGGTGCCCGCCGCCGCGCGCGAGTCCTCCGGCACGCCGTCGAGGTAGCGCCCGGTCAGCATGCCCTGGGCGAGCGCGGTGAAGCCGATGACGCCGAAGCCCTCCTCCTGGGCCACGTCCAGCAGGCCGTCCGTCTCGATCCACCGGTTGAGCATGTTGTACGACGGCTGGTGGATCAGCAGCGGCGTCCCCAGGTCGCGGAGGATGGCGGCCGCCTGCCGGGTGCGCTCGGCGTCGTAGGAGGAGATGCCGACGTAGAGCGCCTTGCCTTGGCGGACCGCGGTGTCGAGCGCGCCCATGGTCTCCTCGAGGGGAGTGGTGGCGTCGAGCCGGTGCGAGTAGAAGATGTCCACGTACTCCAGCCCCATCCGCTTCAGGGACTGGTCCAGGGAGGCCAGGAGGTACTTGCGGGAGCCGCCGCCCTGCCCGTAGGGGCCGGGCCACATGTCCCAGCCGGCCTTGGTGGAGATCACCAGCTCGTCCCGGTAGGGGGCGAGGTCCTGCTTCATCAGCCGGCCGAAGTTGATCTCCGCCGCACCGTAGGGCGGGCCGTAGTTGTTCGCCAGGTCGTGATGGGTGATACCGAGGTCGAAGGCGCGCAGGGAGATCGCGCGCTGCGTCTCGAAGGGCCGGTCGTCGCCGAAGTTGTGCCAGTAGCCCAGGGACAGCAGCGGAAGGTCGAGTCCGGAGCGGCCGGTGCGCCGGTAGCGCATGGTGCCGTCGTAGCGCTCGGGGCTGATGACGTGGTTCATCGGGTCTCCGGGGTGAGGCGAGGTGCGGTTGTCCCAGGTGGATCGTGAAGATCCCCGTCCACCCTGCCCCCGCCCGATCGCGAAGTCCAACCGGTGTCTTCCATGGGATTGAGCGACGCCGCTTCTGAATCGGCCGGCGGGTCACGGGGCCGATGTGACGGCGCGCGCCGTCCCCGCTAAGCTCTACGCAGGTCGTGGCGCCGAACTGCCGGAGCCAGGACGTGCGTTGGTGGTCCAAGGAAAGACGCCCCGCTTCCTGCGGGGAGATGCAGGTGCAAGGCCTGCCCAGCGCTCCGAACCGAGCCCCGCACCCGGAATCCGGGTGCGGGGCTCGTCGTGTGCGGCCGCTCAGCGCTGGAACGGCATGGTCCGGCAGTTCGACTGCACCGGGCGTCCTTCGAGCCGGTCCGTCAGCCAGGACACCGCGTCGCTCTGGTCGGTGAGCAGCGGCACCAGGTGGTTGGTGAGCAGTTTGTCCCCGAGGTTGGGCAGCGCGACGGCCTTGTAGATCACGTCGGCGCCCTTGCGGCACCAGTCCACGGCCAGTTGGCGGGCCTGGGCGTGCGGCACGATGTCGTCCTGCACACCGGTGACGACGCGGACCGGGCCGGTCGGCTTCAGCGTGCCGATGCGCTGCTTGTCGAGGACGGCCCGGGCGCGGGGCTCGTCGGCGATGACCCGGGCGATGGAGGCACCGCTGCGGGTCCACTTGGTGCTCTTGGTGAATCCGTGCCGCAGGATCGCGTCCCCGACGCAGGTGGTGGCGATGTCGTCGAGGGCGGCCCGCCCCTTGGTGTTGATGTGCTCGTCGACGACCTGCTTCAGGTCGGGCTCGGCCTGGGCGAAACCGTTGATGGACCAGCCCAGCGCGGCGGCCAGCGCACTGCCGTCGACACCCTTCATGACGGACGTGAGGTCGGCCGGCGGGGCACCGCTGTAGGTGCCCACGAGCGGGATCTCGGGGGCGTACGTGCCGTGCAGCTCGGCCGCGGAGGCGCTGGCCCCGCCGCCCTGGCTGTAGCCGTACAGGCCCACGCGCGAGGCGGCGGTGACGGACGCCCCGGGGACCGATCGCGCGGCGCGGGCCGCGTCCAGTATGGCGTGCCCCTGGTCGAGCCGGTTCACGTAGGTGTGCAGCCGGTCCGTCGTCCCCAGACCCGCGTAGTCCGTCACGACGACGGCGGCGCCGGTGGCGAGCAGCCGGTAGACGGCCAGGTTGTCGTACCCGACCGACACCGTCTCCCCGGTCAGCGTCAGGGGCCGCTCCAGGGCCAGCGAGGGTGCGCACTGGTCGCCCTGGCCCATGGTCCCGGACCCCACGACGACCAGCGGGCGTGGTCCGCCGCCCTTCCAGCGCGCCGAGGGCTCGATGTAGGCGCCGGTCACCGCGACCCGTTGCCCGTTCGAGTCGGTGGAGGTGTACATCAGCCGGGTCGCCGTGCCCGGCAGGCGGCGGCCGTCCAGTCCGGGCAGGCTCAGCCCGAGCCGCAGCGGTTCGTGCCGGATCAGCGCGCCGTTGCCCGCGGGCAGCTCGGCCGGCGGGGCGTAGAAGGCGGGGATGGTCACGCCGCGGGACACCACGGGCTCGCTCGCGGCGGCGGGCGGTGCGGTCACACAGGCACAGGCGGTCGTCGCGACGACGGTGGTCAGCACCCTGCTGAGACGGCTCACGGCTCACTCCTCGCTCTGCTGCAGAAGGTGAACCGGAAACTAGCACCGGTTACTTACCGGCGGTAACACTTGGTTGAGTTACGGACCGGTAACACTTACTCCCCAGTAACTCCCGCGTGCCTCCCGATGCGTGCGGGAACGGGCCCCACCGGTCCGCCCGGCGGGGCCCGTCCGTCGTCGGTGTCCGGTCAGGCCGTGTGCAGGGTCAGCCCGTAACGGTTGAGGATCTCGTTGACCGGCTGGAACCAGGTCTCGCCGCCGCCCGAGCAGTTGCCCCAGCCGCCGGAGGTGACGCCCTGTGCCTGGTCACCGCTGATGAACGACCCGCCCGAGTCGCCGGGTTCGGCGCAGACGCTCGTCTTCGTCATCTGATGCACCGCCCCCTGGCTGTAGTTGACGGTCTCGTTCTTGGCCAGCACCCGCCCGCAGTGCCAGCGGGTCGTCGAGCCGGAGCGGCAGACGGAGGCCCCGACGGGCGCCTCGGCGGAGCCGCGCACCAACTGGTCCGGCACCGTGCCCCAGCCGAGCACGACCGGTACGGTCCACCAGCCGCTGCCCACGCTCACCCACGCGTAGTCGTTGCCGGGGAACGAGGAGCCCTGGAAGGTGCCGATGTGCGAACCGTCCCAGCCCCGCACCGCCGCGCCCGCGCCCCCGCAGTGCCCGGCGGTGACGAAGCCCCCGTGCACCGAGAAGCCGATGGAGCAGCGGACGTTGCCCGTGTAGTACGGGTCGCCGCCCACCGTGCCGGCGGCGAAGGTCTCCGCCGCCGCCCGGACGGTCCGCACGGTGACCGGGCCGGCCTCACGCGCCTTCGCCACGAAGCTCCGGACATCGTTGTCGGCCTTCCGCGCGCCCACGACGTTCACGACCACCGTGTTGGCGGCCGGGTCGACCGACCAGCTGCTGACGCCCGCCGGTGCGTCCAGCCGGTCGATGCGGGACTTGGCGGCGTCCAGCGCCCGCGCGCTGTGCTCGACGGTGCGGACGGCGGCGCCCGTGGACCGGACCGCCTCGACCGTCGAGGCGCCGGCCTCCGCGGTGACGGCGACGGTCAGTTTCCGGCTCCGGCCGTCGAACCAGGCGCCGCCGTAGGCGGATCCGGCCGCCTCGCGCGCCTCCGGTACGGCATCGGCGGCCCGGCGCTCTGCCGTCAGCTGTGCCTCGGCCTCGGTGCGCGTCAGCCCGAAGTCGCGCTGCATGGCGTCCAGGAGACCCGCCGAGGCGGACTCGGAGCCGGTGGGGGAGGAGGTGGTGGCCGAGGCGGCGGTGCCGGTGTCGCTCGCCGCGGCGGGCAGTGTGCCGGCCGCGGTCCAACTGCCGATCATGAGGAGGGCGGCCACGCCGACATGCGTGAGTCCGGTGCGTCTCATGGAAGGTGCCCTTCGTCGTTCCAGCAAGGTGGGGGTGGAACAACCGCCAACTGAGAGCGCTCTCACGTGGAGTCGTGGCCGAGCATAGCCATGGCGGGGTGACAGGTCTATGCCAACGACAGAGGAAAAGGGACGCCTGATCGGTGTGGGCGCCTCAACCGGGCGCGGGAGCAGGTGACGTCACTCGATGGTGGATGTCGACGGGCCGGAGGGGGAGAGGGGTGCTGCGCGCGGAGCGCGGTCAACGCTTGCGCGGGGACAGCCGCTTCGCCTCGCGCGCGGCCTCCTTCGCCGCCCGTTCGGCCCGGGTCAGCGCGTCCGCGGCCGACCGGTCCCGGTCCTCCGCCTCCCGCCGGAGCCGTTCCGCCCGCTCCTTCTCCTCCCGGGCGGACCGCAGTCGCTCCTCGGCCCGCTCGCGTTCCTGCTCCGCCTGCGACACCTCTTCCTCGGCCGCCCGCGCCTGCTCGCGTGCCGTCCGCAGCGCCGCCTCCGCCTCCGCCCGCTCGTCCCGGCGCTCGGCGAGCCGCTGCTCGGCGGCCTCGGC
>NZ_JAAGMD010000581.1 GCF_010548465.1 Streptomyces sp. SID14436 | reverse complement strand
GCGGCTGGCGGCGGGCCACCGGGCTGGCGGGCGTCGCGATAGGCGTGGTCGCCACCGGCGCCGCGGCCGGGGTCGCCCTGGAGCGGATGACGGTCGGCCGGGGCATGCGCCGCAAGGCGCGGCTCGCCCTCGACTCCGCCGGACCGTACGGGGCGCTGCGCGGTACGCCCGGCAAGGCGTACGCCGACGACGGCACCGAGCTGTACTACGAGGTCGACGACGTCGACCCGGACCCCGCGCCCGCCCGGCGACGGCGGCTGTTCGGCCGCAGGTCCCCGGCCCCGGTCACCGTCGTCTTCTGCCACGGCTACTGCCTCAACCAGGACTCCTGGCACTTCCAGCGGGCCGCCCTGCGGGGCGTCGTGCGCACCGTCCACTGGGACCAGCGCAGCCACGGCCGCAGCGGGCGCGGCGTCGCCCAGACGGAGCGGGACGAGCCGGTCACCATCGAGCAGCTGGGCCGCGACCTGAAGGCGGTCGTCGACGCCGCAGCCCCGGAGGGTCCGATCGTGCTGGTCGGGCACTCCATGGGCGGGATGACGGTGATGGCCTTCGCCGACCTGTACCCCGAGCTGATCCGCGAACGGGTCGTCGCCGTGGCCCTCGTCGGCACCTCCTCGGGGCGGCTCGGCGAGGTCAACTTCGGTCTGCCGGTGGCCGGGGTCAACGCGGTGCGGCGGGTGCTGCCGGGCGTGCTGAAGGCGCTGGGGCAGCGGGCCGAGCTGGTGGAGAGGGGCCGCCGGGCCACCGCCGACCTGTTCGCCGGGATCATCAAGCGGTACTCGTTCGCCACCCGGGACGTCGATCCGGCGATCGCCCGGTTCGCCGAGCGGATGATCGAGGGCACCCCCATCGACGTGGTCGCCGAGTACTACCCGGCGTTCAACGACCACGACAAGACGGAGGCCCTCGCGCACTTCGCCGGCCTGCCGGTGCTGGTGCTGGCCGGGGTGCAGGACCTGGTCACGCCCAGCGAGCACAGCGAGGAGATCGCGGGCCTGCTCCCGGACGCGGAGCTGGTCCTGGTCCCGGACGCGGGGCACCTGGTCATCCTGGAGCACCCGGAGGTGGTCACCGACCGGCTCGCCGACCTCCTCACCCGTGCGGGAGCGGTCCCGGCAGCGGCTACCGTGAAGGGCTATGGAAGCACCAGCAGCACCGCACGGCCCGGCTGAGCCGCCGTCCGCGCGCCCCGTAGAGCTGACCGTCACCTCACCCGAGCAGATGCGGGACCTCGGCCGCAGGCTCGCGAAGCTGCTGCGCGCCGGTGACCTCGTGATGCTCAGCGGTGAGCTGGGCGCGGGCAAGACCACGCTGACCCGCGGGCTCGGCGAGGGGCTGGGGGTACGGGGCGCCGTCACCTCCCCGACGTTCGTCATCGCCCGCGTGCACCCGTCCCTCGGCGACGGGCCGCCCCTGGTCCACGTCGACGCCTACCGGCTGTCGGGCGGCCTGGACGAGATGGAGGACCTGGATCTCGACGTCTCGCTGCCCGAGTCGGTGGTCGTGGTCGAGTGGGGCGAGGGCAAGGTCGAGGAACTCACGGACGACCGGCTCCAGGTCGTCATCCACCGGGCCGTCGGGGACACCACCGACGAGGTGCGCCACGTGACGCTCACCGGCGTGGGCGACCGCTGGTCGGACACCGACGCGAGCGTGCTGTCGGCGTAGAGGGACCGGGAGGTATCGGATCCGGGGGAGCGGACGCCGTCCTTTCCGACACCGTGTCGGGAAAATGTTGCGTTCGGCCTCCCGGCCGTGGTCACATGGTATCCAGTTCGTGGTTAGGTCTGCCTAACCACGCCCGCCCCCGACTCCCAGGAGGCGTCCATGCCGGCCCCCGAGAGCGCCCCCGAGGCCCAGGCCCGGTCGAGGTCCCCGCAGCCGTCGCGCGGGGTGTCCATGCATGAACTGCTGGCGTCCTGCGCCGCCGCCACCGCGGTCTCCACCCCGCCCCGGGCCCCCGAGCCGCAGGTCTACGGGACGACGGAGGAACGCGGCCACCGCGAGGCCGCGTAGCCGCGGGCGAGCCGGCGTGGCCGCGGGCCGCGACGGGCCGGTCCCCGGACCCCGCTCCCTGGCCGGCGCCGGTCCGGACGTACGTCCCCGGCTCTAGCGGACGACGACGATCTTGCGGCCGATCGTCGCGAACTTCCACATCGCCGCACCGTCCGCCCGCTTCTCGCGGATCCCGCCCGTCCGTACGCCGGGGTCGAGGTCGGGCGTGGAGCCGTCCACCGCCGCGCTGAAGCCGATCACCGTGCCCTCGACGGCGGCGAACCGGACGACGTGCTCGACCGGAATACCGTCCGAACCGGTGATCCGCTTGGACCGCGAGGTGACCCGGTAGGTGCCCGGCGCCGGGTCCACCGTGCTGGGGCTGACCGTGTACGTGCGCGTCACCCGGCCGCCCTCCCCGACCAGCCACACGCGGTCGTCGCCGAGCGAGTACACCACGCGTTCCCCCTGCCCGGACCGGGCGGGCAGGGCCGTGGGGCCGCTCCCGGAACGCGGCGCCTCGGGTGCCGCAGGGGCGGTTCCGGCGCGCGCCTGCCGCAGGTCGGCCGGCACGTTCGCCGACGCCTGGTAGCCGAGCCAGCCCACCGTCGCGAGGGCCGCCGCGGTGAGCCCCGCGACGATCGCCGAGCTGCTCCCTGCCACCGCTGTCACCTCTGTCCCGCTCTGTCCCACATGTGCGTACGCGGACCGACCGTAGCAGTACGTGACCGTCCGATCCGTGCGGCCGTGACGCGGGCGCGGGCGCCGTAGGCTGTTTGCGTGCTCTTGCTCGCTCTGGATACCGCTACCCCCGCCGTCACCGTCGCGCTGCACGACGGCGACGACGTCATCGCCTCCTCCAGCCAGGTGGACGCCCGCCGACACGGGGAGCTGCTGCTCCCGGCGATCGACAGGGTGCTCGCCGACGCCGGCCGGGGCCTGGACGCGGTCACCGGCATCGTCGTCGGTATCGGCCCCGGCCCGTACACCGGGCTGCGCGTCGGCCTGATGACCGCCGACACCTTCGGTCTCGCCCTCGGCGTCCCCGTGCACGGCGTGTGCACCCTGGACGGCCTCGCCCACGCCGCCGCGGTGGAGGGCCCGTTCGTCGTGGCGACCGACGCCCGGCGCAAAGAGGTCTACTGGGCGCGGTACGCCGACCCCCGCACCCGGGTGACCGAGCCCGCCGTGGACCGGCCCGCCGACATCGCCGACCAGGTCCGGGACCTGCCCGCGGTCGGCGCGGGTGCGCTGCTCTACCCGGAGACCTTCCCCCGCGCCCACGCGCCCGAGCACGTGTCCGCCGCCGCGCTGGCCCGGCTGGCCGCCGAGAGACTCGCGGCCGGTGCGGAACTGCCCGAGCCCCGGCCGCTGTACCTGCGCCGCCCCGACGCCCAGGTCCCCAAGAACTACAAGGTGGTCACCCCGAAGTGACCGGAGCCGAGACAGTCGTGCTGCGTGAGATGCGTTGGTGGGACATCGATCCCGTGCTGGAACTGGAACGTGAACTGTTCCCCGAGGACGCCTGGTCCCGGGGGATGTTCTGGTCCGAACTCGCCCATGCCCGCGGCCCCGGGGCGACCCGGCGGTACGTGGTCGCCCAGGAGGGCGACCGCATCGTCGGCTACGCCGGACTCGCCACCTCCGGCGCCGCTCAGGACGGCACGCCGCCCGCGGGCCAGGACGCGCCCCCCGACGGCGAGGGATCCGGTGTCGGCGCCGACATCCAGACCATCGCCGTCACCCGCGACCACTGGGGCACCGGCCTCGGCACCCGTCTGCTGACCGACCTGCTGCGCGCCGCGACCGCGTTCGAGTGCTCCGAGGTGCTGCTGGAGTGCCGGGTCGACAACGTGCGCGCCCAGAAGCTCTACGAGCGCTTCGGCTTCGAGACCATCGGGGTCCGCCGCGGCTACTACCAGCCGGGGAACGTGGACGCCCTGGTGATGCGCCTGACCGACCCCTCCACCCCGCCCACCGCACCGGACCGTTCCGTGAACGGCGTACAAGGAACCGAGAACCATGGCTGACGAACCCCTGGTCCTGGGGATCGAGACCTCCTGCGACGAGACCGGCGTCGGTGTCGTGCGCGGCACCACCCTGCTGGCCGACGCGGTCGCCTCCAGCGTCGACGAGCACGCCCGCTTCGGCGGCGTGGTCCCCGAGGTGGCCTCCCGCGCCCACCTGGAGGCGATGGTGCCCACCATCCGGCGGGCGCTGAAGGACGCCGGGGTGAGCGCCCGCGACCTGGACGGCATCGCCGTCACCGCCGGACCCGGCCTGGCCGGCGCGCTCCTCGTGGGCGTCACGGCGGCCAAGGCGTACGCCTACGCCCTCGGCAAGCCGCTCTACGGGGTCAACCACCTCGCCTCCCACATCTGCGTCGACCAGCTGGAGCACGGCTCCCTCCCCGAGCCGACCATGGCCCTGCTGGTGTCCGGCGGCCACTCCTCCCTCCTGCTGTCCTCGGACATCACGTCCGACGTCCGCCCGCTCGGCGCCACCATCGACGACGCGGCCGGCGAGGCCTTCGACAAGATCGCCCGGGTGCTGAACCTCGGTTTCCCGGGCGGCCCGGTCATCGACCGCTACGCCCGCGAGGGAGACCCGGACGCGATCGCCTTCCCGCGCGGACTGACCGGACCCCGCGACCCCGCCTACGACTTCTCCTTCTCCGGGCTGAAGACGGCCGTGGCCCGCTGGATCGAGGCGAAGCGGGCGGCGGGGGAGGAGGTCCCCGTGCGCGACGTGTCGGCGTCCTTCCAGGAGGCGGTCGTGGACGTCCTCACCCGCAAGGCCGTGCGGGCCTGCAAGGACGAGGGCGTCGACCACCTGATGATCGGCGGCGGCGTGGCCGCCAACACCCGCCTGCGGGCCCTGGCCCAGGAGCGCTGCGAAGCGGCCGGCATCCGGCTGCGGGTGCCCCGCCCCAAGCTGTGCACGGACAACGGCGCGATGGTCGCGGCGCTCGGGGCCGAGATGGTCGCCCGCAACCGGCCGCCCTCCGACTGGGACCTGTCGGCCGACTCCTCCCTGCCCGTCACCGACCCGCACGTGCCGGGCCGTGGCCACACCGACGGCCACGACCACCACGGCCACGACCACGGTCACCACCACGGCCACGACCACGTGCACGAGACCGCCAAGGAGAACCTCTACTCATGACGGTCGCCCTGATGTGGGAGGCCCGCGCGGTCCCCGGCCGCGGGGCCGACCTGCTGGCCTGGGCCGGGGACCGGGTGCGGGAGCTCCCCGGGAGTCCCGTGCGCCGCGAGACCTTCCGGGCGCCCCAGGACCGGGTCCTGGTCATCACCTGGTGGGACGCCCCGTACGACGCGGATCTGCCCGAACTCCCGGATCCCGACCGGGAACTGACCGCCCGTCCGGTACACCGGTGGCGGTTCGAGTCGCTGGGGGCCGGCTGACGCCGCCGGTCCGGCGGCGACGAGGCCGGAGGCGCGGGAACTCGCACGCCCTCCGGCCTCGAATGTTTAGTCGCCTGAGGCGAATGTTCCGGAAAATTGTGGCCCACAGGGCCCTTCGCCGCCGGGCCCCGCGGGGATACGATCGCCGCCATGACTTCCCCGCAGCCCGCCGATGCCCGGCCGCGACGGCGTAGCGCGCAGTCCGCGACCCTCGCCGAGATCGCCCGCGAGGCGGGCGTCTCCGCACCGACTGTTTCGAAGGTGCTCAACGGCCGCGCGGACGTCGCGCCCGGCACCCGCCACCGGGTGGAGGAGCTGCTGCGCACCCACGGCTACCGGCGCCGCCGAGCCGAGGCCACCCGGTCACCGCTGATCGACCTGGTCTTCCACGAGCTGGAGAGCGCCTGGGCGATGGAGGTCATCCGGGGCGTGGAGAACGTCGCCAGGAACGCCGGGCTGAGCGTCGTGCTGTCCGAGAGCGCGGGGCGGCTCACCCCCGGCCGCACCTGGGCCGACCAGGTCGCCGCCCGCCGCCCGCACGGGGTGATCCTCGTGCTCTCCGGGCTCGACGCGTCCGGGCAGGCGCTGCTGACCAGCCGTTCCATCCCGTTCGTCGTGATGGACCCGGCCGGCGACCCGGGCACCGACGTGCCGTCCATCGGCGCCACCAACTGGCAGGGCGGGCTCGCCGCCACCCGGCACCTCATCGAACTCGGCCACACCCGCATCGGCGCCGTCAGCGGCCCCTCCCGGATGATGTGCAGCCGCGCCCGCATCGACGGCTACCGGGCCGCCCTGGAGACCGCCGGGCTGCCGGTGGACCCGCGGCTCGTCGTCACCGGCGACTTCCACCACGAGGCCGGCTACCGGCAGGGCCTGGCCCTGCTGCGCCGCCCCGACCGGCCGACCGCCGTCTTCGCCGGCAACGACCTGCAGGCGCTCGGGCTGTACGAGGCGGCCCGGGAACTGGGACTGCGCATCCCGGAGGACGTGAGCGTGGTCGGGTTCGACGACCTGCCGATCGCCCGCTGGGTGGGCCCGCCGCTGACGACCGTGCGGCAGCCGCTGACGGAGATGGCGGAGGCGGCGGCGAAGCTGGTGCTCGACCTCGGCCGCGCCGACGAGGCACCGGCCGCGACCCGGGTCGAACTGGCCACCAGCCTGGTCGTACGCAGCAGCACGGCGTCGCCGGCACCGGCACCGGCCGCCTGACGGCGCTTCCGGGCACTCCTGGGCGGGGCGGGGCGGTCTCTGGGCGGGGCCGTGATGCCTCGGTGTGCCGGCCGTTGCGATGGTGCCTGCCGGTGCGATGGTGCCTGCCGGTGCCGAAGGTGCTCGTGTTGCCGTGCCGGGGGCGCCGTGCCGGTGCTGGTGGTGCTCTGCCGGTGCCGAAGGTGCTCGTGGTGCCCTGCCGGAAAAAAGTCCGGAGAATTTCCGGGAGGCGTGTCGATCCCGCCGTCGTCCGTTCGACGCAGGGGTGAGAGGCCGGGAAGGGCCCGGCCCGCACGACACGAGGAGTCACCATGCCGCGCTACCTCTCCATGATCCGGATCGACGAGAACAACGCCCCCGCCGAGGGCCCCAGCCCCGAGCTGATGCAGCGCATGGGCGAGCTGATCGAGGAGATGACGAAGGCCGGGGTCCTCCTGGACACCGCGGGGCTCACCCCGACCGCCCAGGGTGTCCGGGTGCACTACGAGGGCGGGGAACTGTCCGTGACCGACGGGCCGTTCACCGAGACCAAGGAGGTCATCGGCGGATACGCCCTGCTCCAGGCCAAGGACACGGCCGAGGCCGTCGAGTGGACCAAGCGGTTCCTGAAGGTCCACGAGCCGTACTGGACGGTGACCTGCGAGGTCCGGCAGGTCGAAGAGGGCTGAGTCGCCGCGTCCGCCGCCGCGGTCCCGCTTGGCCCGGTCGCGCCGGGGGTGTCTGATGGTGGGCTGTGACACCGCAGCCCACCGCCGGCCCCCGCGGAGCCGGGACCGGCGAGACCGCCCGCACCATCGACACCGTCTTCCGCCTGGAGTTCCCCCGGCTGGTCGCCGGGGTGGCCCGGATCGTCCGGGACGTCGGCATCGCCGAGGAACTCGCCCAGGACGCCCTGGTCGCCGCACTGGAACGCTGGCCGGCCGACGGCGTGCCCGACAACCCCGGCGCCTGGCTGATGACCACCGCCCGCCGCCGCGCCGTCGACCTGATCCGCCGCCGTGAGACCTACGCCCGCAAGCTGGCGGAGATCGGCCGCGACCTGCCGGCCGGGGTGCCGCCGGAGGAGCCCGCCGACCCGGACGCCATCGACGACGACCTGCTCCGCCTGGTGTTCACCGCCTGCCACCCGGTGCTGTCCGCCCCGGCCCGCACCGCCCTCACCCTGCGCCTGCTCGGCGGTCTGACGACGGCCGAGATCGCCCGCGCGTTCCTCGTCCCGGAGCCGACGGTGGCCCAGCGGATCGTGCGCGCGAAACGCACCCTGGCGACCCGCAACGTCGCCTTCGAGGTGCCCCACGGCCCCGACCGCGAGGCCCGCCTCGGCTCGGTCCTCGACGTCATCTACCTGATCTTCAACGAGGGGTACGCCGCCACGGCCGGCGACGACTGGCTGCGCCCCGCGCTGTGCGAGGACGCGCTGCGGCTGGCGCGGGTGCTGTCCGGGCTGATGCCGAAGGAACCGGAGGTGCACGGGCTGGCCGCGCTGCTCGAGTTCCAGTCGGCCCGCGCCGCCGCCCGCACCGGCCCGGACGGCGAACCGGTGCTGCTCAAGGACCAGAACCGGGCCCGCTGGAACCGCCTGCTCATCGCCCGGGGCGTCACCGCCCTCGGCCGCGCCGAGGCCCTGTCGGGCGGGGCACCGGGTCCCTACGCCCTCCAGGCGGCCATCGCCGCCTGCCACGCCCACGCCCACCGCTACGAGGAGACCGACTGGGCCCGCATCGCCACCCTCTACGGGCTGCTGGCCGCCCGCACACCGTCCCCGGTCGTCGAACTCAACCGCGCGGTCGCCGTGTCCATGGCCGAGGGGCCCGCCGCCGCGCTGCCCCTCGTCGACGCCCTGACCGACGTCGCGGCGCTGCGGGACTACCACCTGCTGCCGAGCGTGCGGGGCGACCTGCTGGCCCGCCTGGGACGGACGCGGGAGGCCCGCGCCGAGTTCGCGCGGGCCGCGTCGCTCACCCGGAACGAGCAGGAGCGACGGCTGCTGCTGCGACGGGCGGAGGAGACGGGCGGCTAGGCGCCGGGCCGGAGGCGACGGGCGAGGACGGACCTGGGTGCCCCTGTGCGGGGCACCGGGCGGCCCTCGGCGGTCACGGCACCGGATGGCCCAGCAGCATCGTCGGGGCGCCCGCGACACGTGTCAGGAAGACCGTGACGGCCGCGCTGCCGTGCGGCTTGGGGAGGACCTTGCGGCGCAGTTCCTCCGGCGCGACGGCCGAGCCGCGCTTCTTCACGGTCAGCGTGCCCACCCGGCGCTCCCGCAGCAGGGCCTTGAGCTTCTTGACGTTGAAGGGCAGCCGGTCGGTGATCTCGTAGGCGGTGGCGTACGGCGTCGGACGGTGCGCGTCGGCGGTGATGTACGCGATGGCCGGGTCGACCAGCCCGCCGTCGAGTTCCCGCGCGACCTCGGCGACCAGGTGCGCGCGGATGACGGCCCCGTCCGGCTCGTACAGGTACCGGCCGGGCGGGCGGACCGCCGGGTCGGGCAGGCCGCGGGAGGGGAGGGTGCGCGGACCGGGCAGGAGGGTCGCCCGGACCGTGCCCGGCGGCACGTCCTGCTCGGGCCCGAACCACAGCACGGCCTCTTTCACGTCCCCGCAGTCCGAGATCCACTCGGCCGACGCGTCGTCGGGGACGGCCTCGTGCGGGATGCCCGGAGCGACCTTGAGAGCGGCGGCGCGGGGCGCCCTGCGGGCCGCGCCCACGGCCCAGGACAGCGGGGGCGAGTAGGCCTCCGGGTCGAAGACCCGGCCGCGGCCGCCCCGCCGGGCCGGATCGACGAAGACGGCGTCGTACCCGGCCGTGGCCACCTCGGTGACGTCGGCCTCCCGTACCTCGATCAGATCGCCGAGCCCGAGCGCCTGCGCGTTCGCCCGCGCCACCGCGGCGGTGAACGGGTCCCGGTCCACCGCCAGCACCCGGATCCCGGCGCGGGCCAGCGCGATCGCGTCGCCGCCGATGCCGCAGCACAGCTCCGCCACCGAGGCCACCCCCAGCTCCACGAAGCGCCGCGCCCGGTACGCGGCCACGCTCGCCCGGGTCGACTGCTCGACCCCGTCGGGTGTGAAGAACATCCGGGACGCGTCCCCTTTCCCGAACTTCGCCACCGCCCGTTGCCGCAGCCGGGCCTGGCCGAGCGCGGCCGACACCAGATCCGGCGGGTGGGTGCGGCGCAGCCGGGTGGCGACGGCGAGTTCGTGCGCCGGATCGGTGTCGCGCACCTCGTCGAGGAGGGCACGGCCTTCAGGGGTGAGAAGCGGGGCGAGGTCGTTCACCGGCTCATTGTGGGCCAGTCGGTGGACCGTGCGCGCCCGGCGGCGGTGTCGGCCCGGGGCCCGCGGGGCGGGCTGCGAGGATCCGGCAGCATGCGAGTAGTAGGACAAAATGACAAAAGGTGGGCGTACGGCAGGACGCGGATCGCTCTCGCCGGGATCGCCCTCGCCACCCTCGCCGCCGGCTGCGGCCAGGGCGCCGCCACCGAGGTCCGGGGAGCGGGGCAGCCGCTGAACGCACCCCCCGCCCGCGCCCTCGACTCCTACGCCGACAAGCTGCGCGCGCGCCAGGCCGCCCGGGTCGCCGCGGCCCGGCACTGGGGCCTGAAGAAGGTGCCCCTCGCCGCCCCGGCACCGCCCGCGCGCAAACCCGCGATCACCACCCGCAAGGGCTTCGAGGTGGACGGCCACCGGCGGCTGGGCCTCCCCCCGGTCTTCACCACCGTCCCCACCAAGGACAAGGTCGTCTTCCTCACCATCGACGACGGCGCCGAGAAGGACCCGGCGTTCCTGCGGATGATGCACGAGCTGAAGATCCCGTACACCGCCTTCCTCAGCGACTACCTGGTCAAGGAGGACTACGGCTACTTCAAGAAGATGCAGGACCTGGGCACCGGCCTGCACAACCACACCCTCCACCACCCCTACCTGCCCGGACTGTCCCGAGAACGCCAGCAGCGCGAGATCTGCGGCATGCAGCGAGTGATCGAGAAGCGGTACGGGGAGCGCCCCGTCCTGTTCCGGCCGCCCTTCGGCAACTACAACAAGGACACCCTGCGCGTCGCCAAGTCCTGCGGCATCACCCACGTGCCCCTGTGGAACGAGGAGGTGTTCGCCGACCGCTGGGAGTACCGCGAGTGGGACCGCAGACTCCGCCCCGGGGACATCGTCCTCAGCCACTTCCGCGGGCGGGACGAGTGGAAGGGCTCGATGCCCGACATGATCCGCCGCTTCCTCGACAAGGTCACGGCCGAGGGATACGCGGTGGGGCGCCTGGAGGACTACCTGTGAGGCGGGGCCCGGCGACCACGCTCCGCCTGCTGGCCGCCGGTGCCGCCCTGCTCACCGCCGTCGCCGCCTGCGGCACCACCCCGACCGAACCGCCGGGCGGCTCCGCGCAGCACGGCAAGGGGGAGGACGGCGGCTCCAGGGCGAGCGGCGCGGCCGGCGGAGGCGCCGAAAGTGGTCCCGGTGCCGGTGCCGGTGCCGGTGCCGGTGCCGGTGCCGGTTCCGGTGCCCGTTCTGGCGCCGGTCCTGGCGCGGGGCGGTCCGCGGGGGAGGAGGGGGTGGCGGTACCGGCGGAGGGGCGCCTTCCCCCCGTGATCGACCGGGTCCCGACGCGCGACAAGGTCGTCTTCCTGACCTATGACGACGGCGCCGCAGCGGACCCGGGCCTCATCGACCTGGTCCGCGAACGCCGTCTGCCCGTCGCCCTGTTCCTCACCGACAGCGTGGCCGGCCCGGGGTACGCCCACTTCGCGCGGCTGCGCGCGGTCGGCGTGAGCCTGCAGAACAACACCCTGGACCACCCCGCCCTGCGGGGCTTGCCCTACGCCGGGCAGCGCGCCGAGATCTGCGGCCAGCAGCGCAAACTCCGGTCCCGCTTCGGGGCCCGCCCCCGCTTCCTGCGCCCGCCCCACGGCGCGTACGACACCGCGACGCTCCGCGCCGCGGCCGACTGCGGCATCGCGGCGGTGGTCCTGTCGCGGGTGACCGTACGGCCGGACGGCCGCCTCGGCTTCGCCCACGGCCCACAGGAGCTGAGCCCCGGCGACATCGTCTCCGTGCCGTCGGGCCGGACGGGCGGAACGGGCGGGACGGGCGAGACAGGCGGTGCACGGGCCCTGTCTCTGGCGCAGCGGACGGCCCGGCTGCTCGCCGAACTGGAGAGCCGGGGCCTGAGGGTCGCGAACCCGGAGGACTACTGGGGAGCCTGAGGCCCGGCTGGGGCCCGGGCGGCCGGGCCGTTCTGCGGTGCCGCGCCGACGGGGCGGGCGCGGGCCCGGTGGTTGCAGCCGGCGGCCACGGGTACCGGACCCCCGTGCCTGCGGGCAGACCGAACCGGCGCGTGCTCGGGACCGGCGTGTGCGGGGACCGGCTGTGCGGGGACCGGCGTGTGCTCGGGACGGCGTACTGCGGACCGGCTACTACGGATCGGCTACTACGGACCCGCGTGCTGCGGTCCGGGGGCTGCGGTCCGGGGGCTGCCGGCGGGGCGTCGCGCCGGGTGCCGCGCCGGGCGCGCGACCCGGGACGAAGCGCGCACGCATTCCCGACGCGCCGCACGCAATTGGCACTCCGCTTGACCGAGTGCTAATCGCGGTCATAGTCTCGGGTCTGGCACTCCCCCCTGGAGAGTGCCAACTACGCGACGGGCAGGTCCGGCACCCGCGACGACGGATCCACCTGGTCGCCACCTCAGACAGTTAACCCCGTGAGATCTCCGAAGGGGGAGGTCGGATCGTGACGACCGCCAGCTCCAAGGTTGCCATCAAGCCGCTCGAGGACCGCATCGTGGTCCAGCCGCTCGACGCCGAGCAGACCACGGCTTCGGGCCTGGTCATTCCGGACACCGCCAAGGAGAAGCCCCAGGAGGGCGTTGTCCTGGCCATCGGTCCGGGCCGGATCGAGGACGGCAAGCGCGTCGAGCTCGACGTGAAGGTCGGCGATGTCGTGCTCTACAGCAAGTACGGCGGCACCGAGGTGAAGTACAACGGCGAGGAGTACCTCGTCCTCTCGGCCCGCGACGTTCTCGCGATCGTCGAGAAGTAGTCACCTCGTAGCACATTTGCTCGAACTGCGCCCCTGGCCCCGCAATCGCTGAGAAGCCGGGCGCCCGGGGCGCAGTGTTGTCATCCAGATTTCCGAGAGGGCTCCCGCTGCCATGGCGAAGATCCTGAAGTTCGACGAGGACGCCCGTCGCGCCCTCGAGCGCGGCGTCAACAAGCTGGCCGACACGGTGAAGGTGACGATCGGCCCCAAGGGCCGCAACGTCGTCATCGACAAGAAGTTCGGCGCCCCCACCATCACCAACGACGGTGTCACGATCGCCCGCGAGGTCGAGGTCGAGGACCCGTACGAGAACCTCGGCGCGCAGCTGGTGAAGGAGGTGGCGACCAAGACCAACGACATCGCTGGTGACGGCACCACCACCGCCACCGTGCTCGCCCAGGCCCTGGTCCGCGAGGGCCTGAAGAACGTCGCCGCCGGCGCTTCCCCGGCCGCCCTGAAGAAGGGCATCGACGCGGCCGTCGCCGCGGTCTCGGAGGACCTGCTCGCCTCGGCCCGCCCGATCGACGAGAAGTCCGACATCGCCGCCGTGGCCGCGCTGTCCGCCCAGGACCAGCAGGTCGGCGAGCTCATCGCCGAGGCCATGGACAAGGTGGGCAAGGACGGCGTCATCACCGTCGAGGAGTCCAACACCTTCGGTCTGGAGCTCGACTTCACCGAGGGCATGGCCTTCGACAAGGGCTACCTGTCGCCGTACTTCGTCACCGACCAGGAGCGTATGGAGGCCGTCCTCGACGACCCGTACATCCTGATCACGCAGGGCAAGATCGGCGCCATCGCCGACCTGCTGCCGCTGCTGGAGAAGGTCATCCAGGCCAACTCCTCCAAGCCGCTGCTGATCATCGCCGAGGACGTCGAGGGCGAGGCCCTGTCGACCCTGGTCGTCAACAAGATCCGCGGCACCTTCAACGCCGTCGCCGTCAAGGCCCCCGGCTTCGGTGACCGCCGCAAGGCGATGCTGCAGGACATGGCCGTCCTCACCGGCGCCACGGTGGTCTCCGAGGAGGTCGGCCTCAAGCTGGACCAGGTCGGCCTGGACGTGCTCGGCTCCGCCCGCCGCGTCACCGTCACCAAGGACGACACCACGATCGTCGACGGCGGTGGCAACAAGGAGGACGTGACCGGTCGCGTCGCCCAGATCAAGGCCGAGATCGAGACCACCGACTCCGACTGGGACCGCGAGAAGCTCCAGGAGCGCCTCGCGAAGCTGGCCGGCGGCGTGTGCGTGATCCGGGTCGGCGCCGCCACCGAGGTGGAGCTGAAGGAGAAGAAGCACCGCCTGGAGGACGCCATCTCCGCGACCCGCGCCGCGGTCGAGGAGGGCATCGTCTCCGGTGGTGGCTCCGCGCTGGTCCACGCCGTCAAGGTCCTCGAGGGCAACCTCGACAAGACCGGCGACGAGGCCACCGGCGTCGCGGTGGTCCGCCGGGCCGCCGTCGAGCCGCTGCGCTGGATCGCCGAGAACGCCGGCCTCGAGGGCTACGTGATCGTCTCCAAGGTCGCCGAGCTCGACAAGGGCAGCGGCTACAACGCCGCCACCGGCGAGTACGCGGACCTGATCAAGGCCGGCGTCATCGACCCGGTCAAGGTCACCCGCTCCGCCCTGGAGAACGCCGCCTCCATCGCCTCCCTGCTCCTCACGACCGAGACCCTGGTCGTCGAGAAGAAGGAAGAGGAAGAGCCGGCCGCCGCGGGCCACGGCCACGGCCACGCCCACTGAGGCACCGTTTCGCGGCGAAGCCCCCGTCTCCCGTCAGGGAACGGGGGCTTCCCCGTTCCCGCGCACCGGAAAACCCGGGCGTCGGGGTTCCGGGCTCCTGGGGTGCCGGGGCGACGGAGCCGGTGGGCCGGTGCTCCGGTCAGAGTTCCGTGGGCTCCAGGGCCCCCAACTGCGCCATCAGACCCAGCCGGTCGTACTGCCACCAGCCCTCGGCGATCCGGCCGTGGCCGTCGAAGCGGAAGACGGTCGTCCCCGTCATGGTCACCTTCTTCCCGGTGTCGGGGATGCCCAGGAACTCGCCCTTCTGGGTCCCCTCCCAGGACCACCGCGTGCACACCCGGTCGCCCTGGGCGAACTGGTCCTCGATGCGGAAGGCGAAGTCGAAGCCGTCCCGCCACATCTCCATCACGCGCCGCATGTGGTCCAGCCCGATCACGTCCTGCTCATGAGACGGGTCGTGGTCCCGGTAGTGCTCCGCGACCATCCCGGCCATCAGGGAGAGGTCGCCGCCAGCCAGCACCTCGAAGAACCGCCGCGCCGAGTCCGTGTGCAACTGGGCGTCCCGCACCACGTCCAGGTCGGTGAACGTCGGTGTCCCGTCGCACAGCGCCACCATCTCCCGGAAGATGCGGTCGGTCTCCGGCAGCTGCGAGTTGCGCATCGCCTCCTCGTACGACGGGAACTCCACGATCTCGACGACGTGCGCCGTGTCCGAGCGGTCCTTGGCGACCACCGCGTGCGTCGCCGTCCGCTTTCCCCTGGTCTGCTCGACCCACTGGTCCATGAGGCGGTTCATCTCGTCGAACCGGTTGGTCCTGCAGTCGATGAGCTGGACGAAGGTCATGCCGTTCACCTCCGGCCCCCCTGCGTTCAGGTCCGGCCCGGGCGGGAGCCGCACCCCATTTTCCCACCGGAGCACCGCCCCCACAGCTCGCCACCGGAGAGGCCGCCGGCTCGGGTTCTGTGACGTCGGTGGGTGATCGCGTAGGGCCGGGTGGCGCGGGTGGCCGGGGCCGGGCGCGCGGGCCGGGGCGCTGCCCGCAGGCTCCGCCCGGCCCCCGCCTGGCGCCGCGGCCCACCCCGGCCTCCCGCGTGCCGGCTCCTCCGGTCCCGTCCGGTCTCCGCGCCCGCTACTGCGGGCCGTACTTCCGTCCCGTGCGGGAGGTGATGCCGCCGAGCATCCCGCGCGGGACCAGCTTGGCCGCTCCCATCAGCGCCTTGTAGCGCGGGTCCGGGATCGACACCGACTTGCCGCGGGCCAGGTCCGCCAGCCCGGCCTCGGCCACCTTGTCCGCGTCCAGCCACATCCAGTTCGGGATGCTGCCCGTGCCCATGCCGGCCCGTTCGTGGAACTCGGTGCGCACGAAACCAGGGCACAGGGCCATCAGCCGGACGCCGCTGCCGGCCAGGTCCTTCGCGGCGCCCTGGGTGAACTGGACGACCCACGCCTTGGACGCCCCGTAGGTGCCGCGCGGCACGAACGCCGCCACGGAGGCCACGTTCACGACCCCTCCCCGGCCGCGCTCCCGCATCGCCTCGGCCGCCGCCGAGGTCAGCCGCAGCACCGCCTCGCAGTGCACCTTGATCATCCTCAGCTCGTCGGCCATGGAGACGTCCAGGTAGCGGCCCTTGTTGCCGAATCCGGCGTTGTTGATCAGCAGGTCGACGGGGTTCTTGCGGTCACCGAGACGTTCCGCCACCGCCTCGATGCCCTTGTCGTCCGCCAGGTCGGCCGACAGCACCTCTGCCTCGATGCCGTGCCGGTCGTGCAGCTCGGTGGCCTGCTCCCGCAGCCGGACGATGTCGCGGGCCACCAGCACCAGGTCATGTCCGTCGGCCGCCAGCCGCCGCGCGAACGCGGCACCGATGCCTGCCGTCGAACCCGTAATCAGAGCCGTTGTCATGGCGCAAGAGTAGTTACCCGGAGGGACGGCGTCCGCTCGGTGTCCCCGCCCTGCGGCGGTGCACGGGAGCCCGGCCCTCCTCAGCCGTGCGCCCTCCCACGCCCGCGGGTCCCGTGACCGGCGTGGTCCGGTGGGGTGCCGGCATGCCCGCCCTTCTCCACCACCACGAACTGCCCCATCATCCCTTCGTCCTCGTGATACAGCAGATGGCAGTGGTACATGTACGGCACGTCCGGGTCGGCGGGTCCGGTGAACCTCAGCGCCAGCTTCATCGTCGTGCCGTGCGGGAGGAACACCGTGTCCTTCGGTCCGCGCAAGGCCGGCGGCGGAGGGGCCCCGTCGACCTCGAGCACCCGGAACTGCACATCGTGCACATGGAAGTTGTGCGGCATGCCGTTGGTGTTGCGTATCGTCCACACCTCCGTGGTCCCCCGGGTGACGGTCTCGTCGATCCGCTTCATGTCCATCGCCCGGCCGTTGATGCCGGACCGCTTCAGGTCGAAGTGCCGCCCGCGCACCGCCCCTTCACCGTCGGGAACCTCCAACGTGCCCAGTCGGTCCGGCAGGCCGGGCGAGGGGCGCAGCTGCCGGTCCGCCCGTAGTTCCAGGACGTCGAAGGAGTCGTCGCCGCCGCCGAACCGCTCCTGCCACGCGTCCCCGTAGTTGTCCTGCGGGAAGCTGCGCAGCATCACCCGCTCACCCGGCCGGACCCGGACGACGATCTCGGCCCGCTCGCCCGGTGACAGTTGCACCCGGTCCATGACGGCCGGCCGCTTCAGCAGGCCGCCGTCCGTGCCGACCAGCGAGAAGCCGCGGTCGTCGGGGAAACCGAAGGCGTAGGTGCGGGCGGTGGAGGCGTTGAGCAGCCGCAGCCGTATCAGCTCGTCGTGCACCTGCCGGTAGGGCCGGAGGGTGCCGTTGACCATGGTCCGGTCGCCCAGGAATCCGACGTTCTGCATGATGCCCCGGTCGTTGGACAGCCGTGCGCCGTCGAACCGCACGTCCTGGACGACGACCGGCAGATCGTCCACCCCGTACCGCTTCGGCAGGCGCAGCCCGGCCGACGTGTCGTCGTCCAGGAGGAACAGGCCCGCCAGGCCGCGCCGCACGTGCTCCTCCGTCTTGCCGTGCGGATGCGGGTGGTACCAGAGCGTCGCCGCGGGCTGGTCCACGGTCCAGTGCGGTGTCCAGGTGCCGCCCGGCGCGATCATCTGGTGCGGACCGCCGTCCATGCGGGCCGGCAGATGCATGCCGTGCCAGTGGACGGTGGACGCCTCGCCCAGCTCGTTGGTGATCCGCACCCGGACCTTCTCCCCGCGCTTCGCCCGCAGCGTCGGGCCGAGATAGGTGCCGTTGAAGCCCCACGTCGGTGTTCTCACCCCGTCCCGGAACTCCGTCTCGCCCGCCTGCATGCGCAGGGAGAAGACGCGCGTGCCGTCCTGCTCCACCGTCGACTCGGCGAGCGGCGGTATCGCCAGGGCGTTGTCGAAGGATTCCCGGCCGACCGTGCTCACCACGGCATCGGTCCACCACCAGGCGAACAGCGCGCCGACGGCCACCGCGAAGGCGGTGACCAGCGAAGCCAGCACGGCGACCAGGCGCTTCCAGCGGAAGCCGCGACGAAAGGCGCCGGGCGGAGGACCTCCGGCCGGCACCGCGCTCGAAGTCAGAGGACGAGACATGCTCCGAGCGTCGTGGATCATGAGCCGCGGGACATCGGGGAACCGCCCTCACCCGCCCCCGAGCCGACCCCCGCCCGCGGTCCGGGGTTTCCCCCTAGGAGCCGTGCGGCGCTCGGTGCCGGACCGTCAGCCCACCCGCACGGACCCGCTGTTCTCCACGTGGGCCCGCGCTGCCGCCAGGGCTTCGGGGTGGAGGGCCGGGCCCGCCGCCAGCAGCCGGGGCAGCAGCGTCCTCTCGGTCGTCACGGCCCGGAACTGCAGGGCGACCGTCACCTCGTGGTCGGGCCGGTGCACGATCCTCACCGGATCCCCCGCCCGTATCTCACCGGGGTGCACGACCCGGAGGTAGGCCCCCGGCGCACCCCGCTCGGTGAACCGCTTCACCCAGCCCTTCTCACCCAGGTGGCCCTGGAAGGTGCGGCAGGGGATGCGTCCGCTCGTGACCTCCAGCACCACCTCCTCCCCGATGCCCCAGCGCTCGCCGATCAGCGCGCCGGACACGTCGATGCCCCCGGTGGTGAGGTTCTCGCCGAAGGAGCCGTCGGGCAGCGCCCGGCCCAGAATCCGCTCCCACTCGTCGAGGTCCTCCCGGGCCACCGCGTAGACGGCCTGGTCGTCGCCGCCGTGGTGCCGCGTCTCGCACACCGCGTCCCCGGCCAGGCCGCTGCCCCCGACTCCTTTCGGTCCCGGGGCGGACACCCGCACGGGTCCGTCCACCGGCCGTTTGTCGATGCCGGTCAGGCCGTCGGGCTGGGAGGTGTACGCCACGGCCTGGGGTCGCCCCAGGTTCACAGAGAGAAGCCGCATGGACGCACGGTAAGCGATGAGGCTCAAAGCGTCGACGGAGTATTGGGTGTCACGTCAAAGGATCACTTATCCTTGCGGTGTGATCGAAGCCCGTCATCTCCGTGTGCTGCGCGCCGTGTCCACCACCGGTTCCTTCTCGGCGGCGGCGCGGGAGCTGGGCTGCACCCAGCCGGCCGTCAGTCAGCAGATGAAGGCCCTGGAGTCGTCCGTCGGGACGCCCCTGCTCATCCGCAGCGGCCGGGAGATGCGGCTGACCCAGGCCGGCGAGGCGCTGGTGCGGCACGCGGCCGGGATCCTCGCCGGCCTCACCGCCGCAGAGGAGGAGGTCGCGGCCATCGCGGGCCTGCGGGCCGGGCGGGTGCGGCTGGTCTCCTTCCCGAGCGGCAGCTCGACGCTGGTGCCCACCGCGCTGGCCGCGCTGCGCGACGCCCACCCCGGCACGCGGGTCTCCCTGGAGGAGGCCGAGCCGCCCCGGTCCGTCGGCCTGCTGCGCGACGGCGACTGCGATGTGACCCTCGCGTTCCGCTACGAAGGTGCGGCGGGCGCCGAGGAGTGGGACGACCTCGTCGTACGGCCGCTGCTCTCGGACCGGTTGGTGGGGCTCGTCCCGGAGCGTCACCGGCTCGCGCGCGCGGAGTCCGTCGCCATCGGGGAACTCGCCGACGAGCCGTGGATCGCGGGCTGCCCGCGCTGCCGGGGCCAGTTGGTGGAGGTGTGCGAGACCGCCGGGTTCACCCCGCGCATCGACTTCGCGACCGACGACTACCCGGCGGTGGCCGGGCTGGTCGGCGCCGGTCTGGGCGTGGCGGTGCTGCCCCAGCTGGCCGTGGAGTCCGTCCGGCCCAGGGGTGTGCGCACGGTCCGCCTGGAGCCCGCCGTGCGACGGGAGATCGTCGCGCTCACCCTTCCCGACCTCGCCCAGGTCCCGGCGGTCGCCGCGACGCTCGACCACCTCGCGCGGGCGGCCGCCCGGTAGGGGAGCGGCACGGTCCGCCGCCCGCACCGCGCTCGCCTCGGCGGCCGCGTGGGGATCACCTTCAGTTGCCCGGCAGGGCGGATCACCTCCAGCGACAAAACGAGGGCACCTGCGTGCCCCCTGCGGAGAAACGTTCCTTCAGTTGTTCGAAGCGGCGTGCCCACTGCCGGCCGAGGCCGACACCAGCCGGTGGCGCGCCCGGCCCATGAGCTCTTCGCGCTCGTCCTCGGTCAGTCCGCCCCACACGCCGTACGGCTCGCGTACCGCAAGCGCGTGGGCGGCGCACTCGGCGCGCACCGGGCACCTCATGCAGACCTCCTTGGCCGAGTTCTCGCGAGCGCTTCGCGCCGCACCGCGCTCGCCCTCGGGATGGAAGAAGAGCGAGCTGTCCACCCCGCGGCACGCAGCCAGGAGTTGCCAGTCCCACAGGTCCGCATTCGGTCCGGGAAGGCGGGAGAAATCTGCCATTGCGTGACCCCTTGTAGCCGTTCTGGGCGGATCTGGTGTCCACGACCGTACAACTACGATCCAAGGAGATGAAAATATGACTCATTGCGAATCTAGTCGCAGACACCAACAAGAGGGAAGAAAAGCGTCTAAATGGGGCATGGGTTGTGATGAAAGTTGGAGGGTCTGCCGCGCATGTCTGCACCGTGTCCGCCTCCTCACGTAGAGTGCCGAAGATGGCAGACGGCCCCGTAACTCTTTCGAGTGACCGTCGTTGAGAGTGCGAGGCGGTTGAAGGAACAAGCGCTCGGGCGGGCGTCCGAGACGGTCGACCGCACAGGTGACGATTTCGTACCAGCCTGGAGGCTCAAGGTGACGCGCATCAGCTGCGGAGGGCGGCCATGACTTCCGTCCTCGTCTGCGACGACTCCCCGCTTGCCCGAGAGGCGCTTCGCCGCGCGGTCGCGACCGTGCCCGGTGTGGAGCGCGTGACGACGGCGGCCAACGGCGAGGAAGTCCTCCGCCGCTGGGGTGCCGACCGCTCGGACCTGATTCTGATGGACGTACGCATGCCCGGACTGGGCGGCGTCGAGACGGTCCGGCGGCTGCTGTCCGCGGACCCCGGTGCGCGCATCATCATGCTCACCGTCGCCGAGGACCTCGACGGCGTGGCGCTCGCCGTCGCCGCCGGGGCCCGCGGCTACCTGCACAAGGACGCCTCCCGCGCGGAGCTCCGCGCGACCGTCACGCAGGCCCTCGCCGACCCGACGTGGCGGCTCGCCCCGCGGCGGCTGCGCTCCGCCGAGATGGGCGCCGCGCCCACGCTCACGGCGCGTGAGATCCAGGTCCTCGAGGGCATGAGCCACGGCCGCTCCAACGCGGAGATCGGCCGGGAGCTGTTCCTGTCGGAGGACACCGTGAAGACGCACGCGCGGCGCCTGTTCAAGAAGCTCGGCGCGTCGGACCGGGCCCACGCGGTGGCGCTCGGATTCCGGTGGGGTCTGGTGCGCTAGGGCCTGTCCTTCGGATCGGACCGGGCACCGCGCCCGGCACCGGGCGGCGACCGGAGAGCGGGGGCACAACGCTGCCCCCGCACGGGCCGGCCGCACAC
>NZ_JAAGMD010000559.1 GCF_010548465.1 Streptomyces sp. SID14436 | reverse complement strand
GTGGACGCCGTCCACCTGGTGCTGACCGGCGGCGCGGGGGAGGACCCGGACGGCGACCCCGTCGTCGCGCAGGTCTTCGACTGCGTCCGCGCCCTCGCGGCCGGCCCCGCCGCCCGCCGCCCCCTGGACCTGACCGCCGTCCTCGACGGGACGCTGCCCGCCGCCGGGACCGCGGTCACCTGCCCGGCCCGCGCCGGAGTCCTGGGCGTCCTGCGCACCGCCCGCGCCGAACACCCGAGCTGGGACGTCCGCTGCCTCGACCTGGAAACCGCGGGAGACGTGGAACCCGAGGCGGGCGCGGAGACGGTCCTGCGTGCCCCGTCCGGGCATCCCGTGCTCGCCCGCCGGGCGGGCCGATGGCTCACCCAGGTGTTCCGTCCCCTGCCGGACGGGACCGGACAGATCGCCGCGTCCCCCTGGCGGCCCCGCGGCGTCCACCTGATCGCCGGCGGCGCCGGAGGCATCGGGTACGCCCTCAGCCGCCACCTGGCCCGCACCACCGCCGCCGACGTCGTCTGGCTCGGCCGCCGCCCCGCCACCGACGCCGCCGTCACCGAACGGCTGGCCGCCGTGGAAGCGGCCGGCGGACGCGCCCGCTACGTCCAGGGCGACGTGTCCCGTCCCGATGACGTGCGGGCCGCGCTCGCGGTGGCCCACGCCTCGTTCGGCCCGGTCACCACGGCCGTGCACGCGGCCCTGGACCTGCGGGACCGGACCCTGGCCTTCGCCGGGGCGGACGACCTGCGGTCCGCGATGCTCGCCAAGGACCGCGGCGTCCGGGTGCTGCACGAGGTCCTGCGCGACGAACCCCTCGACCACTTCGTGCTGTTCTCCTCGGCCGTGTCCGCCATCGACTCGCCCGGCCAGGCCGCCTACGCGGCCGCCAGCACGGCCGAGGACGCCCTCGGCCGCGCCCTGCACGCCCGGGGACCCGTGCCCGTGACCGTCGTCAACTGGGGCTACTGGGGCAGCGTCGGTGCCGTCGCCGACCCTCGGCGGGCCCGTGCGATGGCCGAGACCGGGGTGGGCTCCATCGAGCCCGCCGACGGATTCGCCGCCCTGGAACGGATCCTCGCCGCCCGCACACCGCAGGCGCTGGTCGCCCGCGCGACACCGCGGGCCCTGCGCGAACTCGGGTTGGTCGTCGAGGAAGCGGCCGCCGGGAAACCGGTCGCAGAGGACACCTTCGTCGGTGAAGCCGTCGTCGGGGGAGCCGTGAGCGAGGAAGCGGAGTCCGTCGCCGGGAAGGATCCCCTGGACACTCTCGCGGGTGCCCTGCTGGCGGCCGAACTGACCGCCGCGGGCGCGCTGCCCGCCCCCGGCGAACGCCTGCCGGCGGCCACGACGGCACAGCGGCTCGCCGTCCAGCCCGCCCACCGACGCCTGTTCGAGGCCCTGCTGCCCGTCCTGGAACGCGCCGGGGCGGTCCGCCGCGACGGCTCCGACCTCGTCGGCACCGGCCCCGTCCCGGTCCCCGCGGTCGCCGTACCGGAAGCCGAGGAGGACCTGCTGCGGCGGTGCACGGCCGCGCTCCCCGACGTCCTGGCCGGCCGCCGCAACCCGCTCGAGGTGCTGTTCCCCGGCGGCTCCACCGACGGGCTCGCCCGCTTCTACGGAGGAGGCCCCGCCGAACGCGCCGCCAACCGGGACCTCGCCGCCCGGGTCCGCCGCCACGTCGACGCGACCGGCAGCGGTGCCCGCATCCTGGAGATCGGTGCCGGCACCGGCGCCACCACCCGGGTCGTCCTGGCCGCCCTCGCCGACGCAGCCCCGCTCACCTACTCCTTCACCGACCTGTCGCCCACCTTCCTGCGGCAGGCCGAGGACACCCTGCGGCCCGACGCCCCGCCGTCCGTCGCCCTGGAATTCGCCCGCCTCGACGTGGAGCAGGACCCCGCCGCCCAGGACCTCGGCGCCGACCACGACGTGGTGATCGTCGCGGGCGTGCTGCACGCCACCACGGACGTCACCGCCGCCCTGCGCAACGCGGCCCGGCTGCTGCGCCCCGGCGGGCTGCTCCTCGTCCACGAGACCACCGGCCACTCCGACTTCCTGACCCTGACCTTCGGCCTGACCCAGGGCTGGTGGCGCTACCAGGACGCGGAGCTGCGCCTCCCGCACTCCCCGCTGCTCGCCCCCGCCACCTGGCGGACCGTGGCCGGGGCTGCCGGACTCGACGACGTCGAGGTCCGCACCTCGGGAACCGCGGACGGACCCGCGACACCGTGCCTGCTCACCGCCCGGCGCGCCCGCCCCGCCGGGCAGCCGGACCCGGCGGTCACCGTCACCCCGGACACCGCACGGCAGTATGTGCGGTCCGTCTTCGCCGACGTCCTGCGGCACGACCCGGAGAACCTCGGCGACCACACCGCGTTCGACGAGTTCGGCGTCGACTCCCTGGTCAGCCTCACCCTCGTGGCCCGGTTCGAGGCCGACCTCGGCCCCCTGCCCTCGACGCTGCTCTTCGAGCACCTGACCATCGCCGCCCTCGCCGACCACCTGCGGACGGAACGGGCCGATCGGATGGCAGCGGCGACAGCCCCTCAGCGGGCCGCCGCTCCGACCGCATCCGCCGCTCCGACCGCTTCCGCAGTGCCGACCGCTTCCGCGGTGCCGACCGATTCCGCCGCGTCGACGGTGTCCGCGCCGCCCGACGAGCCCGACGGTTCCGCCGTCCCCGCCGGGCGTACCGACCGGCCCGCGCCCGTGACATGCCCTGACATCGCCGCGTCCGAGGCCGGCCCGCCCGCCCCGCCCACCGACGACCCCGCCGTCCGGCCCGACGACATCGCCGTCATCGGTGTCAGCGGCCGCTACCCCGGCGCACCGGACCTCGACGCGTTCTGGCGGCTGCTCGCCTCCGGCGAGCACGCCGTCACCGAGGTCCCGGCGGACCGGTTCGCGTGGCGGGAGCTCTACGACCCGCGGCCCGGCACACCCGACCGGCTCTACACCGCCAACGGCGGCTTCATCGACGGCGTCGACCGGTTCGACCCCGGCTTCTTCGGCATCCTGGCCCGCGACTCCGTCAAGATCGACCCGCAGGAACGGCTGTTCCTGGAAACCTGCTGGGACCTCCTCGAACAGACCGGCCACCTCGGTGACCGCGCGGTCGGACGTACCGGTGTCTTCGCGGGCGTCATGTACGGCACCTACGGGCAGCTCGGCGCCACCGCGTGGCCGCAGGGCGAACTGACCGGGGCGCACTCCTCGTACTGGTCCGTCGCCAACCGCGTGTCCTACCTGCTGGACCTGTCCGGGCCCAGCTACGCGGTCGACTCGGCCTGCTCCTCGTCCCTCACGGCCCTGCACCTGGCGTGCGAGAGCCTGCGCCGCGGCGAGTGCGACACGGCCGTGGCCGGCGGGGTCAACGTGATCATCCATCCCGCGCACTTCGTCTCGCTGTGCTCGCTGAGCATGCTGTCGCCGCACGGCGTGTGCCGGGTGTTCGACGCCGACGCCGACGGCTTCGTCCCCGGCGAGGGGGTCGGCGCCGTCCTGCTGAAGCCCCTGCGGCGGGCCATCGCCGACGGCGACGACATCTGGGCCGTGGTCAAGGGCAGCGCGGTCAACGCCGGTGGCCGCACGTCCGGTTACACCGTGCCGAACCCCAACGCCCAGGCCGAGGTCATCACCGAGGCCCTCACCCGGGCCGGTGTCGACCCGGCCACCATCGGCTACGTCGAGGCCCACGGCACCGGCACCGCGCTCGGCGACCCCATCGAAATGGCAGGTCTGCGCCGCGTGTTCGACCCGCCGGGGTCCGTCACGGGGAGCGGGGGGAGCGGTCCGCTCGCGGTCGGCTCGGTGAAGGCCAACGTCGGCCACCTGGAGGCCGCCGCGGGCATCGCCGGGCTCACCAAGGTGCTGCTCCAGCTGCGCCACGGTGCCATCGCCCCGTGCGCCAACCTGGACAGCGTCAATCCCCGCATCGACCTGGGCGACCGCCTGGAGCTGCCGCGGGAACTCCGGCCCTGGCAGGCCGGACCGGCTCCGCGCAGGGCGGGGGTCAGTTCCTTCGGTGCCGGGGGCGCCAACGCGCACGTGGTGCTGGAGGAGTACCGGCCGGCCACTGCTCCCGCCCGGCCCGCCGGACCGGCCGACGCCGAGCAGCTGTTCGTCCTGTCGGCGCGCTCGCCCGAACTGCTGGCCCAGTACGCCGGTGACGTCGCCGCCGCCCTCTCCGGCACCCTGCCCGCCGGGACCGGGCTGCGCGAACTCGCCCACACCAGCCAGGTGGGACGCCCGGCGTTCCGCGAACGCGTCGCCGTGCTGTGCGGCGACCTGTCCGAACTGGCCGCCCGGCTCACCGAGATCGCCAAGGGCGAGACCGGGCCGGGGACCTGGCGCGGTACGGCCTCCGCCGACCGGGATACGGCCGCCGACGCATCCGCCGGGAGCTGGGCGGACCTCGCCCGCAGGTGGGTCGACGGCGAACGCGTCGACTGGGCCGCCCGCTGGCCCACGCCGCCCCGCGTCGCCGCCTTCCCCGGACACCCGCAGCAGCGCCGCAGGATCTGGTGGAGCCCGCAGAACCAGCCCGGGGCGCACGGGACACCTTCGGCCACCCCGGCCGACTCCCCGGAGGGAACCGTGCCTTCGCCCAGCACCGCACCCGCCGGACCGCCGGCCTCCCCGGCGGTGTCCGTGACCGTCTCCCTGCGCGCCCTCGGCGACGTCGTCCGCGAGCACCACGTCGGCGACCGCCGGATCCTGCCCGGCGCCGCCGCGCCCCAGCTCGTCCACGCCGCACTGCCCGAGCCGGCCGGCGCCGTCCGGTTCACCGGACTGACCTGGCTGCGCCCCCTCGGACTCGACGACACGGACGAGGTCCGGGTGGTCACCGAGGGCCGAGCCGGACACCCGCCGGCACCTCCCGTCCCGTTCACGATCACCGGCCCCGACGGCGTGACCTACGTGAGCGGCGGTGCGGAACCCCTGCCCGACCCCGCACCGTTCGCGGTGACCGCACCCACCCCCGAAGAGGTGGGCCCGGCGGTGGCGCCCGCCGTCGTCTACGCCCGGCTCGCCGCGGGCGGCGTACGGCACGGCACCGGCCTGCAGGTGCTCCAGGCGCTGTGGGCCGGGCCGGGGGAGTGCCTGGCCGATCTGGCCGCGGCGCCCGCCCCCGGTCAGTGGCTCGACCCGGCCGTGCTCGACGGCGCGTTCCAGGTGCTCGCCGTGCTCGACGGGACCACCGGCTACCTTCCCACCTCCCTGGCCGAACTGACCTGTCTCCGGCCGCTCCCGGCCCGCTGCCGCGTCCACGCCCGTGACGTGACCCCGCCCGGCACCACGGGCTCACGCACCGTCGACCTGGACGTCTTCGACGGCGGGGACCACGTCCTCGCCGTGCGGGGGCTGCACCTGACGGCCGTCCGCCGTGACGCCGCCACGCAGCCCGCCACTCCGCGCACCGGCACGGCGCCGCGCACCGGCACGGCGGCGGCCGTCCCGCCGGACGCGGTCGTCGATGTCCGCTACCGGCGTCCCCGCCCCGTCCCGGCCGGCCCGCCCGAGC
>NZ_JAAGMD010000535.1 GCF_010548465.1 Streptomyces sp. SID14436 | reverse complement strand
GGCGACCGGGCCGGGCGCCGCGCGGGCCCGGTCGCCGCCGGTCCCACGGGGCACCGGATCCCGGGCGGGGCGCTCGCCGTCGCTCACCGCAGCGCGACCGCCGACCACGACGTCGGCGGCAGTTCGATGGTGAGCACGCCGTCGGCGAGGGCCGCGCCGGTGTTCGGGGCCGGGGTCACCCGGTCCGGCCGGGCGAGCGTGTTCTTCGCGTACACGTCGGAGTCGGCGAGCGTGACCGCCTCGGTGATGCGCGAGGAACCGAGGCTGCGCACGTCCACCGTGACCCGGGCGGTCTCCGCGAGGTCGCGGTTGACGAGGAAGACGGCGGCGCGGTCCTCGTCGACGGTCGCGACGGCGTCGACGAGCGGTGCCTCCCCGAAGCGCGCCGTGTCGTACGTCGGCGCCTCGATCAGGGGCAGGACCACCTCCCCGGAGGCGAGCCGGCTCGTGATGGAGAAGGGGTGGAAGGTGGTCTGGCGCCAGGCCGGGCCGCCCGGCTCGGTCATGATCGGCGCGATCACGTTGACGAGTTGGGCGAGGGAGGCCGAGGTGACGCGGTCGCTGCGGCGCAGCAGCGTCATCAGCAGATTGCCGACGACGACGGCGTCCGCCACCGTGTACGTGTCCTCCAGCAGCCGCGGGGCGTGCCGCCACTCGTCGTGGACCTTCTCGGTCTCCTGGTGCTCCTTCAGGTACCAGACGTTCCATTCGTCGAAGGAGATGTTGATCTTCTTGTTGGAGCGCTTCTTGTGCCCCACGTGGTCGGCGGTCGCGACGACGGTGTCGATGAAGTAGTCCATGTCGACCGCCGAGGCGAGGAAGGACCCGAGGTCGCCGTCGTGCTCCTGGTAGTACGCGTGGCCGGAGACGTAGTCCACGTGGTCGTAGCAGTGTTCGAGGACGGTGCGTTCCCAGTCGCCGAAGGTCGGCATGGTGGAGCCGGAGGAGCCGCAGACGACCAGTTCGAGGTCCTTGTCGGCCCGCTTCATCGCGGCGGCGGTGCGGGCGGCCGTCTTGCCGTAGTCGTCCGCCGTCATGAACCCGGTCTGCCAGGGGCCGTCCATCTCGTTGCCGAGGCACCACATGCGCACGTCGTGCGGTTCCGGTGTGCCGTTGGCGATGCGCAGGTCCGACAGGGCCGTGCCGGACGGGTGGTTGGCGTACTCCAGGAGGTCCAGGGCGGGCAGGATGCCCCGGGTGGCCACGTTGACCGCCAGCATCAGCTCGGAGTCGGTCAGCTTCAGCCACCGGGCGAACTCGTCGAGTCCGACCTGGTTCGACTCCAGGGAGCGCCAGGCCAGGTCGCGGCGCACCGGGCGCTGTTCGCGGGGGCCCACGGAGTCCTCCCAGCGGAACCCGGAGACGAAGTTGCCGCCCGGGTAGCGGACGGTGGTGCTGCCGAGCTCCCTGACGAGTGCGACGACGTCCATGCGGAACCCGTCCTCGTTGGCGGTCGGATGCCCGGGCTCGTAGAGGCCGGTGTACACGCAGCGGCCGAGGTGCTCGACGAACGAGCCGAAGGTGCGGCGCCGGACCGGGGCGATGACGGCCTGCCGGTCGAGCTCGATGTGGACGCGGGGCAATGCGGATCCTTTCGGGGGGGGCGCGGGGGTTCGCGGCCGGGGGGCGTCGGTCAGCGGCCTGCCCCTGCCGAGGGGCATGGCAGGGGCAGGCGCGGGACGGTCCTGTCGCGGGTCCCGGTGCGGGGCCCGGTACGGTGGTCAGCCCTTCACGGCACCGGTGAGTCCGCCGACGATGCGCTTCTCGAAGACCGAGAAGAAGATCAGCGCGGGCAGCATGGCGAGGGAGGTGAAGGCGAGCACCTTCGCGGTGTCGGTGGAGTACTGGGAGGAGAACACCTGGACGCCGAGCGGCAGGGTGAAGTTGGCCTGCGAGTTGAGGACGTACAGGGGCAGCAGGTAGTTGTTCCAGCTGCCGACGAATCCGAGGATGCCGACGGTGACCACACCGGGCAGCGACAGCGGCACCACCATGCGGAAGAAGAATCCGATCCGGCTCATGCCGTCGATCGCGGCGGCCTCCTCGATCTCGTTGGGGATGGCCCTGAGGAAGGGCACGAGGATGATGACGGTCGTCGGCAGGCCGAAGGCGATCTGCGGGATGATCACGCCGAGCAGGTTGTCGACGAGGCCCAGGTCCTTGATGACGAGGTACAGCGGAGTGATCGCGATGACCATGGGGAACATCAGGCCGGCGGCGAACAGCGAGTACATCGCGCCCTTGAGCCTGAAGTCGTAGCGCGCGATGACGAAGCTGACCATCAGCCCGAGCGTGACGATGCCGACCGTGCTGGTGACCGCGACGATGAGGGAGTTGGCGAACTCCCCCCAGAACACGGACGACTTCAGCACGCCGACGTAGTTGCCGATCACCCAGGGGCGGGGCAGCGCGGCCGGGTCCGTGGTGATCTGCGCGTTGGTGCGGAAGCCGCCGAGCACGATGTAGAGCACCGGTGCGACGCAGACACCGACGAAGAGCAGCGCCACGAAGTAGGTGACGGGGCTGCCCCACTGCTGCGGCCGGTCGCGGCGGCCGGCGGACTTCGTCGGCTCCGGCGCGCGGGACGTCCCGGAGACGGCGGTCGTCGCACTCATCACACGGTCCCTTCGGTGACGGCGCCCTTGAGGTCGCGGCGCAGGACGAGGCGCTGGTAGATCAGCGCGACGATGAGCGAGACCAGGAACATCACGACCGCGACGGCGCTGCCGTAGCCGTAGTTCCCCGCGTTGCGGCCCTGGGCGAGCATGTAGATCGCCATGGTCGAGGTGCCGGCGGTGCCCGACACGTACTGGCCCCAGATGATGTAGATGAGGTCGAACAGCTGCAGCGAGCCGATGATCGACAGGAAGGCCCAGATGCGGATCGTCGGTCCCAGCAGCGGCAGCGTGATGCGGCGCTGGATCTGCCAGTAGGAGGCGCCGTCGATCTGCGCGGCCTCGAAGATCTCGTCGGGGATCGACTGCAGGCCGGCGAGCATGAGGATCACCGCGAAGCCGATGTACTTCCACGTGATGATGCCCATCAGCGTCCAGATCGCCAGATCCGGGTCGGCGATCCAGTCCGCTTCCAGGGAACCCAGGCCGATGCGGTGCAGCAGGTCGTTGAGCGCGCCGTTGCTCTGGAGCATCAGGCTCCAGCCGGTGCCGACGATGACCTCGGAGATGATGTACGGCACGAAGATCAGGACACGGATCGTCGAACGGCCGCGGATCCGCTGGTTGAGCAGCAGCGCCAGGCCGATCGCCAGCGGACCCTGGATGACCAGGGAGAGCACCAGGATCAGGCCGTTGTGCCACAGCACGTCGTGGAACGCGGAGTCGGTGAGGATCAGCTTGTAGTTGTTCAGGCCGACCCAGTCGGTGGGCTCTCCGTAGCCCTTCCACTGGTAGAAGCCGTAATACCCGGCGAGCACCACGGGGAAGATCACGAACGCCAGGAACGTGATGACGGCCGGTGCGGACAGGACCGCGATCTCCAGTCGCGTCCGGGCACGGCGCCGGCGGTGTGCAGCCGCTCGCGGCGGAGCCGGGGGCACGGACGTGGCCGCGTCCCCGGCTCCGGGCGTGCCCTGCGACTGGCGGCCGTCGGCCGTGTCAGTGCCCAGGGTGTCGCTCATGTCTGCTTACTCAGCCCTTCTCGGCGGCGGCCTTGACGTCCTTGACGATGTCGGCGGACGTGCCCTTGCCGGCCATGAGGTTCACGACGGCGATGTTCATGGCGTTGCCGACGTTCTGGCCGTACACGGTGTCGAGGAACTGCATGGAGTACGCGGCCTTGTTGAAGGCCTCCAGGGCCGAGATGTTGTAGGGCTCGGTGACGACGCCCTGCGCCTGCTTGTTCACCGGGATGGTGTCGAAGGCCTCGGCGTAGGCCTCCTGCTGCTCCTTGGTGACGACGAACTGGAGGAAGCCCAGGGCCTCCTTCGGCGCGTTCTTGGAGAGGGAGTAGCCGCCGGCGCCGCCCATGATGGCGGTCGGGTCGCCCTTGCCGCCGGACACCGACGGGAAGGGGAACCAGCCCAGGTCGGGGAGCGGCTTCTTGTCCGGGGTCAGGTCGGCGATGACACCGGGGTTCCAGTTGCCCATGAGCTCCATGGCCGCCTTGTGGTTGGCGATCATGCCCGCCGAGGATCCGGCGCCCTGCTGTGACGTCGCCGTCAGGAAGCCCTTCTGGAAGGGCTCGGTGTCCAGGAGGTCGGCGAGGTCGTCGCCGGCCGCGGTCCAGCAGGGGTCGTCGAAGGTGAGCGACTTCGCGGCCTCCTGCATGACCTCCTGGTTGCACTCGCGCAGGGCGAAGTTGTAGTACCAGTGCGCCGCCGGCCAGGCGTCCTTGGCGCCGACCGCGATCGGGGCCACCTTGATCGCCTTCAGCTTCGCGACGGCGTCCTGGAGTTCGTCCATCGTCGTCGGCGGCGCGGTGATGCCGGCCTTCTCGAACAGGTCCTTGCTGTAGTAGATGCCCTCGGGCTGGGTGTCGAGCGGCATCGCGTAGACCTTGCCGTCGATCGAGACGCCCTCGAGGGCCGCCTCGCCCACGTTGCCCCGGTCGGTGTCGGTCAGTTCCAGTTCCTTGATCTGGCCGGCGTCGACCATGGCCTGCATCTTGCCGCCACCGCGCTGCAGGAAGATGTCGGGCGCGGAGTTCGAGTTGAGCGCGTTCTGCAGTTTGCCGTCGAGGTCCTCGTTCTGGACCGACTGGATCTTGATCGTCACGTCCGGGTGCAGCTCGTGGTAGGCCTTCGCGGCGTCCCGCCAGAACTCGGCCCCGCGCCCCTCCATCGCGTTCGTCCAGAGAGTCACCGTCCCCTGGCCGCCGGACGAACCGTCGCCGTCGTCTCCACCGGCGCAGCCGACCGCGGCGAGTGCCAGGCACAGGCCGATCGCGGCAGCCGTCGCGCTGCGGGTTCTCCTCGTCATCGTGGGAACTCCCTGCTCTGTTGTCAGTGGTCGAGCTGCTGACGTGCTGGATAGTTTGCGCAAACTAATGAATCGTCCGCGAGGTAGGAGCAAGGTGTACCGCCAGAAATGAACGGTAAGCAACCAAGAGTTTTCGCAAGTTGCCCAATCGTTACCGACCCGGCCGACGCCGTCCGTGATGACGGACAGGCCCGCTGACAAGGCACTGCGCACCCCGCCGCACCCGCCCCGGCCCCGGGGGCGCCGCACGCCCGACCGGCAGGCCGCCCGGGCGTCTTGACACCGTTTTCGGCGTCTCCCTACGGTGCGCAGCACGCCGAGCGAGAGCCGGTCCGGTCCACCCGCCCGCCCCCGGCGTGCCCCGCCCGCTTCCCACCGCAGCGAAGGAACCCCCATGCGGATCGCCGTCCCCCGGCAGCCGACAGCCCGGCTCTCCGACGCCTGGCGCCACTGCGTCGGCACCGGCCGGTTCGACCTCGCGCTGCGGCGCGACCACTACGAATCGCTCGCCCTCGTGCAGCGGGAGATCGGCTTCCGCCACATCCGCGGCCACGGCCTGCTCAGCGACGGAACGGGCGTCCACCAGCCCTACGAACACGCCGGCGAGCGGCGCGTGCGCCACGCCTTCACCTATGTCGACCAGGTCGTCGACACCTACCTGGAGCTGGGCATCGCGCCCTTCCTCGAACTCGGCTTCATGCCCTCACAGCTCGCCTCCGGCGACGCCACCGTCTTCTGGTGGAAGGGCAACATCACCCCACCCCGCGACGAGAAGGAGTGGGCGGCCCTCGTCCGCGCCGTCGTCGGGCACCTGGTCGACCGCTACGGCATCGACCAGGTGCGCCGCTGGCCGATCGAGGTGTGGAACGAACCCAACCTGGAGGCGTTCTGGTCCGCCGGCCAGGACGCCTACCACCGCCTCTACGAGGTCACCGCCCGGGCCGTCAAGGAGGTCGACGCCGAACTCCAGGTCGGCGGGCCCTCACTGGCGCCGGGCTACCAGGACGAGTGGATCGAACGCTTCGCCGAGTTCGTCGACACCCGTGACCTGCCGATCGACTTCGTCAGCCGCCACGCCTACTCCTCCGGTCCCGTCCAGCCCGTGCCGTTCGGCGCCCACCAGACCCTCATGCCGGCGTCCGCCCTGCTGGAACAGTTCGGCGCCCCCCGGCGGCAGCTGGCGGGCACCGGACTCGCCGGACTGCCGCTCCACATCACCGAGTTCAACTCCTCCTACCGCCCGGACAACCCCGTCCACGACACCGCGTTCCACGCCGCCTACCTCGCGCCCGTCCTGGTGAACGGGGGCGACCTCGCGGACTCGTTCTCGTACTGGACGTTCTGCGACGTCTTCGAGGAAGTGGGCGTCCCCACCACGCCGTTCCACGGCGGCTTCGGGCTGCTGGCCCACCGTCAGATCAAGAAACCCACCTACCACCTGTACACCTTCATGGCCGCGATGGGGGAGCAGATCCTCGGCCGGGGCGAGGACCACCTGGTGACCCGCCACGACGACGGACGCGTCACCGTCCTGGCCTGGGCACCGGCGGACCCCGGCGGCGGCGAACCCGTCGACGGCCACACCGTCCGGCTGTCCCTGCCCCTCGGCACCCCGGACACGCGGGGCTCCGCCTTCGCCCTGCGCCGCTCCGTGAGCGAGGACGCCGGCAACCCCTGGGCCGCCTGGCGCGAGATGGGCCGGCCGCTCGCCCCCGACCACCGCCGCCTGGACGCCCTGCGCGAGGCCGCCGAACCCGCCCGCTCCCACCGGAGCGTGCCCGTCACCGGCGGGAGGGCCGACGTGGACCTCGCCCTGGCCCGTCACGAGGTGACACTGCTGGAGCTCACCCCCGTCGTCGACGAGACACCGCAGTGGTGGAGCGACGACCGGCTGCTCGGCCTGGGGGACGCGTGACATCGCGCAGAGGACCACAGCCGTGACCGGACCACCGCCCCTCCTCCTCGAACGCCTCCTCGAACGCCTCCAGTCGGCCGGACCGGCCGACGTCGTCTCCGTCGAACCGGTCACCGGGGGCCTCGCCGCCACCGCGGGCCTCGCACACCTCGGCGACGGCACGTCGGTGTTCGTCAAGGCCTTCGCCGAGCCGCCGTCGGACGACGTCTTCGCCGCGGAGGCCGAAGGGCTCACCGTGCTGCGCGAGACGGGCGGCATCACCACACCCCGGATCGTCCACGCGGACCGCGACCTGCTCGCCCTGTCCGTACTGAGCCCCCGGCAGGACACCCTGGACT
Source organism: Streptomyces sp. SID14436 (assembly GCF_010548465.1). GTDB lineage: Bacteria > Actinomycetota > Actinomycetes > Streptomycetales > Streptomycetaceae > Streptomyces. The sequence goes on along the minus strand of NZ_JAAGMD010000535.1, from coordinate 3,222 downwards.
TCTGGGAGCAGCTCGCGCACGCCCTCGCCCACCTGCACACCACCACGCGGCACCCCCGGTTCGGGTGGCACCGGGACAACTGGCTGGGCCGCCGCCGGCAGGTCAACACCTGGACCGACGACGGGTTCGAGTTCTTCGCCCGGCACCGTCTGCTGCGCTGGCTCCACGAGCCACGCGTCCGGGAGACGCTCGACGCCGCCGACCGGGCGGCCCTGGAACGCCTGTGCGACCGACTGCCCGAACTCCTGCCCGCCCGCCCCGCCTGCCTGACGCACGGCGACCTCTGGACGCAGAACGTCATGGCCGGCCCCGACGGCCGGCCCGCGCTGATCGACCCGGCCGTGTCGTACACGTGGGCCGAGACCGACCTCGCCCACCTGTGGACGACGGCACCACCGCCCGAGGCACACGCGTTCTTCACCCGGTACGCCGAACTGACCGGGCTCGACCGCGACTGGCGTGAACGGATGCCGATCCTCCCGCTCCGTCAACACCTGGCCGTCATCGCCCAGTTCGACCCCGACTGGGGCGCCGCCGACCATGTGCGCGCCACCCTCGCCCCGTTCCGCCGACGGCCCTGAACGTCCGCCCCGAAGCCCCGCGGCCCGTAGCGGAACCGGCCGCCACCGCCACCGCCCCACGCACCCTCTCCCGGCGCCGGCCGCGGGCGCGGTGGCGCGCCCCTTCGCCGGTGGTCACGAAGGGGCGCGCTGCCGGCGGTGGGACGCCGTCCGGGACGGATCAGGCCGACCCGTGACGCGGGTGGCGCGGGAGCCGCACGCGATCCACCGTCACTTCGCGAGGAAGCCGCGCAGTGCGGCGTTGACCTCGTCCCCGTGGGTCCAGAGCAGGCCGTGCGGCGCCCCCTCGATCTCGACGTAGTCGGCCTCCGGGACGGCCCGGTGGAACCGGCGTCCGGTGACGTCGACCGGGAGGATGTTGTCCTTGGTGCCGTGCAGGATCAGCACCGGCCTGCCGCTCGCGCGGACCGCCTCGACATCGGCGCGGAAGTCCTCGATCCAGGCCGGCACCACCGCGTACGCGGCGACCGGAGCGCTGCGGATCGCGGTGTTCCAGCCCCCGGTGACGGCCTCCTCGCTGATCCGTGTGCCGAGGTTCTCGTCGAGGTTGTAGAAGTTCGAGAAGAACTGCGTGAACCAGGCGTACCGGTCCCTCTTCGCGGCCGCGACGATGTCGTCGAAGACTTCCTGCGGGACGCCGTCCGGGTTGTCGTCGCGGGCGACCAGGAACGGTTCGAGTGAGGCCAGGAAGGCCAGTTTCGCCACCCGCTCGTGACCGTGGCGGCTCACGTAGCGGGCGAGTTCCCCGGTGCCCATCGAGAAGCCGACGAGGACGACGTCCCGCAGGTCGAGGGTTTCGAGGACCGTGTTCAGGTCGTCGGCGAAGGTGTCGTAGTCGTAACCGGAGTTCACCTTCGACGACTGGCCGAAGCCCCGGCGGTCGTAGGTGATCACCCGGTGGCCCCGGGCGAGCAACTCGCGCGTCTGCCGTTCCCAGCTGTGCCCGTTCAACGGGTATCCGTGGATCAGGACGACCGGCTGCCCGGACCCGTGATCCTCGTAGTAGAGCTCGACCGGAGTGCTGTTCTCCTGGCCGACGGTGATGAATCCCATGGTGTCTGCTCCCTTCCGGGGCCGGCCCTGTGACGTCCGGCCCCCGTTCGTGTGCGCCCGGCCGGGTGGACCGCGGAGCCGCGCGTATGCCCTGGGGTGTCAGGGCGCGACCGGCGGTACGACGGCGTGATCGGCTCCGGTCACGACGGTGACGCGGCCTCCGTCGCCGGGATCGGGGTCGGGCATGATCGTGTCGGGGTCGACGAGGAAGACCTCGTGACCGTCCAGCATCAGCCGGCGCACGACCTCCAGCAGCATGCGCCGTGCCACGTCGTCGAGGGAGTGGACCCAGCTCAGGTCGAGAGCCACCCTGGATTCCGGGAAGGGAGCGTCCACGCACTCCCGGAGGACCTTCTCGGCACCGGCGAATCCGATACCCCCCTGCCGTTGCAGCACGCGGAGGGCGTTCGGTCCGGCGCCGACGACGTGGTGGGAACAACGACACCCCGCGCACGCTGTTCCCGTGGGAATCCAGTCGCGGCGAGAACGTGGCGATGCCGACCTGCCCGGGAAGTGCGCCGATGGGGCCCCCGCCACGCCGCTCTTCGCCGGGATGCCGACCTGGGTCGCCCAGTCGCCGGCGGCGTCGTACATTCCGCAGCTGAACATGACGCCCAGCACCTGACGCACCACCGGTTCCGGCACCACCTGCTCACCGGAGAGCGGGTTCTTCCCGCGGTTGGCCAGCGTCGCGGCCATCACGGCCAGGTCCGTCGTGGTGACGCGCACGGAGCACTGGCGGACGTACCCGTCCGTCGTCGCCTGCGCGTCCGTGGTGAGGATCTCGTAGCTGCGGAGCATGTGGGCGATGGCGAGATTGCGGTGCGCGTGCTCCCTCTCCGACGCGTACACCGACTCGTCCACCGTCAGTCGCCGGCCGGCGAACGCCGACAGACCCCGGATCACCCGCTCCACGCGTGCCGCCGGACTCAGACCCTCCGCGCCGGCCAGGGAGTGAGCGGTGATGGCGCCGGCGTTGATCATCGGATTGAGGGGGCGCCCGGTGCCGCTCTCCAGGGAGATCTCGTCGAACGCCTCACCGGACGGTTCGACACCGACTCGGCCGAGCCCCGCGTCGAAGCCCCGGTCGGCCAGGGCCAGTGCGTACACGAACGGCTTGGAGACCGACTGGATCGTGAACGCGGTCCGGGTGCCACCGGCACCGTAGGTCTCACCGTCGACGGTGACGAAGGCCGCCGCGAGGACATCGGGATCCGCCCGCGCGAGCTCGGGGATGTACCCCGCCTGCTCACCGGAGGTGTCCGCCTCCACATCGCCCAGTGCCTCGGCCAGGTAGTCGGGAATGATGGGACGCACTCGTCCTCCCTACGCGGTCGCCGTCTCCATGGTGGGACATCGACGCCGGGTCCGCAGCGGGACCACGCCGCGCCCGGCCCCGCCCCCCTCCGGCGCGTCACCGTCCTGGCCCCGGGGAGGACGGGACGGGCCGGGACGACACCTGCGGGGCGGCTACGCCGCTGCCGGGCACGACACGGCAGGGCACGCCCTGAGTCCGCCGCGGGACGGGCGGCGGATGGCCGCCGCGGTCGGGCAGCGGCAGCGGGCGCTGGTTGTCGGACGCCGGACG
>NZ_JAAGMD010000506.1 GCF_010548465.1 Streptomyces sp. SID14436 | reverse complement strand
TTCCGGACAACGCTCGCGCCCTACGTATTACCGCGGCTGCTGGCACGTAGTTAGCCGGCGCTTCTTCTGCAGGTACCGTCACTTTCGCTTCTTCCCTGCTGAAAGAGGTTTACAACCCGAAGGCCGTCATCCCTCACGCGGCGTCGCTGCATCAGGCTTTCGCCCATTGTGCAATATTCCCCACTGCTGCCTCCCGTAGGAGTCTGGGCCGTGTCTCAGTCCCAGTGTGGCCGGTCGCCCTCTCAGGCCGGCTACCCGTCGTCGCCTTGGTGAGCCGTTACCTCACCAACAAGCTGATAGGCCGCGGGCTCATCCTGCACCGCCGGAGCTTTCGAACCGCCTGGATGCCCAAGCGGTTCAGTATCCGGTATTAGACCCCGTTTCCAGGGCTTGTCCCAGAGTGCAGGGCAGATTGCCCACGTGTTACTCACCCGTTCGCCACTAATCCCCACCCGAAGGTGGTTCATCGTTCGACTTGCATGTGTTAAGCACGCCGCCAGCGTTCGTCCTGAGCCAGGATCAAACTCTCCGTGAATGTGTACCCGTAATCGGGTGTCACACCACGAGAGCGGAACCACCGGAGGAATAGTCCGATGGTTCACAGCGTCCTCGCTGTGTGTATTTCAAAGGAACCTCGACCATCCGAAACCGGATGGACGGGGTATCAACATATCTGGCGTTGACTTTTGGCACGCTGTTGAGTTCTCAAGGAACGGACGCTTCCTTCGTACTCACCCTCTCGGGCTTTCCTCCGGGCGCTTCCCTTCGGTTTTTCCGTTTCCGACTCTATCAGACCTTTTCGATCCGATTTCCTCGGTGCTTTCCAGGTCGACGCTTTTCGCGTTTCCCTTTCCGGCGGACCCCACTTTATCAGAGGTTCCGGGCCGGTCTGACCGGCCTCTGCTTTCCGATTCATCGGGAGAGGCTTCTTCGAAAGAAGTGTTTCAAGAAGCAGACAGATTCTCACTGTCACCGTCCTGGAGGGCCGCCTTACGGCTACAACTCCAGGCAACTGTTCGAATCTACCTCCCCACAGGCGCCGTGTCAACGGCTTCCCTCGGGGCGATGAGGACACTAGCAGCTCACCCTGCCCGTCCGCACATCAGGCCGCGGTCGGCAGGGTGGCGCTGCGCTCGGACGCGTCCAGGTCCCCGGTCTGGCCGGCCCGGGCCGCGCGTCCGCCGACGATCCACACGTAGGCCAGGAAGGCCAGTTCTGCCACGACCCCGATGGTGATGCGGGCCCAGGTGGGCAGGCCGGACGGGGTGACGAAGCCTTCGATGGCGCCGGAGACGAAGAGGACGACGGCGAGACCGATGGCCATGGCGAGCGCGGCCCTGCCCTCTTCGGCGAGGGCCTGGCGGCGGAGGCGTGGGCCGGGATCGATCAGGGTCCAGCCGAGACGCAGCCCGGTGCCGGCGGCGACGAAGACCGCGGTCAGTTCGAGGAGGCCGTGCGGCAGTACGAGGCCGAGGAAGGTGTCGAGCCGGCCCGCCGATCCCATCAGCCCGAAGCCGACGCCCAGGTTGAGCATGTTCTGGAAGAGGATCCAGATCACCGGCAGCCCGAGGAAGACGCCCAGGATGAGGCAGAGGGCCGCGGCCCAGGCGTTGTTCGTCCAGACCTGGGCGGCGAACGACGCGGCGGGGTTGCTCGAGTAGTAGGTCTCGTACTGCCCGCCGGGGCGGGTCAGCTCACGGAGTTCGCTCGGGGCCGCGATGGACGCCTGGACCTCCGGGTGGGTGCCGATCCACCAGCCCAGGAGCGCGGCGACGGCCGTGGACAGCAGCGCGGTGGGCACCCACCAGTGGCGGGACGTGTAGACGGCGGCCGGGAAACTGTGGCCGAAGAAGTGGGTGACGTCCCGCCATGAGGCGCGGCGGGTGCCGGTCACCGCGCTGCGCGCGCGGGCCACGAGTCCGCTGAGCCGTCCGGTCAGCTGGGGGTCGGGGGCCGCGGACTGGATCAGGGAAAGATGGGTGGCGGTGCGTTGGTAGAGGACGACGAGTTCGTCGGCCTCGGCACCGCTCAGGCGGCGCTGGCGCCGGAGCAGGGAGTCGAGGCGGTCCCACTCCGCGCGGTGGGCGGAGACGAAGACGTCCAGGTCCATCGGTGTGCCTGCTCCTCGGCTGTGCGACTGGGTCGGCGTGGTCGGCTTGTCGTACTGGGTGGGACAACAGCTTGGCAGACTGGCGGGATGAGGGGCATGGCGAGGGAAGGCGGCGGGCGTGAGTGAGCTGGTGACGGGCGAGGCGGTGGCTTTGGAGCTGCGCCCGGCGAGATTGCCCAGCCGGGCGTTGGCGGTGCTGCTCGACCTGGCGGCCGCCATGGCGGTCTACATCGGGCTGACCATCCTGGTGGTGGCGGCCACGGCGTCGTTGGACGAGGCCGCGCAGACCGCGATATCCCTGTCCCTGTTTCTGCTGACCCTGGTGGGCGGGCCGATCCTGATCGAGACGCTGACCCACGGGAAGTCCCTGGGGAAGCTGGCGTGCGGTCTGCGGGTGGTGCGGGACGACGGGGGGCCGATCCGGTTCCGGCACTCGCTGGTGCGGGGACTGATCGGGGTGATCGAGATCCTGATGACGCTGGGTGTGGTCGCCTGCATCGCCTCGCTGGTCTCGGCGCGTGGGCGGCGGCTCGGGGACGTCTTCGCGGGGACGCTCGTCGTACGGGAGCGGGTGCCGGCCGCGCGGTCCGGTTACGTTCCGCCTCCCCCGCCCTGGCTGGCCGGGCGGTTCCAGGGGCTCGACCTGTCGGCGGTGCCCGACGGGCTGTGGCTGGCGGTACGCCAGTACCTCACGCGGATGGGGCAGCTGGACCCGCAGGTCGGCTCGGCCATGGCGCAGCGGCTGGCCTCGGACCTGGCGGACCGTACGGGGACCCCCGTGCCGCCGGGAGTACACCCGGCGGCCTATCTGGCGGCGGTGCTGCAGGAGCGGCAGGCCAGGGAGGCGCGGCGGGCCTTCGGCAACGGTGCGGCGGCGGGCGGTCGGCCCGGTGGCGCGACGGCCGGTCCGACCGGCCCCTACGGCCCGCCCGCTCCCGCACAGGGTCCGTACGGACACCCCGCCCCGATGCAGAGTCCGTACGCGCCGCCCGCTCCCTCACAGGGCCCGTACGGGCAGCCCGGGTATCCGGCGGCGGCATCCGCTCCCGCGGCCCCGTCTCCCACTCCTCCCACTCCTCCGCCCGCCATTTCTCCTTCTCCATCCCCCACCCCTCCCCCGTCCGCGACGCCCCCGGCGCCGAGTTCGCCGGAACCGAAGGACCGACCGTCGGCCGGCGGCTCCCGCGGAGGGTTCGTCCCGCCTGCCTAGCAGGGCCGGGGGCCTGAGGCGGGTCCAGGATCCGGCGGGTCAGGGGAACACCGACGGTGGCGACTCGAGGTCCTCCAGCTCGATGCCGGGCGCGGAGAGGACGACGTCACCGGCCAGGTGCACGGGGTGCTGCTCGCCGGTGTCCAGGGCGGTGACCTGGTATTCCTCCACGGTCAGGGGGCCGTTGTCAGTGGCGTGTGCTTCTCTCTTCACCAGGGCCCAGGACTGGTCGACGGTGCGGGGGGCGAGGACCGGGTCCGTGAAGGCGACGAGACGGACGCGGGTGGCCGACGTGGAGGGGGTGAGGCGCAGGAGCCGCGCGGTGGCGACGAGGAAGGCCGGGGAGGAGCCGGTGAAGGCGTGGGCGCGCACATTGCCTTCGGTGGCGTGGCTTCCGGTGGGGTCGGTGCGGACCCAGGTGACGCCGTCGAGGGCGGCGCCGCGGACCTGCCAGCTCCCGGCGTGGAGTTCGAGGCGGATGGGCCGGCCGAGTTCGTCGAGCGCGAGGTCGACGGAGCCCAGGTCGTCGCCGGAGGAGGGGGCGGTGAGCCGGGAGACGTAGCGCCAGCCGGAGGGGCCGGGGGCGCACTGGAAGTGTTCGTCCGCGAGGGGGGTGTGATCGTGCGGATCGTGGAGCGAATAACGGCCGCGGGGCATGGGGGTCCTGGGTCGTGACGGACCGGTCCCGCGGGGGACGGCCCGGCGGGGCGGTCGGGCGGGGAACGGGCAGGCCCCCCGGCACGGGGGTGCGGGGGGCCTGTCCTGGGGACCTGCTGCCGGCGGGGTGCGTCCGCGTGTGACGGCGTGGACGCGCCCGGCCCGGTGGGCGTCCGGCTCAGTAGCGGTAGTGGTCCGACTTGTAGGGGCCTTCGACCTTCACGCCGATGTACTCGGCCTGCTCGGGGCGGAGCGTCGTGAGCTTCACGCCGAGCGCATCGAGGTGCAGGCGGGCGACCTTCTCGTCGAGGTGCTTGGGCAGCACGTAGACGCCGGTCGGGTACGCGTCGGGCTTGGTGAACAGCTCGATCTGGGCCAGGGTCTGGTCCGCGAAGGAGTTGGACATCACGAACGACGGGTGGCCGGTGGCGTTGCCCAGGTTCAGCAGGCGGCCCTCGGACAGGACGATGATCTTCTTGCCGTCGGGGAAGGTCCAGGTGTGCACCTGGGGCTTGATCTCGTCCTTGACGATGCCGGGGACCTTGGCGAGGCCGGCCATGTCGATCTCGTTGTCGAAGTGGCCGATGTTGCCCACGATCGCCTGGTGCTTCATCTTGGCCATGTCGGAGGCCATGATGATGTCCTTGTTGCCGGTCGTGGTGATGAAGATGTCGGCCGTCTCGACGACCTCGTCGAGGGTCGTGACCTGGTAGCCGTCCATCGCGGCCTGCAGGGCGCAAATCGGGTCGATCTCGGTGATGATCACGCGGGCGCCCTGGCCGCGCAGGGACTCCGCGCAGCCCTTGCCGACGTCGCCGTAGCCGAACACGACGGCGGTCTTGCCGCCGATGAGGGTGTCGGTGGCGCGGTTGATGCCGTCGATCAGGGAGTGGCGGCAGCCGTACTTGTTGTCGAACTTCGACTTGGTGACGGCGTCATTGACGTTGATCGCCGGGAAGAGGAGGGTGCCGTCGCGCTGCATCTCGTACAGGCGGTGGACGCCGGTGGTGGTCTCCTCGGTGACCCCGCGGATCTCGGAGGAGAGCTGGGTCCACTTCTGCGGGTTCTCGCTCAGGGTGCGGTTGAGCAGTTCGAGGATGACGCGGTGCTCGTCGGACTCGGCGGTGTCGGGCGAGGGGGCCTTGCCGTCCTTCTCGTACTCGACGCCCTTGTGGACGAGGAGGGTGGCGTCACCGCCGTCGTCGAGGATCATGTTGGGGCCGCCGGTGGGGCTGTCCGGCCAGGTCAGCGCCTGCTCGGTGCACCACCAGTACTCCTCGAGGGTCTCGCCCTTCCAGGCGAAGACCGGGACGCCCTGCGGGTTGTCGGGCGTGCCGTTCGGGCCGACGGCGATGGCGGCCGCGGCGTGGTCCTGGGTGGAGAAGATGTTGCAGGACGCCCAGCGGACCTCGGCGCCCAGGGCGACGAGGGTCTCGATGAGGACCGCGGTCTGCACGGTCATGTGCAGGGAGCCGGTGACGCGGGCGCCGGCCAGGGGCCGCGCCTCGGCGTACTCCTTGCGGATCGCCATCAGGCCCGGCATCTCGTGCTCGGCGAGGGTGATCTCCTTGCGGCCGAACTCGGCCAGGGAGAGGTCGGCGACCTTGAAGTCCTGTCGGTTGTCGACAGTCGTCATTGCGAGCTGCTCCTCGGGGTGTGGGTCGAGGTGGGTACGGCTGGTCTGCGCGGCGGCGGACACCCTTGTGCCCGGGGAGGACACTGGCATGCCCGCGTACGCGCAGCGCAGTCCGTCGGAGGCCCTCTCTCCCTCGGCCGGTCCGCACGGGACCGCCCGACCGCCATCAGCAGCGACGTCTGGCTCCGTCCCAAGCTACACCGCGGCCACCGGCCGACCCCAGTCCGTCACCGCATACATCAAGCCGATCACGGAGTGTCAGGGCCGGCCGGCTTCCGCGGCGGGGCGGGTCAGTGCGCGGAGGGGTCCGGAGCGGGTCCGCCGGGGGTGGCCTCGGGGTCGGCGCCCTTGGCGGCCTCGGCGGCCTTGTAGATGTCGGGCTCCAGGTAGATCACGCGGGCGATGGGGACGGCCTCGCGGATGCGGGCCTCGGCGGCGTCGATGGCCGCGGCGATGCGGACCGCCGTGTCGTCGTGGCGCACGGCGATCTTGGCGGCGACCAGCAGTTCCTCGGGGCCGAGGTGGAGGGTGCGCATGTGGATGATGCGGGTGACGGTGTCACCGTCGACGAGGGCTGCCTCGATCCTGCGGGTCTCCTCCGGGCCGGCCGACTCGCCGAGCAGCAGCGACTTGGTCTCCAGGGCGAGCACGAGGGCGATGAGGATGAGGAGGATGCCGATGCAGAGGGTGCCGATGCCGTCCCAGACGCTGTTGCCGGTGAGCAGGGCGAGTCCCACACCGCCGAGGGCGAGGACCAGGCCGACGAGGGCGCCGAGGTCCTCCAGGAGGACGACCGGCAGCTCGGGCGCCTTGGAGTGGCGGACGAACTCCTTCCAGGAGCGCCTGCCGCGCACCGTGTTGGACTCCTTGATCGCGGTGCGGAAGGAGAAGGACTCGGCGACGATCGCGAAGACGAGGACGCCGACGGGCCAGTACCAGTGCGTCAGCTCGTGCGGGTGCTTGATCTTCTCGTAGCCCTCGTAGAGGGCGAACATGCCGCCGACCGAGAAGAGCACGATGGACACCAGGAAGGCGTAGATGTAGCGCTCGCGGCCGTAGCCGAAGGGGTGCTCGGGCGTGGCCTTGCGCTGGGCCCGTTTGCCGCCGACGAGGAGCAGGGCCTGGTTGCCGGAGTCGGCGAGGGAGTGCACGGACTCGGCGAGCATCGACGAGGAGTTGCTGAAGAGGAACGCCACGAACTTCGCTACCGCGATCGCGAGGTTGGCGGCGAGGGCCGCCACGATCGCCTTGGTGCCGCCTGACGCGCTCATGTGTCCGCGTGGTCCCTTCGTACGCCGTGTGCGGGCTCCGGACGGGCGCGGGTGTGCGCCCGTCCGGAAGAGGTCCCGTCGTGTGACGGGGCGCCATTGTTGCAGCCCCGCCGGGTACGGCGCGTCAGGTGCCGCTCACGCGGGGGTCAGACGACGACGGTGGCCCGGAACAGGGTTCCGGCGCCGGTCACTTCGGCCTTCTCCCCGGCCGGGACGAACACGGACGTGCCCGGGGTGAGGTCGTGTCCGCCCGCCCGGACGCCGCCAGCCGTGCAGAGCAGGATCTGCGCGGTGTCCAGGGTGAGGTCGTGGGTGGCGCCGCCCTCGGGGAGGACGTAGCGGGACAGCCGGAACTCGTCGGTGGGGGTCTCGTAGACCTCCTCGCCGTCGGGTGCGGCCTCCGGGCGGAGGATGCCGGCGTCGCGGGACTCGAAGCGGACGATGCGCAGGAGTTCCGGGACGTCGACGTGCTTGGGGGTGAGGCCGCAGCGCAGCACGTTGTCGGAGTTGGCCATGATCTCGACGGCGAGGCCGTCGAGGTAGGCGTGCGGGACGCCGGCGCCGAGGAAGAGGGCCTCGCCGGGCTGGAGCCGGACGTGGTTGAGGAGCATCGCGGCGATGACGCCGGGGTCGCCGGGGTAGTGGTGGGCGATGCCGGCGTAGGGGGCGTAGTCGCCGCCGAGGCGGTCGCAGGCCGCGGCGGTCTCGGCGACCGTGCGGGCCATGTCCTCGGGGTCGGCGGTCAGGACGGCGGTGAGGACCTCGCGCAGGGCCGCGTCCTCAGGACGGGCGTGCAGCAGGTCGACGTAGGGCTTGAGGGAGTCCACGCCGAGGCCGTCGAGGAGTCCGGCGGCGCGCAGCGGGTCGCGGAAGCCGCACAGGCCGTCGAACTCGGTGAGCGCGCAGACCAGTTCGGGCTTGTGGTTGGCGTCCTTGTAGTTGCGGTGCGGGGCGGTGACGGGGACACCGCGCCGTTCCTCGTCGGCGTAGCCCTCCCTGGCCTGGTCCAGGTCGGGGTGGACCTGGAGGGAGAGCGGGGCGCCGGCGGCGAGCAGCTTGAGCAGGAAGGGCAGCCGGGGGCCGAACCGGGCGACCGCGGGGGCGCCGAGTTCCTTCTCCGGGTCGGCGTCGATGACCTCGACGAGGGTGCCCCGCGCGGTGCGGGAGGGGGCCCCCGGGTGGGCGCCCATCCACATCTCCGCCTGTGGCTCGCCGGTCGGCTCGGTGCCGAGCAGGCGCGGGATGGCGGTGGTGGACCCCCAGGCGTAGGGGCGGACGGTGTTGTCGAGGCGGTCCATGGTGGTTCTGGGTTTCCTTCTGCCGGTTCTGGTGCGGACGCGGTGCGGGCCGGGCCGTCCCGGGCGTGATCAGCGTGCCGAGGCGATCGCCAGGTAGACGGCGGCGAAATCCGTGACGGCGATCAGTTCGGCGAGGGTCTCCAGCTCGCCGCCCGCCTCGGGTTCCAGCTCGCTGATCGGTGTGTCGTGGCTGAGCGCGAGCTCCCGGGCGGCCGGGGCCGCGGTGAGCCCGCCGATGGGGCGGTCGCGGAGGAGGACCACGCGTGCGTGCAGGGCGGGCGCCTCTTCGACGCGGTCGCGGAAGAAGTCGTCGGGGTCGGCGCCGGCAGCGAGCGGGCCGGCCAGCAGGGCGCTGTGCGCGGCGAGCGCCTCGGGGAGTTCGGCGACGACGGCGGGGCGGCCGGAGAGCTCGGCGAGCGCGGCGGCGAACCGGCGGCCGGCGGGGCCGGCCGAGACGCCCTCGGTCCACACGACGGGCAGCGCGTCGGCGAGTTCGGCGGCGAGGGTCTTGGCCGGATTGCTGTAGGCGGCGATGGCGGGGCCGCACTGTTCGGCGATCTTGTCGAGGCGGTCGGCGACCTTCTCCAGGGCCTCCGGCGGGGCGGCGAGCAGGCCGGTGCGGTCCAGCAGCGCGATCAGCGGGGTGAGCAGCGCCCACAGGACGCCGGGCGCGGCGGCGGCGAGGGGTTCGCCTGCGTCCTGGGGGGCGCTCGCCATGGGGATGAACAGTCCGTGGGAGCCGTTCACCGATTCCGCGAGCGGGCTGCGGGCGGGGGCGACGGCGACGACGGCGCAGCCGCGGCGGTAGGCCTGCTCGGCGAGCAGGGACAGGCCGGGTTCGGAGCCGTCGGGCGTGGCGATGAGCAGCAGGTCGACGGAGCCGGCCCAGCCGGGCAGCTCCCAGCGCAGGGCGCCCGCGGCGGGCGCGACGCCGGTCGGGGCGAGCCGGGTGACGGGGCTGCCGGCACCGGCC
>NZ_JAAGMD010000480.1 GCF_010548465.1 Streptomyces sp. SID14436 | reverse complement strand
GCAGGCCGGCCGCCCACCGCGACGGGACGGCCGGCATCCGGCCCAGCCGCTCCCGCACGGCCTCCCGGTGCAGGGGCTCCCACGCGTCCCGGACCGCCCGCACGGCCCGCTCGTGGTCCCCGGAGACCTGCTCGGCCGCCTCCCGGAGCCGTTCCGCGCGGCGCAGGACATCGCGTTCCGCGCGGTGCAGGACGCCCGCGCGCACGCCGCTCGTCCGGGTGGCCGACCGGACGGTGCCGCCCATGGCGCCGACCAGCGTGAGCAGCACCCCGGCTGTGACCAGCACGTCGGACACGACGGTCGCCCGGCTGCCGTCGTCCTGCTCCAGCGAGTACAACTCGCCCCGGTCCGGCCCCTCGGCGACCACGAAACCCGTGTCCCAGGCGAGGTCCGTACCCGGCCGGTACGCGGGGGCCTTCAGCACCGGGTCCCGCTCGGGATCGCAGAGGTAGGAGCCCTCACGCGTGCCGGAGGCGAACGGGTCGGACCACCGCACCTCGCAGGTCCCGTCCGGTTCCTCCCGCAGCACGGTCAGGTCGACCTGCTTCAGTTCGGGGAAGCCCGGGGTCGCCCACCACACGCCGAACGACACCGTGACCAGCAGCAGCCCGAGCACCACCACCCACCGGAAGACAGGCATCCGTCCCATTCCGGCTCCCCCCGCCGCCACCGCGTCGTGCGGCCCAGCCTGCCGGATCCGACACCCCGTCAGCCAGGACCGCCACCGGCAGAGAAGAAGGGCCGGGCCCTTCCGGGGCCCGGCACCGTGGTCAGGGGCAGGGAGTCGCTGCGGGGCCCGCCCGGTCCGGGCGGGGAGCGCAGGGGGGCCGGGGGAGGCGTGGGCCCGTCCCGGACGGCGGGGTCAGTCGCCGCGGTCCTGCTTGCCCTTGTCGCCGTCCTCGTCGCGGTCCTTCGCCGGCTTGTCCTCGTTGAGGGACTTCAGGAACTCCGGGTTGTCGTCCGGGGCCACCCACTGCCGGCGGCCACCGCCGCCGAGGCTCCAGGGGGAACCGGCCGCGCCGGGCGTGCCCGCGGGGTGCCGCTTCTTCCCGGCGAGGATCCACGAGATGGACCCGACCAGCGGGAACAGCAGCACGAGGATCGCCCACAGCGGCTTGGGCATGTGACGGATGTCCTCGTCCTTCGTGCTGATGCAGTCGATGAACGCGTAGACGCTCAGAGCCAGCGGGACGAGGAACATCAGCACCCGGAGCATGGGCCTCTCCAGAGAAGGGGTCGTGGGGACATCGGCACAGCCCCCAGGTACAGGGCCAGGGTAACCGCTCGGGGATACTTGACCCCATGGCTTACGACGATCTTCGTTCCCTGCTCAGGGCGCTGGAGCGCGAGGGCGACCTCAAGCGGATCAAGGCAGAGGTCGACCCGCATCTGGAGGTCGGTGAGATCGTCGACCGGGTGCAGAAGGCCGGCGGTCCCGCCCTCCTCTTCGAGAACGTGCGCGGCTCCAGCATGCCGCTCGCGATGAACGTGTACGGCACCGACCGGCGGCTGCTCAAGGCGCTCGGTCTGAAGTCGTACAGCGAGATCAGCGACAAGATCGGCGGGCTGCTCAAGCCGGAGCTGCCGCAGGGCTTCGTCGGCGTGCGCGAGGCGTTCGGCAAGCTGGGCGCGATGACGCACGTCCCGCCGAAGAAGGTGAAGTCCGGCGACGCGCCGGTGCACGAGGTCGTCCTCACCGGCGACGACGTGGACCTGGACCAGCTCCCCGCCCTGTTCACCTGGCCCAAGGACGGCGGCTCCTTCTTCAACCTCGGGCTCACCCACACCAAGGACCCCGAGACGGGCATCCGCAACCTCGGCCTGTACCGGCTGCAGCGCCACGACAAGCGCACCATCGGCATGCACTGGCAGATCCACAAGGACAGCCGCAACCACTACCAGGTGGCCGCCCGGCGGGGTGAGCGGCTGCCCGTCGCCATCGCCTTCGGCTGCCCGCCGGCCGTCACCTACGCCTCCACAGCGCCGCTGCCCGGCGACATCGACGAGTACCTGTTCGCGGGCTTCCTCCAGGGCAAGCGGATCGAGATGGTCGACTGCAAGACGGTCCCGCTCCAGGTGCCCGCGCAGGCGGAGGTCGTCATCGAGGGCTGGCTGGAGCCGGGGGAGATGCTCCCCGAGGGGCCCTTCGGCGACCACACCGGCTTCTACACCCCGCAGGAACCGTTCCCCGCACTGACGATCGACTGCGTGACGATGCGCAAGCGTCCGCTGCTGCAGTCCATCGTCGTCGGCCGCCCGCCGACGGAGGACGGGCCGCTGGGCCGCGCCACGGAGCGCTTCTTCCTCCCCCTGCTGAAGATCATCATCCCGGACATCGTGGACTACCACCTGCCCGAGGCCGGCGGCTTCCACAACTGCGCGATCATCTCGATCGACAAGAAGTACCCCAAGCACGCGCAGAAGGTCATGCACGCCGTCTGGGGCGCCCACATGATGTCGCTGACCAAGCTGATCGTGGTCGTCGACGCCGACTGCGACGTGCACGACCTGCACGAGGTCGCCTGGCGGGCCCTCGGCAACACCGACTACGCCCGCGACCTCAGCCTCGTCGAGGGCCCCGTCGACCACCTCGACCACGCCTCGTACCAGCAGTTCTGGGGCGGCAAGGCGGGCATCGACGCGACGAAGAAATGGCCCGAGGAGGGGTACACGCGCGACGGGGGCTGGCCCGACATGGTCGAGTCCGACCCCGAGACCGCCGCCAAGGTGGACCGCCGCTGGAAGGAGTACGGACTGTGACCTCGGCCTCCGCCGCACTGCCACGGCAACCGGGGCGCACCCGGGCGTTCCTGCGCCTGGTCATGATCGAGCACTCGGTGTTCGCGCTGCCCTTCGCCTACATCGCCGCCCTGACGGCGATGTACGAGTGGGACGCGAACATCCACTGGGGCCGCCTGCTGCTGGTCACCCTCGCGATGGTGGGCCTGCGCACCTTCGCGATGGCCGCCAACCGGATCATCGACCGCGAGATCGACGCCCGCAATCCCCGCACCGCCCAGCGCGAACTGGTCACCGGCGCGATGTCCGTCAAGCACGCCTGGACGGGCGCGCTCATCGCGCTGGCGGTGTTCCTGGGCGCGGCGGCCCTGCTGAACCCGCTGTGCCTGGCGCTGGCGCCCGTCGCGATCGTCCCCATGGTGGTCTATCCGTACGGGAAGCGGTTCACCGACTTCCCGCAGGCCATCCTGGGGATCGCCCAGGCGATGGGCCCCATCGGAGGCTGGCTGGCCGTCACCGGTTCCTGGTCCTGGGAGGCGGTCGTCCTGGGCCTCGCGGTCGGCATCTGGATCGGCGGCTTCGACCTGATCTACGCCTGCCAGGACGTCGACGCCGACCGCGAGATCGGCGTGCGGTCGGTGCCGGCGCGCTTCGGCATCCCGGCCGCCATCCGGGGCGCCCGCGCCTGCCATGTCGTGACGACCGCCCTCTTCGCCTGGTACGCGGTCCTCACCGGCGCCGGGCTGTTCTTCTGGCTGGGCCTGCTGATCGTCGCCGGCGCCTTCGTCTACGAGCACACCATCGTGCGCCCCCACGACCTGACCCGCCTGAACCGGGCGTTCTTCAGCGTCAACGGCTTCATCGGGATCGCCCTGTTCGTGTGCGCGCTGCTGGACCTGCTGGTGCGCGGCCTCACCCCGTAGCCCGCCCCGGCTGTCCCGCCCGGACCGGGGCGCCGGGCGGACGGCGGTGTCAGACGGCGGCCCCGAGCCCGCGCCCTGGCCGGCGCCGGAACAGGAACGCCGAGGCCACACCCGCCAGCAGACCTATGAGGTGGCCCTGCCAGCTGACCCCGCTCTGGCCGGGGGCGATGCCCGCGAGGACGGAACCGCCCCAGACCGCCGCCACCAGCACCCCGACCACGACGCCCAGTGGGCGGCGCTCGACGAAGCCGCTGCACACCAGGAAGCCGAAGAGGCCGAAGACGACCCCGGACGCGCCCGCCGTGTTGGTGCCGGCCGGGGCGATCAGCCAGACGCCCAGACCGTCGCACACGATGATCAGCGCGCACACGGCGGCGAACCGGCGCAGGCCGCCGAGGGCCGCGAGGAAACCGAGCACCAGCAGCGGCACGCTGTTGGAGGCGACGTGCCCGAAGCCGAAGTGGACGAAGGCACTGGGCACCACGTCGACCAGCTCGCCCGCGCTGCGCGGGCGGACGCCGAAGCCGTCCAGCCGGTGCCCCGACGCCGCGTCGACCACCTCCAGCAGCCACAGCAGCGCCACCCAGGCCACCATCACCACGGCGGCCGTCCTCGCCCGCTCGCCCCTGGACCACTGCCTGACCGTCCCGGACATGGTCACCCCCCCGCCCGATCGCCGTACCCGCTCCCGTCCCGAGAACGCACGGGCCCCCTTGGGCGGTTCCCCCGCCGCGCCGCCGGATAGGCTCGGTGTCGTGAACCATCTCAAGCCAGGAGAGACGACGCGCACACCTTGGATCGTGGGGGTGTCCGGGGCCTCCGGCACGCCTTATGCGGCCGCTGTTCTGCGTGCGCTCCTCCAGGCCGGGGAGAGCGTCGACCTCGTCGTCAGCCGGGCCTCGCGGCTCACCCTGCTGGACGAGACCGGCGTCTCCTTCCGGGACGCCCACTGGCGCGACGACCTGCGGCAATGGCTGTCCCGTGGGGCGGACGGCAAGCCGGACACGTTCGCCGTGGACCTCGACGACGTGCGGTACTGGCCCGCCGGCGACCTCGCGGCGGGGCCGTCCTCGGGGTCGTACCCGAGCAAGGGCATGCTCATCGTGCCCGCCTCCACGGCCTGCGTGGCCGGGGTGGCGCTCGGCCTGTCCAAGGACCTGCTCCAGCGGGCGGCGAGCGTGACCCTGAAGGAGGGGCGCCCCCTGGTCGTGGCCGTACGGGAGACCCCGCTGGGCGGCCCGACGCTGCGTCAGCTGGTCGCCCTGGACGACGCGGGCGCGACCGTGCTCCCGGCCTCGCCGGCGTTCTACGCGGGCGCGACCCACATCCAGGACCTGGTGGACTTCGTCGCCGGACGCGTCTTGGACGCCGTGGACGTCGAGCACCGGCTCTACCGCCGCTGGGAGGGCGAACTCGGCGGGGGCTCCCGGACGCACTGACCGCACCCCGCCCCGCCCGGCGGCCGGCGCCCTCCCGCCGACCCTCCCCCCACCCCTTCTCAGGAACCTCCACAACTTCTCGACCTCATCGGAAGGCTTCGATCGCATGGACGCGGTGGACAGGCAGCTCATCCAGGCCCTGAGAGAGAACGGCCGGGCCTCCTACGCGGAGCTGGGGCGTCTCGTCGGCCTGTCGGGACCCAGCGTCACCGACCGCATCAACCGGCTGGAGGCGGCCGGCGTCATCACCGGCTACCGCGCCACCGTGAACTCCGCCTCGCTCGGCCTCGGCGTCACCGCCCTGATCGGCATCTCGCTCTCCGACGCAGCCGACCACGAGGACGTGGCGCAGCGCCTGAAGGACCTCCAGGAGATCGAGGACTGCTGGTTCATCGCCGGGGACGACTCCTTCATGATCAAGGTGCGGGCGGCCGACGTGGACGGTCTGGAACGGATCATCCGCCGGCTGTCCGGCACCAACGGCGTCTCCCGCACCCGCACCACCATCGTGCTCTCCACGAAGTGGGAGAACCGCGTCGGCGAACTGCCCGAGGAAGAGGCGTAGCCGGGGGCGCGCAGCCCCCTGCGGGGGTCCCCCGACGCCCGGCGGGCGGGGGCGTACGGTTGGTCGGAGTTGTCTCAGGAGAGAGGTGTCGGCATGGACGTCGGGCTCAAGCGTGAGCTGGAGGAGAAGGTGAGGGCGGGAGTCCGCCTCACCCGCGAGGACGGCATCGCGCTGTACGAGTCGGACGACCTGGCCTGGCTGGGCGGCCTGGCGCACGAGGTGCGGACGAAGCTGAACGGCGACGTCGTGCACTTCAACGTCAACCGGCACCTCAACATGACGAACGTGTGCACCGCCTCCTGCGCCTACTGCTCCTTCCAGCGCAAGCCGGGCGAGAAGGACGCCTACACGATGCGCATCGAGGAGGCGGTCAAGCTCGCCAAGGAGATGGAGGGCGACAACCTCACCGAACTGCACATCGTCAACGGCCTCCACCCCAACCTGCCCTGGCGCTACTACCCGCGCTCCCTGCGGGAGCTGAAGGCGGCGCTGCCGCACGTGTCGCTGAAGGCCTTCACCGCCACGGAGATCCACCACTTCGAGACCATCTCGGGCCTGTCCGCCTCGGAGATCCTCGACGAGCTGATCGACGCCGGGCTGGAGTCCCTCACCGGCGGTGGCGCGGAGATCTTCGACTGGGAGGTCCGGCAGCACATCGTGGACCACCGCACCCACTGGGAGGACTGGTCCCGCATCCACCGGCTGGCGCACGAGAAGGGCCTGAAGACCCCGTGCACCATGCTCTACGGCCACATCGAGGAACCGCGCCACCGCGTCGACCACGTGCTGCGGCTGCGTGAACTCCAGGACGAGACCGGCGGCTTCCAGGTCTTCATCCCGCTGCGCTACCAGCACGACTTCGTCGACATGAAGGACGGCAAGGTCCGCAACCGGCTCCAGGCGCGCACCTCGATGGCCACCGGCGCGGAGGCGCTGAAGACCTTCGCGGTGTCCCGGCTGCTGTTCGACAACGTGCCGCACGTCAAGGTCTTCTGGGTGATGCACGGCGTCAACACCGCCCAGCTCGCCCTGCAGCACGGAGCGGACGACATGGACGGCTCGGTCGTCGAGTACAAGATCACGCACGACGCGGACAACTTCGGCACGCCGGACAAGCTGACGCGGGAGGACCTGCTGGAGCTGATCCGGGACGCGGGGTTCCGCCCGGTGGAGCGGAACACCCGCTACGAGATCATCCGCGAGTACGACGGCCCCGACCCGGCCCGCCGCGAATCCCCGCAGCCGATGCGAGTCTGAGCCGCCGCCCCCGGTGACCCCGTCCAGGGGGCTCCCGCCCCCTGGACCCCCGGCCCTCGCCCCCCTCACAAGCCAAGGACCACCCCACCCCACCTCAGGGGCGCGGGGAACTGCGCAAGGACCTCGGCCCAAACGCACCCGCACCCGGCCCGGATGTCCGGCCCCTTACGGCGAGGCCGTTCTTCAGGGGCGCGGGGAACTGCGCAAGGGACCTCGGCCCCGCACGCACCCGCACCCGGCCCGGATGCCCGGCCCTCACGGCGAGGCCGTTCTTCAGGGGCGCGGGGAACTGCGCAAGGGACCTCGGCCCCGCACGCACCCGCACCCGGCCCGGATGCCCGGCCCTCACGGCGAGGCCGTTCTTCAGGGGCGCGGGGAACTGCGCAAACGACCTCAGCCCCGCACGCACCCGCACCCGGCGCACCCGGGTGACCCCCGCGAACCCCCCGAGGTAAGGGCTACCATCGCCACATGCCACTTACCTTCACCCTCGACCCCCCGGTCACCCCCGCCCTGCGCGACGGCATCCTCGACCTGTGGGCCGACGTGACGAACGCGGGCGGGGCCGTCGGCTTCGTGCCGCCCGTGGACCGGGAGCGGATCCGGCCCGAACTGGTCCGCCAGTTCGTGGCCATGGCGGAGGAACGCTCCCGGCTGCTCGTCGGGCACGACGAGGACGGCCGGGTGGCCGCCACGGCCTTCCTCACCCTCAACAGCCACCGCCTGATGACCCACTGGCTGTGGCTGTACACCGTGATGGTCCACCCCCGCCACCAGGGCAAGGGCTACGGCCGCGACCTCATGGCCGCCGCCGAGCGCGCCGCCCGCGGCATCGACGGCATCGAGGCCGTCCGCCTCACCTGCCGCGGCGGCCTGGGCCTGGAGCGCTTCTACGCCTCCTGCGGTTACAAGGAGGTCGGCCGCGTCCCCGGCGCGATCCGGGTCGGCCCGGACGACGACCGGGACGACGTCATCATGCTGCTGCCCCTCACCTGAGCGCCGGCCCGCCCACCCCCGTGCAAGATCCCCCGCGGCCCGTGCTTCACTGGAGGACGTTCCATAAAGGGACGTTCCGGCCGTCCGACACGGAAGAGTGGATCTGATGCTCCGCTACACACTGATGCGCCTCGGGATCTTCGTGGGCTGCCTCGTGGTCGTCTGGGGCCTCGTCTACTCGGGCCTCGCCCCGCGCGGCCTGGGCGACTCCAACGGCCTGTGGATCATCCTGCTCGCCATGGTGCTCTCCGCCCCGATCAGCTTCGTCGCCCTGCGCAAGCAGCGCGACATCGCCTCCGAGGGCATCGTGCGCAAGGTCGACCGGGTCAAGGCCAACCTGGAGGCCAACCGCAACCAGGAGGACGTGGCCGACGACGCCGCCCGCAGCGAGGGCCGCGCACAGACCTCCTGACCCGCCCCGCACCGACTCCCGCCCCCGCCGGACGCGTTACGTCCGTCACAGGCGGGCCGCCGCCCCGCCGCGCCCCGGTCTCCGAATCGCCTGGGCACCGGGGCGCTTTGCGTTGTGTGGTCAGCATGCGCCCCCCGCCTCTCAAAGTGAGGCTTTGGGACTCTCAAAGTTCAGGTGTTACGGTCTCCGGGTGAAGTCAGCAGCCGTGTTCCCCACGCCCCGGAGAGTTCCGCTCGTGGCGCGCCTGCACGTGGACCTCTGCCGGGTGACCACCGCGAACTGTCGACCCTGACGTTCCGCCTCACCGGTTCCACGTCCTCTTCCCCCACCGCGTCCCCCCATCGGAGCATGTCCGTGTCCACGAACACGAAGTCCTTCCGGCTGCCCTTCAAGGCGCCGTTCTGGGCCCAGATACTCGCCGGCCTCGTCCTCGGCGTCCTGCTGGGCTGGCTCGCCCGCAGCCAGGACGTCTCCTGGCTGGTCACCACCCTCGAGAAGGTCGGCGGCACCTTCATCGGCCTGCTGAAGCTGGCCGTCGCCCCCCTGGTCTTCTTCGCGATCCTGGTGTCCATCACCAACCTGCGGAAGGTCAACAACGCGGCCCGCCTGGCGTCCCGCACCCTCCTCTGGTTCATGATCACGTCGCTGATCGCGGTGGCCATCGGCCTCGTCATCGGCCTGGTCACCAACCCGGGCGCGGGCACCGGCCTGACCCCCGCCGACGGGGCGAAGCCCGAGAAGACCGGCTCCTGGATCGACTTCCTCACCGGCATCGTCCCCACCGACGTCATCACGCCGTTCACCGAACTGAACGTGCTCCAGATCGTCTTCATGGCCGCCGTCGCCGGCATCGCCGCCCTCCAGCTCGGCGAGAAGGCGGAGCCCATCCTCACCCTCAGCGAGTCGGTCCTCACGCTGCTCCAGAAGGCCCTGTGGTGGGTCATCCGCCTCGCCCCGATCGGCACCGCCGGCCTCATCGGCAACGCCATCGCCACCTACGGCTGGGACCTGATCGGCCAGTACGCGACCTTCACCGCCGACATCTACATCGGCTGCCTCATCGTGATGTTCGGCGTCTACCCCGCCCTGCTCGCCGGCGTCGCGAAGATCAACCCGCTGCAGTTCTTCAAGGGCGCCTGGCCCGCCATCCAGCTGGCCTTCGTCTCCCGCTCCTCCGTGGGCACCATGCCGCTCACCCAGAAGGTCACCGAGCGCCTGGGCGTGCCCCGCGAGTACGCGTCCTTCGCCGTGCCGTTCGGCGCGACCACGAAGATGGACGGCTGCGCCGCGATCTACCCGGCCATCGCCGCGATCTTCGTCGCGCAGATCTTCGACGTCCCGCTCGGCGTCGGCGACTACCTGCTGATCGCTTTCGTCTCGGTGGTCGGCTCCGCCGCCACGGCGGGCCTGACCGGCGCGACCGTCATGCTGACGCTCACGCTGTCCACCCTCGGCCTGCCGATGGAGGGCGTCGGCCTGCTCCTCGCGATCGACCCGATCCTGGACATGATCCGCACGGCCACGAACGTGGCCGGCCAAGCGCTGGTACCGGTCCTCGTCTCCGCCCGCGAGGGCCTGCTGGACCGCGACGCCTACGACTCGGTCCACTCGTCCCCGGTGGACGAGGACACGCCGGCC
Source organism: Streptomyces sp. SID14436 (assembly GCF_010548465.1). GTDB lineage: Bacteria > Actinomycetota > Actinomycetes > Streptomycetales > Streptomycetaceae > Streptomyces. The sequence continues at coordinate 9,212 of NZ_JAAGMD010000480.1, read as the reverse complement.
GACGCGTCCCGGCAGGTGCCGGTCCCGGCCTGACCGCCGGCGCGCCGCGCCCGCTCCCGGTCCGTGCCCGCGGGCTCCCCGACGAGGGGGCCCGCGGGCACGGGCGTGTCCGGGACGCCCCGGTGCCGGACGGAGCCGGGGCGGGGGACCCGTACGCTAATCCGCATGGGTGCCGTGAAGACCAAGCGGATGCCGCGTGCGGTCCGTGAACAGCAGATGCTGGACGCCGCCGTGCGGACCTTCGGCCAGCGGGGGTACATGGCCGCGTCGATGGACGAGATCGCCGAACTGGCGGGTGTGTCCAAGCCGTTGGTCTATCTGTACCTGAACTCCAAGGAGGACCTGTTCACCGCCTGCATCCGGCGCGAGGCGCAGGCGCTCACCGAGGCGGTGCGGGCCGGTGCGCGTCCGGGCCTGCCCGCGGACCGGCAGTTGTGGTCGGGGCTGACGGCCTTCTTCGCGCACACCGCGCGGCACCCGGACGGCTGGGCCGTGCTGCATCTGCAGGCCCGCACGCACGGTGAGGTGTTCGCCGCCGAGGTGGCGGCGATGCGGGCGGAGATCGTGGCGTTCGTGACGCAGCTGATTCTGGCCGCCGCGCGGGAGGCGCACCGGGATCCGGATCTGCCGGAGCGGGAGGTGTCGGGGCTGGCGGAGGCCCTGGTCGGTGCGGCCGAGTCGCTGGCCGACTGGGCGAACGCCACCCCGGGGGCGACGGCCCGGCAGGCGGCGGCGACGCTGATGAACTTCGCGTGGGCCGGGCTGGGCAACCTGATGACGGGTGCCGTGTGGTCGCCGCCCGAGGAGGAGGGCGGCGACGCGGGGGACGGGGACGAGGGCGGTCCCCGTCAGGCGGGGCGGACGTCGCCGGTGAGGTGAAGCCGGCCGTCGGGGCCGCGCAGGGCGAAGCGGCTGCCGTCGGACGCGTGGGTCACCGTGCCGGGCAGCGGGACCGGTGCGCGGAAGTCCGCCCGTACGGCGGCCGCTCCGGGGAGCGGTTGGGCGGCGAGGCAGCGGGCGGCGGTCCACATGCCGTGGGCGATGGCGCGGGGGAAGCCGAACGGGCGGGCGGTGAGCGGGTGCAGGTGGATGGGGTTGCGGTCGCCGGAGGCGGCGCCGTAGCGGCGGCCGAGGCCGGCGGGCAGGTGCCAGGTGTCGAGGGCGGGCAGTTCCGCGTGGTCGTCGTCCGCCGGGCGGGGGTGCGGCGCCGGGCGGGTGCCGTCGGGGACGGCGTGCCGGGCGAGGTAGGTGCTGCGTGACTCCCAGGTGAGGGCCCCGTCGGTGCGGAGTTCGGTGACGACGGCGGCCTCGGTGCCGCGGCGGTGCGGCAGCAGTTCCTCGACGTACACGGTGAGTTCGTGTGCGGCGGTGGCGGGCACGGGGTGGTGCCGGGTGATGCGGATCGAGGTGTGGACGAGCCCGAGCAGCGGCAGGGGGAAGGCGCGCCCGCTCATCAGCCGCATGGCGGTGGGGAAGCCCAGGACGTGGGGGTAGGTGACGGGCAGGTGGTCGGCGCCGACGGGGAAGCCGCAGACCCGTTCGTAGGCGGCCAGCCGGGCGAGGTCCACGCGCAGGCCGGGCAGGACGAGCCGGGTGGGCGGGAAGGCGGCGTCGGGGCGGGGGCGTTTGAAGGGGGAGAGCAGGGCACCGCGCAGCAGCAGGGGGGTGAGGGCGGGGGAGCCGGCGAGGACGCGGGCGGGGGTGCCGGGGGCGGAGGTCATGGTGGTCACGCTCCGAGCAGGCTCTGGCCGCAGACGCGGACGATCTGGCCGTTGACGGCGCCGGAGCCGGGGTGGGCGAGCCAGGCGGTGGTCTCGGCGACGTCGGCCGGGAGGCCGCCCTGGGCGAGGGAGTTCATGCGGCGTCCGGCCTCGCGGATGAAGAGGGGGACGGCGGCGGTCATCCTGGTCTCGATGAAGCCGGGTGCGACGGCGTTGACGGTGACGCCGTGGGCGGCGAGCGCGCGGGGGGCCAGGGAGCGGACGAGGCCGATGATGCCGGCCTTGGCGGCGCCGTAGTTGGTCTGGCCCGCGTTGCCGGCGATGCCGGCGATGGAGGAGGTCGCCACGATGCGTCCGCCGGGCCGCAGGGCTCCGGCGTCGAGCAGGGTGTCGGTGGTGCGCAGCACGCTCGCCAGGTTGACGTCGAGGACGGGGGTCCAGCGGTCGGCGGGCATGTTGGCGAGGCGGCGGTCCCGGGTGATGCCGGCGTTGTGGACGAGGATGTCGAGGCCGTCGGGGAGGGCTTCGAGGATGCGGCGGCCGGCGTGGGCGGCGGTGATGTCGAGGGTGAGCGGGGTGCCGCCCAGGCGTTCGGCGAGGCGGGCGGCGTCCTGTTCGGCCTGCGGGACGTCGAGCACGACGACGTGGGCGCCGTCGCGGGCGAGGGTTTCGGCGACGGCCTCGCCGATGCCGCGGGCGGCGCCGGTGACCAGGGCGGTGCGTCCGGTCAGCGGCTGTTCGTCGGTGCCGGGGCCGGGGGTGGTGTCCGGGGCGGTGCCGATGTCGATGACCTGGCCGCTGACGTAGGCGGACTTGGGGGAGAGCAGGAAGCGCAGGGTGGATTCGGCGGCGGCGGCGGTTCCGGCGAGGCGGACGAGGTTGACGGTCCTGCCCCGGCCGGTCTCCTTGCCGAGGGAGCGGGTGAGGCCCTCCAACGCCTGTTGGGCGGCTGCCTGGTGGTGGTCGTCGGGGTCCGGGGGTGTGCCGAGGACGACGATGCGTCCGCTCGTGGTGACGGAGCGGACGACGGGGTGCAGGGCGGCGTGCACGTCGGTGAGGGCGTCGACGTCCCGTATTCCGGTGGCGTCCAGGACGACGGCGGCGGGGTGTCCGTCGTCGTCGGTGCCGAGTCCGGTGCGGGCGAGGACGGGGGCGAGGTCGAGGGCGGAGGTGCCCGCGGTGAGGTGGAGCAGGCCGCCGTCGAGGCCGGGCCCGCCGGGGGTGTGGCGGGTGAGGGCGGCGGGCCGGGGGAGGCCGAGGCGGCGGGTGAGGAAGCGGCCGGGGGCGGTGCCGGTGAAGCTCAGGTAGCGGTCGGCCATGTGCGACTCCCAGCGGGTTCATGGGGGCTCGCCAGGGGGCCGCCCCGTGCTTACTCTGGAGTAAGGTTACCGGAGGTTATCCTAGGTCACGGGTGAGGAGCAGGTCGAGATGAGTCCCCAGAAGCCGGACCGGGCGACCGCGGTGCGGCGCGTCGCGGTCGTCGCCGGCAGCCGCGTCCCGTTCGCCCGCTCCGACGGCCCCTACGCCACCGCCTCCAACCAGGAGATGCTCACCGCCGTCCTCGACGACCTGGTCGGGCGGTACGGCCTGGAGGGACCGGGCGCGGTGGACGAACTGGTCGCCGGCGCCGTCCTCAAGCACAGCCGCGACTTCAACCTCGCCCGCGAGAGCGTCCTCGGCTCCCGGCTGGACGCCCGCACCCCCGCATACGACATCCAGCAGGCGTGCGGCACCGGGCTGCAGGCCGTGATCGCCGCCGCCAACAAGATCGCCCTGGGGCAGACCGAGGCGGCGATCGCGGGCGGCGCCGACACGGCGAGCGACGCGCCGCTCGGCGTCAACGACGAGCTGCGCCGGGTGCTGCTGGCCGCCCGCCGGGCCCGCTCGGCCGGTGCCCGGCTGAAGGCCCTCGCCCGGGTGCGCCCCCGTCACCTGGTGCCCGACATCCCGCGCAACGCCGAGCCGCGCACCGGCCTGTCGATGGGCGAGCACGCCGCCGTGACCGCGCGGGCGTGGGGCGTCACCCGGGAGGCCCAGGACGAACTGGCGGCGGCCAGCCACCAGCGGCTGGCGGCGGCGTACGAACGCGGCTTCTTCTCTGACCTGGTGGTGCCCTTCCGCGGGCTGGACCGCGACCAGAACCTGCGCCCCGGCTCGACCGTGGAGAGCCTCGCGCGGCTCAAGCCCGTCTTCGGTCTCGACGGCCCCGCCCCGACCATGACGGCGGGCAACTCCACCCCGCTCACCGACGGCGCCGCCCTGGTGCTGCTGGCGAGCGAGGAGTGGGCCGAGGCGCGCGGCCTGACCCCGCTGGCGTACCTGACCACGTACCGGACCGAGGCCGTGGACTTCGCCGCGGGTGATGTGGCGGGCGGCGAGGACGGCCTGCTGATGGCCCCCGCGCACGCGGTCCCGCGGATGCTGGAGCGTGCCGGGCTGGGCCTGGACGACTTCGACCTGATCGAGGTCCACGAGGCGTTCGCCTCCCAGGTGCTGGCGACCCTGGCGGCCTGGGAGAAGCGGGGCCTCGGCCCGGTCGACCGCGCCCGGCTCAACGTGGCCGGATCGTCCCTCGCCACCGGCCACCCCTTCGCCGCCACGGGCGCCCGCATCGTGGCCACCCTGGCCAAGCTGCTCGCCGAGCGGGACGCGCCGGGCCGGGGCCTGATCTCCGTCTGCGCGGCCGGCGGCCAGGGGGTGACGGCCGTCCTGGAACGCCTCTGACCGGGCCCGCGGCCCGTCCGGCCGGGCGGACGTGAGCCACCCTCAGGTAACCCCCGAGACTGCACACCCCCGGCCCCGGACCGTCCCGGAACCCGCACGAACCCGTCACGTCCGAGCCGTACGATCCCGATCCGACCGGTGGCCGCGCCCCTTCCTCGCGCGCCGCCGCTGAGCGCCTCGGCGTGCGAGGCCCGTACGTCGTGGCAGCACGCAGTTCCCCACTGCACGCCCCTGGAGCCGCCCCGTGTCCCCTGCGTCCTTCTCTCCCGCCCCCGGTGACGCGCACGGCGCCCCCGCCCCGGCCGAGACCGAGACCCGTCGCCTCGACGGCGTGGTCCGCGAGGCGTCGGTGCCGCCGCTCGCCCAGCCCGTGCGCCACGGCTCGCTCGCCGACCTGCCCTACGACAACGCGTACGCGGCACCGGACGAGGTGGTCCTCAGCCGCCGGTCGGCGGACGGCGACTGGTCGGACGTGACGGCCGCCGGCTTCGCCGACCAGGTGCAGGCGGTCGCCCGGGGCCTGATCGCCGAGGGCCTGATGCCGGGCGACCGGGTCGCCGTCATGGCCCGGACGATCTACGAGTGGACGGTCCTGGACTTCGCGGCCTGGGCGGCCGGACTGGTCACCGTGCCCGTCTACCCCACCTCCTCGCCGTACCAGGCCCGCTGGATCCTGCACGACTCCGGCGCGGTCGCCCTGATCACCGAGAGCGCCGAGCAGGCCGCCGCCCTCGGCCCGGAGTTCGCCCACCTGCCCGACCTGCGGCACGTGTGGATCGTGGAGAAGGGCCACGTGGAGCGGCTGGCGGAGGCCGGCGCACACCTGCCGGACCAGGAGGTGGAGGTGCGCCGGGGCGTGCTCGGCCCGGACACCCTCGCCACGCTCGTCTACACCTCGGGCACCACGGGCCGCCCCAAGGGCTGCGCCCTCACCCACGGCAACTTCTTCGCCGAGGTCGACAACGCGATCGAACTGCTCTACCCGGTCTTCCGGGCCCGGACCAGCGAGGAGGCGTCCGTCCTCCTCTTCCTGCCGATGTCGCACATCTTCGGGCGCATGGTGGCTGTCGCGTGCGTGCGGGCCCGGGTGCGTCTCGGGCACGCGCCCAGCCTGAAGCCGGAGGACCTGCTCCCGGACCTGGCCGCCTTCCGGCCCACCTGCCTGCTGACCATCCCCTACATGCTGGAGAAGGTCTTCAACTCCGCCCGGGCCCGCGCGGAGGCGGGCGGACGCGTGTCCACCTTCGACCGCGCGGCGTCCGTGGCCCGCCGCTACGGCGAGGCGGTCGACGCCCGGCAGACCGGCCGGGGGCCCGGCCCGTCCCGCGCACTGAAGGCCGCCCGCGCCTTCTACGACCCGCTGGTCTACCGCAAGCTGCGCAACGCCATGGGCGGCCGGGTCCGCTACGCCATCAGCGGGGGCTCCCCGCTCGGCCGCCGCCTCGGCGCCTTCTACGCGGGCGCGGGCATCGACGTCTTCGAGGGCTACGGCCTGACGGAGACCACCGCCGCCACCACCATCACGCCCCCCGACCGGCCCCGCCTGGGCACCGTGGGCCGGCCGCTGCCGGGCACCCGGGTGCGCATCGCGGCCGACGGCGAGGTCCTCGTCGCGGGGGAGCACGTGCTGCGCGGCTACTGGGACCCCCGGGCCGGGGGAGTCGTCCCCGCCGCGCCCGGCGGCTGGCTCGCCACCGGGGACATCGGGCAGCTCGACGACGAGGGCTACCTGACCATCACCGGCCGCAAGAAGGAGCTGCTGATCACCGCGGGCGGCAAGAGCGTGGCCCCGGCCCCGCTGGAGGACTGGCTGCGCTCCCACCCGCTGATCTCCCAGGTCATGGTCCTCGGCGACGCCCGCCCCTACGTCACGGCCCTGATCACCCTGGACCCGGACGGCATCACCCACTGGCGGCGCATGAACGGCAGGCACCCGGTACCGCCGGAGCTGCTGGCCGACGACGCGGAACTGCTCGCGATCCTCCAGCGCGCCGTCGACGAGGCCAACAGGATGCTCTCCCGCCCCGAATCCATCCGCCGTTTCGCCGTTCTTCCCGTGGACTTCACGGAGGCGGCCGGACATCTCACGCCGTCGATGAAGCTGCGGCGCGAGGCGATCATGCGGGACTTCGCGGACGAGGTGGAGGCGCTGTACGCGTGACGGCCGGCCGGGTGGCAGGAGCACTCCGCCGTACGACGGGCCGGCGCCGGGAATTCCTCCGGACGGAGGGCCCGGGAACGGAAGAACGTGCCGGGAATTCACCCGGCGGAAGAGGCCGTACGGGTGACGGGCGGGGACGGCGGGCCGGACCCGGGCGGTAGCGGCGGGGAAGGGCCGGGGGGAATGCGGAAAGGCAGGAGCCCCGTCGCCGGACGGCGCGGGGCTCCTTGGGTACTGCTAGTCGTTCCCGGATCGGAGGATCGGGTCAGGCCGGGGTGACGTTCTCCGCCTGCGGGCCCTTCGGGCCCTGCGTGACGTCGAAGGTGACCTGCTGGTTCTCCTCAAGGGACCGGAAGCCGGTCGCGTTGATCGCGGAGTAGTGGACGAAGACGTCGGGGCCGCCGCCTTCCTGGGCGATGAAACCAAAGCCCTTTTCGGCGTTGAACCACTTCACGGTTCCGGTAGCCATAAGCCCTCCTTGGGCTCAAAGGGTTGCCCTGCTCCAGAACCAGCAAGTGTGAAGACCAATTCCGCACAACTGCATACGTCTGAGAACGACGAGAGCCCGCGGTCACATGCTCCGCAGGCTCTGTACTGCAAGGGAAACCAAACTGCAACTTGCGACGAGCCTAGCACGGGGGCGCCCCAGCGCAATAGAGGTCAAGATCACGTCACCCGAATGTTTGAATGCCCCCTCTGGCACTCCCGTCACGCCCCCCGGGGGCCCGTCCGCGGAGCCTTTCCCGCCGGGGTCTTCCGGTGACGGGCGGGGCGGCCGGTCCGCCCGTCACGGGCGGGGGCTAGCCTCGCGATGTGGACAATCCTCGCACCCGGCCGCGCGTCGGCCACATCCAGTTCCTGAACTGCCTGCCCCTGTACTGGGGGCTGGCGAGAACGGGCACACTCCTCGACTTCGAGCTGACGAAGGACACCCCGGAGAAGCTCAGCGAGAAGCTGGTGCAGGGCGAACTCGACATCGGGCCGATCACCCTGGTCGAGTTCCTCAAGCACGCCGACCAGCTGGTCGCCTTCCCCGACATCGCCGTCGGCTGCGACGGCCCGGTGATGTCCTGCGTGATCGTCTCGCAGGTCCCCCTGGACCGGCTGGACGGGGCCCGGGTCGCGCTCGGGTCGACCTCGCGGACCTCCGTACGCCTGGCGCAGCTCCTGCTCGCCGAGCGCTACGGCGTCCGGCCCGACTACTACACCTGCCCGCCCGACCTGAGCCTGATGATGCAGGAGGCCGAGGCGGCCGTCCTGATCGGCGACGCGGCCCTGCGCGCCAACATGCTCGACGCGCCCCGCTACGGGCTCGACGTGCACGACCTGGGGCGGCTGTGGAAGGAGTGGACGGGGCTGCCGTTCGTCTTCGCGGTCTGGGCGGCGCGCCGCGACTACCTGGAGCGCGAGCCGGTCATCACCCGCAAGGTGCACGAGGCGTTCCTCTCCTCCCGCAACCTCTCCCTGGAGGAGGTCGGCAAGGTCGCCGAGCAGGCCGCCCGCTGGGAGGACTTCGACGAGGAGACCCTGGCGCAGTACTTCACCACGCTCGACTTCAGCTTCGGCACCCCGCAGCTGGCGGCGGTCGCGGAGTTCGCCCGCCGGGTGGGCCCGACGACCGGCTTCCCGGCGGACGTGAAGGTCGACCTGCTGCACCCGTGAGCGGCGGACGGCCGCCCACTACCCTGCTGAGGGTTCCGGCGCACCAGGCGTGACGGGGGAGGGGGTGGACGCCATGCGGCCGCTCGACGTCGACGAACCCACGGTGGTGGGGCCCTACCGGCTGCTCGGCCGGCTCGGCTCCGGCGGCATGGGCCGGGTCTACCTGGGCCGCAGCGCCGGCGGGCGCACGGTCGCGGTGAAGATCGTGCACCCGCACTTCGCGCTCGACGAGGAGTTCCGGGCCCGGTTCCGGCGCGAGGTCGAGGCCGCGCGCCGGGTCGGCGGCGCCTGGACGGCCCCCGTCCTGGACGCGGACCCCGACGCCCGGGTGCCGTGGGTCGCCACGGCCTACGCGGCCGGACCCTCCCTCGCCGCGGCCGTGACGGAGGACGGCGCCCTGCCCGACGCCACGGTCCGGGCGCTCGGCGCCGGGCTGGCCGAGGCGCTGACGGCGGTGCACGAACTGGGCCTGGTGCACCGCGACGTGAAGCCGTCGAACGTGCTCCTCACCCTCGACGGCCCGCTGCTCATCGATTTCGGCATCGCCCGGGCGACGGACGGCACGGCCTCCCTCACCTCGACCGGCGTCTCGATCGGCTCGCCCGGCTACATGGCGCCCGAGCAGATCCTCGGCAAGGGCGTCACGGGCGCGGCCGACGTGTTCTCCCTGGGCGCGGTCCTCGCCTACGCGGCGACCGGCGCCTCCCCCTTCCCCGGCGACTCCTCCGCCGCGCTGCTCTACAAGGTGGTCCACGAACCGCCCGAACTCGGCGGCCTGGACGGTGACGTGCGGGCCCTGACGGAGGCGTGCCTGGCCAAGGACCCGGCCGCCCGCCCCTCCCCGGCCGAGGTGGCCCGGCGGCTCGCTCCGGACGGCGCGGCCCGGCTGGTGGCGGGCGGGTGGCTGCCCGGCCCGCTGGTTGAGCAGGTCAGCCGGGGCGCCG
>NZ_JAAGMD010000448.1 GCF_010548465.1 Streptomyces sp. SID14436 | reverse complement strand
CGCCGGATGAGTGCGCCGCACGGCCCGGCACGGCAGGTGCCCGGCCCCCGTCACCCGCACGGCCCGGCCCGGCGCGCGCCGCCGCCCGCCCCCGGACTACGGTCGGAGGCGTCGCACCGCCGGGTTTCCTCCGGCGGGCCGCGCGTTGGTGGTCCAAGGCAAGACGCTCCGCTGCCCGCGGGGAGATGCAGGTGCAAGGCCTGCCCAACGCTCCAACCACCCCCCGGTGACGGGCGGTCCGGCCCCTCCCGGGGAGTCCGGTCAGCGGATGCGGCGTCACCCGTTCCGACGCAGACTGGTCGAATGAAGGTCCAGAACGCGGGACGTGGTGGGGCCGCGCCGCCCTCGGGCGGACGGGCCCGGCAGAACGTGGCCCTGGCGGCCATGCTGTTCGCGGTCGCCATGACGTTCATCGACCAGACCATCGTGGCCATCGCCGCCCCGGACATCGACCACGAACTGGGGCTCTCCACCTCCGGCATGCAATGGGTCGTCAACGCCTACCTGTTGTCGCTGGCGGCGTTCTTCGCCCTGGGCGGACGGCTGACGGACCTGCTCGGGGCGCGGCGCGTGGTCGTGGCCGGGACGCTGGTGTTCGTGGTCTCGTCCGTGCTGTGCGGCTGCGTGCCCCGCGGGGACTTCGCGCAGACCTGGCTGATCGTCTTCCGGGCCACCCAGGGCCTCGGCGCGGCCCTGCTCTTCCCGGCCGCGCTCGCCGTGGTGGTCGCCGTGTTCCCGGTCGAGCGCCGGGGAAGGGCCCTGGCCCTGTTCTTCGGCCTGTCCGGCGCGCTGACCGCCCTGGGCCCGCTGCTGGGCGGCTGGCTCACCGCGTGGACGTGGCGCGCCATCTTCTGGGTCAACGTGCCGGTGGCGCTCGTGGCGCTCGTGCTGACCGCGATGGCGCACATCACGGACCGGCGGCGCGAGGAACGGCTGGACGTCGGCGGCGCCGTCCTGATCGCGGTGGGCATGGGCCTGAGCGTCCTCGGCTTCCAGCAGGCGTTCTCCTGGGGCTGGGACAACGTGGCGACCTGGGCGTGCATCGTCGGCGGACTCGCCGTGCTGGCGCTGTTCGTCCGTCACGAACGCGGGGTGCGCCACCCGCTGATCAACCTGTCGGTCTTCCGGGACCGGGCGTTCACCATCGACTCCATTGTGCTGTTCTTCGCGATGCTCGCCTTCGTCCCGCTGTTCTTCTTCGCCTCCGTCTACGCGCAGGTGTCGCTGAGCGCCTCGCCCAACCAGGCCGCCCTGTTCCTGCTGTACTTCTTCGCCGGCTTCGCCGTCGCCTCGCAGTGGGGCGGCCGCATCCTGGACAAGAGCGGGGCGCGGCCGGCCCTGAAACTGGGCACCGTGGTCGGCGCGGTCGGCTTCGCCCTGTGGGCGGGTGAGCTGACCGACCTGTCGATGCACGACCAGTGGCCCTACGCGGCCCTCGCGGGCGCCGGCATCGGCTTCCTCCTCGCCCCCGCCTCCACGGACGCCGTCAACCGCTCCATCGGCGCCTCCTACGGCGAGGTCACCGGCATCACGCAGACGGTGCGCAACTACGCGGCGAGCGTCGGCCTGGCGGTCTTCGGCACGGTGCTCGCCCACGTCACCACCGAGAAGGTCGTCAACACCCTGGAGTCCCGCGGCGTCCCGCCCGAGGAGGCCCGTGGTGTCGCGCGGAGCGTGACCGAGGCCGTCACCGGCAACGCCGACGAACGCGTCCCCGAGGGCGGCGGCCGGGCCGCGGAGTCCATGCGGGAGACCATGTCGGCGGTGCGGATGGACTTCGCCGAGGCCAACCAGTGGGTGTTCTACGGCATGGCCATCGCCCTGGGCATCGCCTTCCTGTTCTCCCTGCGCCACCCCGGCGGACGCGTGACGGAGCAGACGCCCGAGCCGTCCACCGCCGAGACCCGCTGAACCACAGCCACGCCGACGGCCCCCGGGGCCGCGTCGGCGTGGCGCTGCCGCGCTTCTGCGACGGTCGTGAACCTTGCCTTACGGGCTCCGTTCCGGTTCCATCCCGTTAGGAAAGTTTCCTAACCCATCCCCCCACGGGCGAACGGAGACCCCCCATGAGACCGGCACGTCCCCACACCCGTCCGGCCGCCGTCCTGGCGGCCCTCGGCAGTGCCCTGCTCCTCACCCTCGCCACCGCGGCCGCCGCCCCGGCCGCCCCCACCACCGCCCGCGCCGACGGTGCCGTCCGGCCGGCGGCCCGGCCCGTCGCCCCGCTCGCGGCCGGCACCCCCGTCGCCGCCAACGGACAACTGGAGGTCTGCGGCACCAGGCTCTGCAACGAGCACGGCCACCCCGTCCAGCTGCGCGGCATGAGCTCGCACGGCACCCAGTGGTACGCCCAGTGCCTGACCGGCGGCTCCCTCGACGCCCTGGCCGAGGACTGGAAGGCCGACGTCCTGCGCGTGTCCACCTACGTCCAGGAGGGCGGCTACGAGACCGACCCCCGGCGCTTCACCGAGCTGGCGAGCTCCCTGATCGAGCAGGCCACCGAACGCGGCATGTACGTGATCGTCGACTGGCACATGCTCGACCCCGGCGACCCGATGGTGAACCTGGACAACGCCCGCGCGTTCTTCACCGACATCGCCCGGCGCCACCAGGGGAAGAACAACGTCCTGTACGAGATCGCCAACGAGCCGAGCCGTGTGAGCTGGTCCCGCATCAAGGACTACGCGGAGCGGATCATCCCGGTGATCCGGGGCATCGACGCCGACGCGCCCGTCCTCGTCGGCACCCGGGGCTGGTCCTCCCTCGGCGTGTCCGACGGCTCCGACGAGTCCGAGGTCGTCGCGGACCCGGTCGACGCCTCGAACCTCATGTACACGTTCCACTTCTACGCCGCCGGCCACGGCGACGCCTACCTGTCCGCACTCTCCCGGGCCGCCGACCGGATCCCCGTGTTCGTCACCGAGTTCGGCACCCAGAACAGCGCCGGGGAGGGGCCCGACGACTTCGCCCGGTCCGCGCGCTACCTCGACCTCATGGCCGCCAAGAAGATCAGCTGGGTCAACTGGAACTTCTCCGACGACCACCGCTCGGGCGCCGTCTTCACCCCGGGCACCTGCGCGGCCGGCGGACCGTGGACCGGCACCTCCTCGCTCAAGCCCGCCGGGGTGTGGGTCCGCGACCGCATGAGGTCGCCGGACGACTTCCCCACCCGCTGAGCCCCGCCCCGGACCCGCCCGCCCGGACCGCCCGGCCCGGGCGGGCGCGCCCCGCGGACGGAGCCCTGCGGATCCGGCCTCAGAAAGAGTCCGGCGCGCCGTCGTCGCCGTCCGGCACCGGCCGGAACTCCACCTCCACGACGCCGTCGACGTCCCGGCACAGCTCGACCAGTTTCGCCGGCGCGGCACCGGACGACAGCCGCCCGGTGAGCACCACGAACCCGTGCGACACGGTGACGCCGACCGCGGACGGCGACTCGCCCAGCGACCTCACCAGCACGTCCTCGACGATCTCCGTGCGGATCGCCTGGTCCTTGCGGACGAACACCCGCAGCAGGTCGCTGCGGCTCACCACCCCGGTCAGCCGGCCGTCCGCACCGACCACCAGGAGCCGCTTGACGCCGTGCTGGGCCATGACCCGGGCGGCGTCCACGACGCTCCAGTCCTCCTGGGCGCACAGCGCCGGTGACGTCATCAGCCCGGCGGCGTCCACGGCCCACGCCTTGGCGGGCCGGGACGCCGGCGTGCGGTCCCCGGTGTCGCCGTCCTGACGGCCCCACATCTTGTGCAGGAGATCCGCCTCCGAGACCACGCCCACCGGACGGTCCTCGGTGTCCACGACCGGCACGGCGGTGATGTCGTACTCGAGCAGCAGGTGCGCGATCTCCTTGAACGGCGTGCCGGCCTGGATGCGGACGACCGCGTCGCTCATGACGTCGCGCACCTTCCGGTGGTTCATCGCGGCGCTTCCTCCTCACTCCGGCGCACGGCCCACGCGGGGACGGCCGATGTGCGCGGGCGGCCGTCACCAACATCATTGTCCGCCATGACCTGCACAGCGGGCGACGCAACGGCCGGGCGACGGAGCGGAAGGCGTGCCGGAGCGGCACCGGGGCCGTCCGGGTTACGGGGCCGGGACCTCGTCGACGAACGACGTGCCCGCGCCGCGGAGGGCGTCGACGCGGGCCGAGACCTGCGCCGGGGTGAGCACCCGGTCCTTGACGTGCAGCACGTAGTCCACCTGCTGGTCGTAGGCGCGGGGTGTGGTGGACGTCTGCCCCTCCAGGTCGATCAGCCACTGGTTGAAGTTGATCGACATCGGCCGCTCGGGCAGGTACGCGGCGTCGTGCGTGCCGAACAACCGGCCGTCGACGTAGTAGGTGATGGCCCGGTCGTCGATGGTCACGACGAGGTCGTGCCACCCGGCGAAGCTCCGCCGGCTCTCGCTGTGCTGGTTGACGGCCTGCCAGGGGTCGGGGTGGTAGGTCTCCCACGAGGTGGTGTAGAGGATGTTGGCCGGCTCGCCCCAGCCGCCGTTGGGCAGGTACTCGAAGTCGTACTCCGCGTAGTCGTCGGCCATCGGGGCCGTCAGGTCGTTGATGGTGAAGAAGGTCTGCACGACCCGGTCTCCGTCGGGTCCGTGCACGGGCGTGTCGGAGAAGCGGACCCGGGCCGCGTAGGTGCCGTCCTTGAACTTCATGTCCCGGGTGAGGACTTCGGTGTGGACGGTGGAGGCGGCGGTGCCCGCGCTGGAGGACCGCAGGTTCATCACGGACTGTCCGCCCGAGGAGGCGAAGGTGACGCGGGACGGGTCCCAGGTCGCGCCCGGCACGCCCGGGCCGCCGGAGCCGGACCGCACGCGCCAGCCGTGGGCCGACAGGTCCGGGTCGGTGTGCGAGGCGTAGTCGAAGTCGTCGAACAGGGTCCGGCCGCCGCCCGGGTCGGTCGGATCGGTCGGATCGGTGGGGTCGGTCGGGTCGTCGCCGCCCGGCGCCGCGCCCCACACGGTCTCCCCGCCGAGGTGGGCGGTGACCCGGTCCCAGTCGGCGTACGCGGTCCGGTCCCCGGAGAAGGAGTGGTCGTCGCTCTGCCGCAGCGGCTGCCACGTCGACCGGTGGAAGCGGAGCTGCATGTCACCGGTGTCGGCCCCGGGCGCCAGCGAGCCGGCCGCGGCGGTGAAGCCGATCTCCAGGTAGCGGTCCGCCGTGGCGGTGGGGTGGGCCGGCGTCCCGAAGGTGCCGGTGACGGCGGAACAGCCGCGGACCGCCCAGGAACAGGCGAAGCGGTAGGCGGCGTCGGGCGCGTCCGCCGTGAAGTAGTAGCGGATCCGCACCTGGCTCAGCGGGACGGTGGTGGAACCGGTGTTGCGGACCTTCAGCCAGGGCTCGCTCTGATCGGCGACCGCGCCGGTGGCGCTCGTGCGGTACTGGACGGCGAGGTCGCCGTCGGCGGCCGAGGCGGTGCCGGCGGGCAGGGCGGTGAGGGCCGTGCCGGCCAGTAACGCGGTCACGGCGAGGGCCGCCCGGGCGCGGCGCGAGGCGGGAGGACGGGTGCTCATCCGGGGTCCTTTCGAGGTCCCCGCCGCGGCGGGGGTGGGGGAGTGGGGGAGGGTGCGCGGTGGACCGCCGGGGCGGGTCCGGGGTGCCGCCGGGACGCCGGACGGCAGCGGGGCGGGGGCACACCGGTCCGCACGGGCGTTCCGTCGGGCACGGCGTCGACGGCGGAGCCGGACGGCGGAGTCAATGGACCCGTCGGTGCTGACCAGTTGTCCACCATCGCCTTACCAGTTGGTTCCGGAACCGAACGTGGCATGGACCAATGACGTCGTCAACCCTTCGCGTCCCAACGGCTCTTGGCGTGCCGGGGCCCTGGCGGGGAGAGGGGCGACGGCAACGGGTCGATGCCAACGCCCGCTGACGTCTGACCAGTTAAGGTGAGGAGGCATACCAGTGCCCCGCCGACGACGAGCGAGGAAGCCGCATGGAGATCGACGCCGCCGCCTCGGGTGCGGTGCTCAAGCGGGAGCGGGTCCGCGACGCGATCCTGGACCTGATCGAGGAGCGGCGGCCCGGGGACGCCATCCCGTCCGAGCGGACCCTGTGCGCCCGGCTCGGGGTGTCGCGGCCCACGGTGCGCGCCGCCGTGGACGAACTGGTCGTCGCCGGACTGCTGGTGCGCGAGCACGGGCGGGGCATGTTCGTCGCCGACGAGAAGATCACCCAGGAACTGGTCCCGGACCGGGGCTCCTTCGGCCTGCCCCGCGCGGGCGGGCGGTGGACCAGCCGGGTGATGGAACTGCGCACCCTGCCCGCCGGTGCCCGGGTGGGGCGCAAGCTGCGGATGTCGCCCGCCGCCGGGATCCGCTACGTGGCCCGGCTCCGGCTGGTCGACGAGGTGCCCATGGCCATCGAGCACCTGCACGTCCCGGCGGCACTCGTCCCGGACCTGACCGGTGAGGAACTCGAACAGGGCGATCTCTACGAGCACTTCCGCGACCGGCACGGGGTGCAGGTGGCGGAAGCGGTGCAGTCCATCGAGCCCACCGTGGTGACCCGGGCCGAGGCCGACCTCCTCACCGTGCCCGAACTGTCGCCCGCCCTGCTCTTCGAGCGCCTCACCACCGACACCGCGGGCCGCCCGGTCGAGTACGTCCACTCCCTCTACCGCGGGGACCGCTACCGCATCGTCTCCCGGCTCGCCCTCGGCCCCCGCCCGCCCCGGCCCCGGACGCCGGCCCGGGGGCACCACCCCGGCATCCCGCCGGGGGACCTCCCGCCCGGGGACCCGGTCACCTTCTCCACCCGCGGGGTCGTGCAGGAAGGGCGGTGAGCGGCGGGGCTTCCCGGCCCCGCCCCGGCACCGGAACAAGCCCCTCCGTGTGCATTGACAGGTCCCTGCCATGGCGCGACGCTGAGAGCGCTCTCAGAAGGCTGAATCCCCAACAGTCGAACGGAGAACAAGCATGCTGCGCACTCTCGGACGCCGGACCCTGGCCACGGGGCTGACCCTCGCCACGATGCTGGCCGGCTCCCTCCTCGCCACCGGGGCCGCCGCCCCGGCCGGAGCCGCCACACCCGCCACGGCGGCCGCGGTCCCGGCGACGATCCCCCTCACGATCACCAACAACTCGGGCCGCGCGGACCAGGTGTACGTCTACAACCTCGGCACCCAGCTGTCGACCGGCCGGCAGGGCTGGGCCGACGCCGACGGCACGTTCCACCCGTGGCCCGCGGGCGGCAACCCACCGACCCCCGCACCCGACGCCGCCATTCCGGGCCCGGCCGCCGGACAGTCCAAGACCATCCGCGTCCCCAAGTTCTCCGGACGCATCTACTTCTCCTACGGCCGCAAGCTGGTGTTCAAGCTGACCACCGGCGGACTGGTCCAGCCCGCCGTGCAGAACCCCACCGACCCCAACCGCGACATCCTGTTCAACTGGTCCGAGTACACGCTCAACGACGACGGGCTGTGGCTCAACAGCACCCAGGTCGACATGTTCTCCGCGCCCTACTCCGTGGGCCTCCAGCGCGCCGACGGCAGCTCGGTGAGCGCCGGGAAACTCAGGCCCGGCGGATACCGGGGCCTCTTCGACGCGCTGCGGGGACAACCCGGCGGCTGGTCCGGCCTGATCCAGACCGCGGCCGACGGCACCGTGCTGCGCGCCCTGTCACCCCTGTACGGCGTGGAGACCGGAGCCCTGCCCGCCGGCGTCATGGACGACTACATCGACCGCGTCTGGCAGAAGTACACGACCTCCACCCTGACGGTCACCCCCTTCGCCGACCGGCCCGCCGTGCGCTACTCGGGCCGGGTCTCCGGCGGCGTCATGCGCTTCACCGACACCTCCGGCGCGGTCGTCACCAGCTTCGACAAGCCCGACGCCTCCTCCGTCTTCGGCTGCCACCGCCGGCTCGACGCCCCCAACGACCAGGTGCGCGGCCCCATCTCCCGCACCCTGTGCGCGGGCTTCAACCGCACCACCCTGCTGGTCAACTCCCAGCAGCCCGACACGAGTCCGGCCGCCTTCTACCGGGACCCGGTCACCAACCACTACGCCCGCGCCGTCCACGCGCAGATGGCCGACGGCAAGGCGTACGCCTTCGCCTTCGACGACGTCGGCCACCACGAGTCCCTCGTCCACGACGGCGGACCGCGCCAGGCCCGGCTGACCCTGGAGCCCCTCGACTGACCGCCCGCCGGCCACGTCCGACCTGGACCGCGGCGGGATGCCGGGTGACCCATAGGGTGACCCCATGTCTGCCACGTTGAGTTCGAGGAAAGCGCGCGCCGCGCTGCACACCTCGGCGCGTATCTCCGGTGAACTGCTCCTGGTCCTGCTGCTGACCGCGGTGGTGCTCTGGATCCTGGGCCGGATGTGGCCGGTGGTCTGGCCGCTCGTCGTCGGCCTGCTCCTCACCACGCTGACCTGGCCTCCCACCCGGGCCCTGCGCAACCGCGGTCTGCGTCCCGCCGTGGCGGCGTCGGTGGTCACCGTGCTGTTCCTGGCGATCGCCGCCGGCACGGTCGCGCTGATCGCGGTGCCGGTCGCCTCGCAGTCCGGGGAGCTCACCGACGGCGTCGTCGCGGGCATCGACCGGCTGCGCGACTGGGCCGCCGGTCCTCCGCTGAACATCGGGGACGACCAGATCGCCGAGGCGTTCGACGCCGCCACCGCGCGCGTGCAGGACAGCGCGGGAACCATCGCGGGCACGGTCGTCACCGGGGTCAGCACCGTGTTCAGCGGAGTGGTCACCGCCGTCCTCGCCCTGTTCCTGATGTTCTTCTTCCTCAAGGACGGGCCGCGTTTCCTGCCGTGGCTGTCCCGCCAGCTCCCCGGCCGGCTCTCCGTGCACGTCCCGGTGACGGTCGGCCGGTGCTGGGACACCCTCGGCGCGTTCGTCCGGTCCCAGGCGCTCGTCGGCATGATCGACGCCGTCCTGATCGGTCTGGGACTGTGGATCCTCGACGTCCCGCTCGTGCTGCCGCTGGCCGTGCTCACCTTCGTGTCCGCGTTCGTGCCCATCGTGGGCGCCCTGTTCGCCGGGTTCGTCGCGGTGCTCATCGCGCTGGTGTCGAACGGCCTGATGGACGCGCTGATCGTGCTGGCGATCATCGTCGGGGTGCAGCAGCTCGAGGGCAACGTGTTCCAGCCCATGATCCAGAGCCGCGGGCTCGGTCTGCACGCGGCCGTCGTCCTGCTGGCGGTGACGCTCGGCGGCAGCCTGGCCGGCATCGTGGGCAGCCTGCTCGCCGTACCGGTCGCCGCGCTGATCGCCGTGGTGTGGAACCACCTCCGTGAGCAGCTCCTCGAACCGCCGCAGCAGCCGGGCGAGGAGGAGCCGGATCCCGCACCCGGCGCCTGACCGGGACAGGGGAGGGGGACCGGGCCCGCAGAGGTCGCGGGCCGGGCTGCCGGGCGCGGTGCGGGCGTCGGTCCGACGGTGCGTCACGTGACGCGGTGACCGGTCCTCGGATAACCGGGAGCAATCCCATCATGTGATGAGAAGAAGGTGCGTGCGCCGCCTCTACGGTGACGCCGTGACAGCTCAGCCGATGGTGAAGGACCCGGCCGGACCGTGGGCCCCGGCGGTCGCCGGACATCTGCGGTGGGTCCACGGCCTGCTCTCCGGCGTCGACCTCCTCGCCGAACACCGTGACGCGCTGCGGTCCCGGCTCTGGGCGGTACGCAGCCGCGCCGACGACCCGGAGCTGCGGGTCGCCGTGTTCGGGGAGACCTCCAGCGGCAAGAGCACCCTGCTCAACGCCTTCCTGCGCCGGCGCCTGCTGCCCTCCTCCGCCCGGGTCACCACCCGCACCACCACGGTGCTGCGGCACCGCGAGGACGCCGAGGGCCTCACCGTCCGCACCGACGAGGACGTGGTGCTCACCTGGCCGTCGCAGAGCTTCGACGACTGGGCCGGCCGGACGCCCGGCACGGACGGAAGGCGTCTGGAGGACGCGCTGCACCGGGTGCTCACCACCGACCTGGCCGACCGTGTCCGGGGGCTGCACGTGCTCACCGACGTGGCCCTGCTCGGCGGCGACGTCACCGTCATCGACACACCCGGGTTCAGCGTCACCGACGCGGGGCACCGCGAGCTGGCCGAGGAGGCCGCCCGGCAGGCGGACGTGGCGCTGGTCGTGGTCCCGGCGGTCGCCGCCCTGTCCATGACCCTGGTGGACTTCCTCACCGGCCCGCTCCGCGACCACCACGACCGGTGCGCCTTCGTCCTGACCAAACTGGACCTCCTCGACGAGGACGAACACCCCGAGACCGTCGAGGTCGTGACCCACCGGCTGCGCGAACTCGGCTTCGCCGACCCCGTCCTGCTGCCGTGCGCCCCCGGCCGGGCCCTGACCGAAGCCCTCGCCGCGCCCCCCGCCGACGCCGCCGCTCCACGCCCCGGCCCCGGCGGCCCGGGCCACCTCGCGCCGTTCCTGGACGTCGAGGCCGAGATCGTACGGCTGGCCGCCGACCGGCGCCGGTCCGCCGTGGCCGCCACCGTGTACGGCCTGCTCTCCGACCTGCTCGCCGCGGTCGAGGAGACCACCGACGGCCGCCGGGCCGAACTCACCCGCTCCCGCGCCGAACTGGCCGCCCTCACCCTCCCCGACTTCACCGAGTTCCTGGACGGCTGGGCCGGACGCGCCCGCGGCCGCGTCGGCTCCGACCCCCTCCTCACGGCGTCGCCCGACGTCCTGGCCGCCTCCCGGGAGCAACTGGCGGCCGACATCGACGACGCCGTCGCGGGCAACAAGATCAACAACACCGCCAAGGCCGCCGAGGAGGTCTCCCGCCTCGTCCGGCTGCACCTGCGCGAACGGGCCGAACAGCAGGTGCGGGCCGCCGTCCGACGCGCCGGTGAACTGCTCACCGAGGCCGCCCGGGAACTCGCCCAGGACTTCGGCCGCCAGTACGACCGGCTCGCCGGACTGGCCGGGGAGACCACGGCCACGCCCCCGGCCCCCGCCGTGGACCGGACCGAACCGCCCGCACCCGACCTCTCCGGCATCGACGAGGCCCTGGCCACGATCGGCGCCACCCTCGTGACCAGCGACAACTGGCGCACCGGCGGCGGAGCCGCAGCCGGCGCCCTGGTCGGCAGCATGATCGCCCCCGGTCTCGGCACCGTCATCGGCGGGGTCCTCGGCGCCGCCTTCGGCACCCGCAGCACCGACGCCACCCGGCAGCAGTTCCTCGACCGGGCCCGCCCCGTCATCGCCGCCGCCCACGATGAGATCGACAGCCTCGTCGCCGACTGCGTGCGACGCGTCCGCCGGGACGCCCACGCGGGCATCGACGCGCTGCGCCGGCGGTACGACACCACCTGGCGCGAGGAGATCGACCGGCTCACCGCCGCCCACGACCGGCAGCTGGACCAGCTGGCCGCCGCGATCTCCGCGGCCGAGGAAGCCGCCGCGGCGGCCCGTCGCCGCCGCGAGGAGGTCCTCGCCCTGCGCCGCGCCACCTCCGCCACCGCCCACGCCACCGACCCCCAGGAGCCGTGACTCCGTGAGCACAACTCGCCGGCCCGACGCCGGCCCCGC
>NZ_JAAGMD010000425.1 GCF_010548465.1 Streptomyces sp. SID14436 | reverse complement strand
CGGGGACGGGGGCCGGGCGCCCGTCGCGGCCGGTGTGGCCGGAGTCAACGGCGCGACCGCCGTGGGCCACCGCGCACGCCTGGGCGAGCGCCGCTCCCCGGCGGGCACCGACGCCCGCTCGGCACCCACGGCCCGGTAACGGACAAGGTAAGAATTCGGCTAGAGCATTGCCAAGTCGTGGGAGACCGATGGGGCTCCGTTGGGTGCTCCTTGGGTGTGCGAACCCGCGCAATAACAGACAGATCGGCGGCAATCTCGCTGGAACACGCGAGCTTGGACCATGTGTGTGACGCCGAGCACGCTCATCGGGTAAAGACTGCATCAAATAGTTTGTGATAGCGTTCACGAGTCCCCGGACAGAGCCGCCGGGCCGCAGTGCGACGGCCCGCTCGGTGCGAGGAATTTCCATCCGGTCCGGGGGACTACGCTCGTCCATGACGACACCCCTTGCCCCCTGAAAGCGGAGCTGCCGCCATGCCGTCCAACGACGTCCGGATCCTGATCCAGGCTGCCGTGCCCACCGCTGCGGTCGGTGCTGTCGCCGTCGCGGTCGGCGCCGCCGTCCAGGGTGGCCAGGGTGCCATCGGCGGAGTCGTCGGCACCCTGCTCGTGCTCCTCCTCATGGGGGTGGGGCTCTACGTCATGCAGTGGACCGCCAAGTCGCTGCCTCATCTGTTCCAGGCCATGGGACTGATGATGTACCTGGCGCAGATCCTGCTGATGTTCATCTTCATCGCGCTCTTCAAGGACACGACGCTGTTCCACCCGAAGGTCTTCGCTCTCACCCTGCTCGTCTGCACCCTCACGTGGGTCGCCGCGCAGGCCCGAGCTCACATGAAGGCCAAGTTCCTCTACGTGGAACCGGATTCGACGGTGAGTGAGCAGAAGAGGGAAGCGCAGGGGCGTCCGTCGTGAGGCGTAGGGCCGCGATAAAGGCGCATGCGGGACCCTGCTATCGTCCGGTGCCAACTGCGGCATCGCGGGCGCGGGCATCCGAGATGACGCCTGCCGCAACGCGAGGCGTGATGCCCCCCGGCCGCCCCCACATCCGTTACACCAGTCCCGTGCCGATCCGCGGCCTCGTGCCGCGCAGACACCACGAGGTTGCCCAATCCATGCGTCACGCCGAAGGAGCCCGCGGTGAGTGCTGACCCGACGCAGGTGCTCGCCTTCGAGACCGACTGCCACATCTTCGACGGCTGTGGCTTCCCGTCTCCCGGGCTGCACTCGTTCGTCTTCGAGCCCCTCTGGGGCGACGGCGACAGCAACCTGTACTTCAACAAGGTGATGTTGCTGGCGCTGATCGGCTCGCTCGTCGTGATCCTCTTCTTCTGGGCGGCCTTCCGCCGGCCCAGGGTCGTTCCCGGCAAGCTGCAGATGGTCGCCGAGGCGGGGTACGACTTCGTCCGCCGGGGCGTCGTCTACGAGACCATGGGCAAGCGCCAGGGCGAGAAGTACGTCCCGTTCATCGTCGCCCTGTTCTTCTTCGTGTGGATGATGAACCTCTGGTCGATCATCCCGCTCGCCCAGTTCCCGGTGACCTCGATCATCGCCTACCCGGCGGCACTCGCCCTGGTCGTCTACGGGGTCTGGGTCTCGCTGACCTTCAAGAAGCACGGCTTCGTCGGCGCCCTGAAGAACTTCACCGGTTACGACAAGTCCCTCGGCGCCGCCCTCCCGGTCGTCATGCTGATCGAGGCCTTCTCGAACCTGCTCGTGCGCCCCTTCACGCACGCCGTGCGGCTCTTCGCGAACATGTTCGCGGGTCACATCCTGATCGTGCTGTTCACCATCGCCAGCTGGTACCTGCTGAACGGCATCGGGATCGCCTACGCCGGCGTCTCGTTCGTGATGGTGCTGGTGATGACCGCTTTCGAGCTCTTCATCCAGGCCCTGCAGGCCTACGTGTTCGTCCTGCTGGCCGTGACCTACATCCAGGGCGCGCTCGCCGAGCAGCACTGAGCGTCCCACTCCACACCCCCAGTCGTCCGGTGGCGCACCCCCACCGGCCCGCGAAGAAAAGGAAGAACTGGCATGTCCCAGACCCTCGCTGCCGTTACCGGCTCGATCGCTTCCGTCGGTTACGGCATCGCCGCCTTCGGCCCCGGCATCGGCGTCGGCATCATCTTCGGCAAGGGCACCGAAGCCATCGCCCGTCAGCCCGAGGCGGCCGGCCTGATCCGCGCCAACCAGATCCTCGGCTTCGCCTTCTGTGAGGCGCTCGCCCTCATCGGCCTGGTCATGCCGTTCGTCTACGGCCGGTAATCACCTGATCCACGACCAGGTCACCAGACGAAAGGCACTTTGATATGAACGCACTGCTTCATATCGCGGCCGAGGAGCCTCAGAACCCCCTCGTCCCGCCGATTCCCGAGCTCGTCATCGGCCTGCTCGCCTTCGTCATCGTCTTCGGCTTCCTCGCCAAGAAGCTCCTCCCGAACATCAACAAGGTTCTGGAGGAGCGCCGCGAGGCGATCGAGGGCGGGATCGAGAAGGCCGAGGCCGCTCAGACCGAGGCCCAGAGCGTGCTGGAGCAGTACAAGGCCCAGCTCGCCGAGGCCCGGCACGAGGCCGCGCGCCTGCGCCAGGAGGCGCAGGAGCAGGGCGCCGCGCTCATCGCCGAGATGCGCGCGGAGGGCCAGCGGCAGCGTGAGGAGATCGTGGCCGCCGGTCACACCCAGGTCGAGGCCGACCGCAAGGCCGCGTCCTCGGCCCTGCGCCAGGACATCGGCCGGCTCGCCACCGAACTGGCGGGCAAGCTGGTCGGTGAGTCCCTCGAGGACCACGCCCGGCAGAGCCGTGTGATCGACCGCTTCCTCGACCAGCTCGAGGAGAAGGCCGAGGCAGCACGATGAACGGAGCGAGCCGCGAGGCTCTGGCCGCCGCACGTGAGCGGCTCGACGCGCTGACGGACTCCACGTCCGTGGACGCGGCGCAGCTCGCCGACGAGCTGGCCGCCGTCACCGCGCTGCTCGACCGCGAGGTCAGCTTGCGCCGGGTCCTCACCGACCCGGCGCAGGCCGCTGACGCGAAGGCCGAATTGGTGGGGCGCGTCCTCGGCGGTCAGATCAGCGGCCCGGCCGCCGACCTGGTGGCCGGCACGGTGCGCTCCCGCTGGTCGCAGTCGCGTGACCTGGTGGACGCGCTGGAGGAGCTGGCCAACACGGCCGACTTCACCGCCGCCCAGCAGGACGGCACGCTCGACGACGTCGAGGACGAGCTGTTCCGCTTCGGCCGGATCGTCTCCTCCGACACCGAGCTGCGGGCGGCGCTGACCAACCGCGCCGCGGGCGCCTCGGCCAAGAGCGAGCTGGTGCGCAGCCTGCTCGGCGGCCGGGCCCGGACCACGACCGAGCGTCTGGTGACGCGCCTTGTCACCGTGCCGCGTGGACGTAGCCTGGAGTCGGGACTCGAGTCCCTGACCAAGCTCGCGGCCGAGCGTCGCAACCGCATGGTTGCCGTCGTCACCTCCGCGGTCCCGCTGAGCGACACCCAGAAGCGGCGCCTCGGTGCCGCCCTGGCGAAGCTCTACGGGCGGCAGATGCACCTCAATCTCGACGTGGACCCCGAGGTCCTGGGCGGGATCCGGGTGCGCGTCGGCGACGAGATCATCAACGGCTCGCTCGCGGACCGGCTCGAGGACGCCGCCCGCCGCATGGCGAGCTAGCAGCAACTCCATAAGCATGACTACGGCCCGGGTTGGGCCGTGCAGAGGATTCACCTCTTATTGGGGGGAGTCCCCGACTCGTGGAATACCCCCCAAGTGAAACTTCGGGCCCAACAAGGAGAGCAGGGAACTCAGATGGCGGAGCTCACGATCCGGCCGGAGGAGATCCGGGACGCGCTGGAGACTTTCGTCCAGTCGTACAAGCCGGACGCGGCCTCGCGCGAGGAGGTCGGTACGGTCACCCTTGCCGGCGACGGCATCGCCAAGGTCGAGGGTCTTCCCTCGGCCATGGCCAACGAGCTGCTGAAGTTCGAGGACGGCACCCTCGGTCTCGCCCTCAACCTCGAGGAGCGCGAGATCGGTGCCATCGTCCTCGGTGAGTTCAGCGGCATCGAGGAGGGTCAGCCGGTCACCCGCACCGGCGAGGTCCTGTCCGTCGCCGTGGGCGAGGGCTACCTCGGCCGTGTGGTCGACCCGCTCGGCAACCCGATCGACGGCCTCGGCGAGATCGAGACCGAGGGCCGCCGCGCCCTCGAACTGCAGGCCCCCACGGTCATGCAGCGCAAGTCGGTGCACGAGCCGATGGAGACCGGCTACAAGGCCGTCGACGCCATGACCCCGATCGGCCGTGGCCAGCGTCAGCTGATCATCGGCGACCGCGGCACGGGCAAGACCGCCCTCGCCGTGGACACGATCATCAACCAGCGGGACAACTGGCGTTCCGGCGACCCGAAGAAGCAGGTCCGCTGCATCTACGTCGCCGTCGGCCAGAAGGGCTCCACCATCGCGTCGGTGCGCCGCGCGCTGGAGGAGAACGGCGCCCTGGAGTACACGACCATCGTCGCCGCCCCGGCGTCCGACCCGGCCGGCTTCAAGTACCTCGCGCCGTACACCGGCTCGGCCATCGGCCAGCAGTGGATGTACGAGGGCAAGCACGTCCTGATCATCTTCGACGACCTGTCGAAGCAGGCGGACGCCTACCGCGCCGTGTCGCTGCTGCTGCGCCGCCCGCCGGGCCGCGAGGCCTACCCCGGTGACGTCTTCTACCTGCACTCCCGCCTGCTGGAGCGCTGCGCGAAGCTCTCCGACGAGATGGGTGCCGGCTCGATGACCGGTCTGCCGATCGTCGAGACCAAGGCCAACGACGTCTCGGCGTTCATCCCGACCAACGTCATCTCCATCACCGACGGCCAGTGCTTCCTGGAGTCGGACCTGTTCAACGCCGGTCAGCGCCCCGCGCTGAACGTCGGTATCTCCGTCTCCCGAGTCGGTGGTTCCGCACAGCACAAGGCGATGCGCCAGGTCTCCGGCCGTCTGCGCGTGGACCTCGCCCAGTTCCGTGAGCTGGAGGCGTTCGCCGCCTTCGGTTCCGACCTGGACGCCGCGTCCAAGGCGCAGCTGGAGCGCGGTCAGCGTCTGGTCGAGCTGCTCAAGCAGAACCAGTACGAGCCGATGGCGACCGAGGACCAGGTCGTGTCCGTCTGGGCCGGTACCACGGGCCGCATGGACGACGTGCCGGTCGGCGACGTGCGCCGCTTCGAGAAGGAGCTGCTGGAGTACCTGCACCGCAAGGAGCAGGGCCTCATGACCTCCATCCGGGAGGGCGCCAAGATGTCCGACGACACGATCCAGGCGATCGCGGACGCCGTGGCGGAGTTCAAGAAGCAGTTCGAGACGAGCGACGGCAAGCTGCTCGGCGAGGACGCCCCGGCCGCTGCCGCCAAGTGACGTAAGGAAGGGACCTGACTCATGGGAGCTCAGCTCCGGGTCTACAAGCGTCGCATCCGATCCGTCACCGCGACCAAGAAGATCACCAAGGCGATGGAGATGATCGCCGCCTCGCGTGTCGTCAAGGCGCAGCGCAAGGTGCGTGCCTCCTCGCCGTACGCGGAGGAACTCACCCGCGCGGTCACGGCGGTCGGTACCGGTTCGGACACCAAGCACCCGCTGACCACGGAGGCGGAGAACCCGACCCGTGCCGCGGTCCTGCTCCTCACGAGCGACCGCGGCCTGGCCGGCGCCTTCAACGCCAACGCCATCAAGGCGGCGGAGCAGCTGACCGCGCGCCTGGAGCGCGAGGGCAAGCAGGTCGACACGTACATCGTCGGCCGCCGTGGTCTCGCGCACTACAACTTCCGTGAGCGCAAGGTCACGGAGTCGTTCAGCGGCTTCACCGACGACCCCTCGTACGCGGACGCCAAGAAGGTCGCGGCGCCCCTGATCGAGGCCATCGAGACGGACACGGCGGACGGCGGTGTGGACGAACTCCACATCGTCTACACCGAGTTCGTGTCGATGATGACGCAGACCGCGGTCGGTGCCCGGCTGCTCCCGCTGCGTCTCGAAGAGGTCGCGGAGGAGTCGTCCGCCAAGGACGAGATCCTCCCGCTGTACGACTTCGAGCCCTCGGCCGAGGACGTCCTCGACGCCCTGCTGCCGCGCTACGTGGAGAGCCGGATCTACAACGCGCTGCTCCAGTCGGCCGCCTCCAAGCACGCCGCCACGCGGCGCGCGATGAAGTCGGCCACCGACAACGCGGGCGAGCTGATCAACACGCTCTCCCGTCTTGCCAACGCGGCCCGCCAGGCCGAAATCACCCAGGAAATCAGCGAGATCGTCGGTGGCGCCAGTGCACTGGCCGACGCGACCGCGGGGAGTGACAAGTAATGACCACCACTGTTGAGACCGCGACGGCTACGGGCCGCGTCGCCCGGGTCATCGGCCCGGTCGTCGACGTGGAGTTCCCCGTCGACTCGATGCCGGACATCTACAACGCCCTGCACGTCGAGGTCGCCGACCCGGCGAACGCGGGCGAGCTGAAGACGCTGACCCTGGAGGTCGCCCAGCACCTGGGTGACGGTCTGGTCCGCACCATCTCCATGCAGCCCACCGACGGTCTGGTCCGCCAGGCCCCGGTGACGGACACCGGCTCCGCCATCTCCGTCCCGGTCGGCGACTTCACCAAGGGCAAGGTGTTCAACACCCTCGGTGAGGTGCTGAACGTCGACGAGCAGTACGAGGGCGAGCGCTGGCCGATCCACCGCAAGGCGCCCAACTTCGACGAGCTCGAGTCGAAGACCGAGATGTTCGAGACCGGCGTCAAGGTCATCGACCTTCTCACCCCGTACGTCAAGGGTGGAAAGATCGGTCTGTTCGGCGGTGCCGGCGTCGGCAAGACGGTGCTCATCCAGGAGATGATCTACCGCGTCGCCAACAACCACGACGGTGTGTCGGTGTTCGCCGGTGTCGGTGAGCGCACCCGTGAGGGCAACGACCTCATCGACGAGATGAGCGAGTCGGGCGTCATCGACAAGACCGCGCTGGTCTTCGGCCAGATGGACGAGCCGCCGGGGACGCGTCTGCGCGTCGCGCTGGCCGGCCTGACCATGGCCGAGTACTTCCGCGACGTCCAGAAGCAGGACGTGCTGTTCTTCATCGACAACATCTTCCGCTTCACCCAGGCGGGTTCCGAGGTGTCGACCCTGCTCGGCCGCATGCCCTCCGCGGTGGGCTACCAGCCGAACCTGGCCGACGAGATGGGTCTCCTCCAGGAGCGCATCACCTCGACCCGTGGTCACTCGATCACCTCGATGCAGGCGATCTACGTCCCCGCGGACGACCTGACCGACCCGGCCCCGGCCACCACCTTCGCCCACCTCGACGCGACGACGGTGCTCTCCCGTCCGATCTCGGAGAAGGGCATCTACCCGGCCGTGGACCCGCTGGACTCGACGTCCCGGATCCTGGACCCGCGCTACATCGCGCAGGAGCACTACGACGCGGCCATGCGCGTGAAGAACATCCTGCAGAAGTACAAGGACCTGCAGGACATCATCGCGATCCTCGGTATCGACGAGCTGGGCGAGGAGGACAAGCTGGTCGTCCACCGCGCCCGTCGCGTGGAGCGCTTCCTGTCCCAGAACACCCACGTCGCCAAGCAGTTCACCGGCGTGGACGGCTCGGACGTGCCGCTGGACGAGTCGATCGCCGCGTTCAACGCGATCTGCGACGGTGAGTACGACCACTTCCCCGAGCAGGCGTTCTTCATGTGCGGTGGCATCGAGGACCTGAAGAAGAACGCGAAGGAGCTGGGCGTCTCCTGAGCCCCGTGCTCCGGATGAGCCGTAGGGCTCACCCTGAGGGGGCGGGCGCGTCCCGCCCCCTCGTCCACGCCCCTTAGACTTGTAACCGACACCCGGCATGACCGCCGGGTGGTGACCCGAGGAGCCACCTTGGCTGCTGAGCTGCACGTCGCGCTGGTCGCGGCCGACCGAGAGGTCTGGTCCGGCGAGGCCACCCTGGTCGTCGCGCGCACCACGTCCGGCGACATCGGCGTCATGCCCGGTCACCAGCCGCTGCTCGGTGTGCTGGAATCGGGCCCCGTGACCATCCGCACCAACGAGGGGGAGACGGTCGTCGCCGCGGTGCACGGCGGCTTCATCTCGTTCGCGGACAACAAGCTGTCGCTGCTGGCGGAGGTCGCCGAGCTGGCGGACGAGATCGACGTCAGGAGCGTGGAGCAGGAGCTGGCCCGCGCGAAGGCGGAGGAGGACTCCGCGGCCGAGCGCCGCGCGGACGTCCGCCTGCGGACGGCGTCGGCGGCCCGCTGACCAGAGCTGTGCGATGACGGGACTCAGCCGCGGCCGGCACCGGAGCGATCCGGAGCCGGTCGCGGCTGAGTCAGATCTGGATGATTTTTCCGTTCCGTTACCTAGGAGACGAGGAGGTCGGTGTCGATGGTCCTCGCTCTGACTGTGTGCGGAATCGTGGTGGTGCTCGTGGTGGCGGGCCTGTTCGTCTTCGGGCTGCGCCGCCGCATCATCCAGCGCTCCGGCGGGACGTTCGACTGCAGCCTGCGCTGGGAGGCGCCGGAGCCCGGTGACCCGGGCGGCAAGGGCTGGGCGTACGGCGTGGCCCGCTACAACGGCGACCGGGTCGAGTGGTTCCGGGTGTTCTCCTACGCGCCCCGCCCGCGCCGCGTCCTGGAACGCTCGGCGATCGAGGTGGCCGGCCGCCGGGTCCCGGAGGGCGAGGAGGAGCTCGCGCTGTTGTCGGACGCGGTCATCCTGGCCTGCCGGCACCGCGGCACGCGCCTCGAACTCGCGATGAGCGAGGACGCGTTGACCGGTTTCCTGGCCTGGCTGGAGGCGGCCCCGCCGGGACAGAGGGTGAACGTCGCGTAGCGGCGTTCAGGGCCCCGCTGGGTGGGGGTGCCCCCGGCGGCGGAGCCGTTGGGGGAGGGTGAACGTCGCGTAGCGCGGTCCCCGGTCGCGGGGCCCGGCCCCGCCCCCGGGCGTAGGCGACAGGGGGCCCGGGGCTTCCCGCCAGAGGCAGGTGTCTCCCGTGCGGACGGTCCGCCGTCCGCACGCCCGTGACAACGGAACCGCCCCCGGACTCGGTCGTCCGGGGGCGGTGGTGTTGCCGTGCCGTGGCCCTGAGGGCCGGTCGTGCTAGTTCAGTCCGCTGTGGATCGCGCTCACGAGTTCGCCGTTCGCGGTGTCACCGCTGAACTCCCAGAAGAACGCGCCGCCCAGGCCCTGGTTCTTGGCCCAGGCCATCTTGCCGTTGATGGTGGCGGGGGTGTCGTAGGACCACCAGTTGTTGCCGCAGTGGGCGTACGCGGTGCCGGCGAAGGTGCCGGTCACGGGGCAGGCGGTCTTGAGGACCTTGTAGTCCTCGATGCCCGCCTCGTACGTGCCGGGCGCCGCGCCGGTCGCCGTGCCGCCGGGGGCGGACTGGGTGACGCCGGTCCAGCCGCGGCCGTAGAAGCCGATGCCGAGCAGCAGCTTCTTGGCCGGGACGCCCTTCGCCTTCAGCTTGGCGATCGCGGCGGCCGAGTTGAAGCCTTCCTTCGGGATGCCGTCGAACGAGGTCAGCGGCGAGTGGGGGTTGGTCGGGCCGGTCTTGTCCCAGGCGCCGAAGTAGTCGTACGTCATCACGTTGTACCAGTCGAGGTACTGCGCGGCGCCCCCGTAGTCGGCGGCGTCGATCTTGCCGCCGTCGGAGCCGTCCGCGGTGATGGCGGCGGTGACCAGGTAGTCGTCGCCGAACTCGGCGCGCAGGGCCTGGGAGAGGGTCCTGAAGGCCGCCGGGCCGCTGGTGTCACAGGTCAGACCGCAGGCGTTGGGGTACTCCCAGTCGATGTCGATGCCGTCGAAGACATCGGCCCAGCGCGGGTCCTCCACCACGGCCTTGCAGGACTTGGCGAAGGCGACCGGGTTCTGCGCGGCCTGGCCGAAGCCGCCGGAGTAGGTCCAGCCGCCGAAGGAGTACAGCACCTTGATGTGCGGGTACTTGGCCTTCAGCTGGCGCAGCTGGTTGAAGTTGCCGCGCAGCGGCTGGTCCCAGGCGTCGGCCTGGCCGCTGACGGACTGGTCGGCGGTGTAGGCCTTGTCGGTGGCGGCGTAGGCGTCGTCCAGCTTGCACTGGCCGTTCACCACGTTGCCGAAGGCGTAGTTGATGTGGGTGATCTTGGCGGCCGAGCCGGACGTCACCAGGTCCTTGACGTGGTAGTTGCGGCCGTAGACGCCCCACTCGGTGAAGTAGCCGAGGTTGATCTTGTCGCCGGTGGGCGGCGGTTCCTCGGTCTGGCCGGTGGTGCGGACCTTCACGGCGCCGCTGACCGGGCCGGTCTGGTCGGCGGTGTCCCGGGCCTGCACGGCGTAGGAGTAGTCGGTGCCCTTGCTGAGCCCGGTGTCCGTGTAGGTGGTGCCGGTCACGGTGGCGACCTTGGCGCCGTCGCGGAGCACGTCGTAGTTCTTGATGCCCTTGTCGTCGGTCGCGGCCGACCAGGACAGCTTCACCGAGGTGTCGGTGACGTTCGAGGCGGTGGGGGTGCCGGGTGCGGAGGGCGCCTCGTCGCCGGGGACGCTGCCGCCGTCGCAGCTGCCGCCGTTGAGCTTGCAGCCGGAGGGGGAGCCGGTGCCGCTGCCGTTGAAGCCGAAGGAGACGGACGCCCCGGGGGCGAGGGTGCCGTTCCAGCCGAGGTTCTTGGCGGTCCAGTGGTCACCGGAGTTGGTGACGGTGGCGTCCCAGGCCGACGTCACCTTGGTGCCGGCGGGGAAGTCCCACTCGATGGTCCAGGCGTTGATGGTCGTGGTGCCGGTGTTCTTCACCGTCCACTTGCCCTCGAAGCCGGAGCCCCAGTCCTGGGTCTTGGCGTAGGTGGCGGTGGCGGAGGTGGCGGCCTGGGCGGGGGGCGCGAGGGCGACCATGCCCGACAGGGGGAGCAGCAGGGTCGCGAATCCTGCCGCGGCTCTGTGTCTGAAGCGCATGCTGCGCCTCCTTGTGAGGTTGTGGAGGGGACGTGACTGAGCCATCACGCCCACGGTGCCGCGAGAATAGAAAGGTCTGGACCACGGGTCAATAGGTCTGGACCACCTGGACGGTTTGTCCGCTCCCGCCGCGCTAGATCCCCAACTCCTGCGCGAGCACCGCCGCTTGCACCCGGCTGCGCAGCCCCAGCTTGCCCAGCAGACGGCTGACGTGCGTCTTCACCGTCGCCTCCGCCATGTCCAGGCGCTCGGCGACGGCCGCGTTGGACAGCCCCTCGCCCAGGCACGACAGCACCTCCCGCTCGCGCCGGGTGAGCGCCTGAAGAGCCGCCGGGTCCACGGCCGGAGTGCGCCGGACGGGCTTGGCGGCGAACTCGGCGATCAGCCGCCGGGTGACGGCCGGCGCCACGATGCCCTCGCCCCGCGCCACCGTGCGCACCGCCGCGAGCAGGTCCTTGGCGTCGGTGTTCTTCAGCAGGAACCCGGCCGCCCCCGCCCGCAGCGCCCCGAACACGTACGCGTCGAGGTCGAAGGTGGTCAGCACGAGCACGTCCGCCAGCCCCTCCGCGACCACCTGCCGGGTCGCCGACACTCCGTCCAGGCGCGGCATCTGGATGTCCATCAGCACCAGGTCCGGGCGCAGTTCACGGGCGAGCTCCACCGCCCGCTCTCCGTCCTCCGCCTCGCCGACCACCTCGATGTCGGGCGCGCTGCGCAGGATGAGGACCAGCCCGGCGCGGACGGCGGACTGGTCCTCGGCGACGAGGACACGGATCATCAGGCATCTCCCGGGGCGGAATCGGTGTCGGTGACGGGCAGCGAGGCGCGGACGGCCCAGACCTTGCCGCCCGTGCCCTCCGGGTCCTTCTCGGGACCCGCGTCGAAGGTGCCGCCGAGCAGGGCGGCCCGCTCCCGCATGCCCACCAGTCCGGCCCCCGAACCGGGGGCACGCGGGGCGTCACGGCCGCCGTACGGACTGGTCACCCGCACGTCCAGGGTGCCGTCGGTGCGGCGCAGCCACACGGACACGCGGCCCTTCTC
Source organism: Streptomyces sp. SID14436 (assembly GCF_010548465.1). Lineage (GTDB taxonomy): Bacteria > Actinomycetota > Actinomycetes > Streptomycetales > Streptomycetaceae > Streptomyces. The sequence goes on along the minus strand of NZ_JAAGMD010000425.1, from coordinate 5,511 downwards.
GGCATGCTTGAGCGCGTTGGTCAGCGACTCCTGGACGATCCGGTACGCGGCCAGCTCCACCGGCGCGGGGACGGAGCAGGGCTCGGTGTCGAGACGGGCGTCCAGGCCGTTGGCGCGGGCGCCCTCCACCAGCGCGGCGAGGCCGTCCAGGGTCGGGGTGGCCGCGGGTTCCCGGTCGTCGGCGCCCTCCCGCAGGATGCCGATCAGGCGGCGCATCTCGGACAGCCCCTGGACGCTGTTCTCCCGGATCACGGTCAGCGCCTCGCGGGAGGTGCCGGGCTCGTCCAGGGAGAGCGCGGCCGTGGAGTGAATGGCGATCGCCGACAGGTGGTTGGCGACCACGTCGTGCAACTCCCGGGCCATCCGGGCGCGTTCCTGGTTCACCGCCTGGGTGCGGTCCATCTCGGCCAGCAGCGCGGTCTGCTCGGCGCGCAGCCGGGCGGCGTCGGCGGCGTCGCGGTGGTTGCGCACGATCAGACCGGTCGACGCGGGCGCGAACGTCACGGCGCCGACCACCAGCCCGATCAGCAGCGCCTCCGGCACCCGCCAGCCGGCGTACGGGACCAGGGTGGCCGCGACCGTGAGCACGCCGGTGATCTTGGGCAGGCGCCGGGCGGTGGCGGGCGTGCCGTACACCACCGCCGCGTACATCAGGTCGGTGTACATCACGATCGTGGCGATGCTGCCCTGGGTCATGGTGTCCGCGGCCAGCGCGGCCGTGCCGATCAGCAGGGCGGTGCGCGGGGCGGTGCGGCGCAGCAGCTCGCAGCAGGCCGTCACGGCCAGCGGCACGAGCAGCGGCCAGCGCCCCCCGAAGAGCACCATCGGGTCCTCGGGCGGGCGGACGCCCAGCCCGAAGCCCCACAGCAGCAGGCCGCCCGCGAGACCCGCGAGCGCGATCCACGCGTCGAACCGGGGAGGTCGGGACAGTCGTACGGCCATGGCACCATCCAACACGCTGCGCGCCGCCGGTGCCCGGTCCCGGGGGAGGGTCCTGGACTGCATCTTTCGATGTACCGCGAGTTCGTCGTCGGCGACGACGCCCCGGGCCGTCGGGGCCGGGAGCCTGGAAGGGTGACCGAGAGGAGCGAGACGTGATCGTCGCCTTGATCGCCGCCTGCGAGATCGGCTTCTGGGTGCTGCTGGCGGCCGGCCTGGCCTTCCGCTACCTGTTGAAGATGCCGCGCACCGGCCTGGCGCTGCTGCTGTGCGAGCCGCTGCTGGAGGTCGTGCTGCTGGTCGTGACCGCCCTGGACCTGAAGAACGGCGCGGAGCCGAACTGGACGCACGGGCTGGCCGCGCTCTACATCGGCTACACCGTCGGCCACGGCCACCGCACGGTGAAGTGGCTCGACGGCCACGCCGCCCACCGTCTGGGCGGCGGGCCGAGGCCGCCCGGCCCGCCGAAGTACGGACGGCCCCGCGCCCGGCACGAGACCCGGGTGTGGCTCGGCACGCTGGCCGGCGCCGCCGTCGCGACCGTGCTGCTCCAGCTGGCCATCTGGTACGTCGGCGACCCCGGCCGCGTCACGTCCCTGGAGGCCTGGCGCTTCACCGCCTGGCGGGTGGCCGGCATCCACGGCCTGGTGGCCCTGGCGTACTGGGTGTGGCCGAAGAAGGCCCCCGCGGACGACGCCGGCGCGGGCGTCGCGGAGCGCGAGCGGGTGGGCCGGTGAGGCGGGCGGCCGAGCACTGCGCCACCGGCGCCGGCACGGTGCTCGGGGGCCTGGCCCTGTGGCGCTACACGCAGGGGGTGGAGCTGCCGGTGGTCTCCCTGCCCAAGGTGGGCGTCCTGCTCATGTGCCTCGGCGCCGCCGAGGTCCTGCTGGGCCTGTACCGGGCCGTGCGCCGGTAGGGCTCAGCGCTCCCCGCCCGGCACCCACAGCACGTCGCCGGTCTCCTTGTTGGCGATCCGGGCCAGGATGAACAGCAGGTCCGAGAGGCGGTTGAGGTAGGTGGCGGTGAGCGGGTTCATGCTCTCGCCATGTGCCTCCAGGGCGGCCCAGGTCGAGCGCTCGGCCCGCCGTACGACCGTGCACGCCTGGTGCAGCAGCGCGGCGCCCGCGGTGCCGCCGGGCAGGATGAACGAGCGCAGCTTCTCGAGCTGCTCGTTGAAGCGGTCGCAGTCCGCCTCCAGCCGGTCGATGTAGAACTGCTCCACCCGCAGCGGCGGGTACTCGGGGTTCTCCACCACCGGCGTCGACAGGTCGGCGCCCACGTCGAACAGGTCGTTCTGCACGCGGGTGAGGACGGCGACGAGGTCCTCGTCGAGACCGCCCAGCGCGAGCGCCGTGCCGATCACCGCGTTCGCCTCGTTGGCGTCGGCGTAGGCGGAGATCCGCAGGTCGGTCTTGGGGACCCGGCTCATGTCCCCCAGGTTGGTGGTGCCCCGGTCGCCGGTCCGGGTATAGATGCGCGTCAGATTGACCATGAGGCCAGCCTAGTTCCGCCGCCGCGCCCCGGGGCGGTCGTGTGCGGGGGGTCACGGAGCGCCGGCGGGCGTCCCGGCCGCGCCGGGGCGGCGCGGCCGGGACTTCCCCGGGCGTGCGGTGGGGCGCACGCCCCGTTCCGGTCAGATGCCGCAGGTGGGCGCCGACCAGTACGCGGAGGGGTCGAAGGCGACGTGGGTGTGGTCGTTGTGGCCGGGGTAGCCCGGGCCGAGGATCTCGGAGAAGCCGTGGACCCGGGCCTGGCGGGCCAGGGTGCACAGGCTGGGCGTGCCGACCAGGTCGGCCGCGTCGCCGTAGAGGTGACGGCTGTTGGACGCGCCGCCGACCGCGCTGTTGCAGGCGTAGGAGCGGAAGCCGCTGGAGATGGTGATCGGCACGTCACCCAGCTTGCGCCGCATCGCCTCCAGCTTCCACATGGTCTTCAGCGCGTTCGCCTTGGCGGTGGCCGCCGGTACCGCGCCGCCGGACCAGGTGGAGTTGCACTTGTTGAGTTCGGCGTAGCTGAAGTGGGCGGGGGTGCAGTCGGCGTCCTGGAGGGCGTAGATCTTGCTGAAGGTGGCGGGCCCCGCGACGCCGTCGGCGGACAGCCCGTAGGCGGCCTGGAACCGCTTCACCGCCGCCGCGGTGCGGGCGCCGTACTGGCCGTCGTAGGAGAGCCGTTCGCCCGAGGTGACCCAGCCGGCCACGCGGATCTGCAGCTGCGTCACATCGCTGCCGGAGGAGCCCTGGGACAGCGTGCGGTTCCAGGTGTAGCAACTGTCGGCGTGCGCGGTGCCCGCGGTGGCTCCCACCCCGAGCACCGTACCCGCCGTGACCATGACAATTGCGAGAAGTGTTCGTGTCGCGCGTCTGAGCATTCCGGCCTCCCGACCGTCTCGCTGGGGCGAAGGGGGCGCCGCCGCCGGACGGCCGCCGGCGACCAGCGTGCGACAGAGTGCTACGCGCGTCAACAACCCCTCGGTGAACACCGTGTGCTGACGACCCGTCGGAAGGCCGCCCGGACCTGCCCCGCACCTCCCCCGGAACGCCCCCGGGCACCGGGGCCGGCGGACGTGACGGGTGTCTCACCCCATGAGACGTGACACGCATTACTAACCCCCTCCCACGCCCCCTCGCGACCGCTAGTGTCCGCCAGTGACGTACAGGAACAGTGTGTGAGCGTTTCGAAGGGGAGTCGCACAGTGGCAGGCAAGCTCGCCGTCATCGGGGCCGGTCTCATGGGGTCCGGCATCGCCCAGGTCTCCGCTCAGGCGGGCTGGGAGGTCGTCCTGCGCGACGTCACCGACGAAGCGCTCACGCGGGGCACCGACGGCATCAAGGGGTCGTACGACAAGTTCGTCAGCAAGGGCAGGATGGAGGCGCACGACGCCGACGCCGCCCTCGCCCGCATCACCACGACCACCGACCTGGACGCCTGCGCCGACGCCGACGTCGTCGTCGAGGCCGTCTTCGAGAAGCTGGAAGTCAAGCACGACATCTTCCGCGCGCTCGACAAGATCGTGCGGGACGACACCGTCCTCGCCTCCAACACCTCCGCCATCCCGATCACCAAGATCGCGGCCGTGACGGAGCGCCCGGAGCGGGTCGTCGGCACCCACTTCTTCTCGCCGGTGCCGATGATGCAGCTGTGCGAACTGGTCCGCGGCTACAAGACCAGCGACGAAACCCTCGCCAAGGCACGGGAGTTCGCCGAGTCGGTCGGCAAGACCTGCATCGTCGTCAACCGCGACGTGGCCGGCTTCGTGACCACCCGCCTCATCTGCGCCCTCGTCGTCGAGGCCGCGAAGCTGCACGAGTCGGGCGTGGCCAGCGCCGAGGACATCGACCTCGCCTGCAAACTGGGCTTCGGCCACGCGATGGGCCCGCTGGCCACCGCCGACCTCACCGGCGTCGACATCCTGCTGCACGCCACCGACAACATCTACACCGAGTCCCAGGACGAGAAGTTCGCGGCCCCCGAGCTGATGCGCCGGATGGTTGACGCCGGTGACATCGGCCGCAAGAGCGGGCAGGGCTTCTACGAGCACTGATCCCGCCCCCTCACCCCGGCGCCATCACCCGCCGGGGTGAATTCGGTATCGGTTCGCTTACAGGTAGCAACCTCTGCCCCCTCCACGCAGTCAGAGGTTGCATCACCGGAATCAAAAGACGCGGAGCACCAGACGCACGCACGGGGAGCGCATATGCACATCAGGGGCGACCACGTCGAGCTGGTCGTCGGGGGCCGCCTCGACGTCCGCAGCGCGGCGGACGCCCGTACGGTCCTGCACTCGGCCGTCGACGACGGAGTCGGCGACCTGGTCCTGGACCTGTCCGAACTGGACTCCTGGGACGCCACCGGACTCGGCGTGATCATGGGAGCCCACCGGCGGGCCGGCCGCTGCGGCCGGCGCCTGGTGCTGCGCGGCGTCCCGCCGCAGATGCAGCGCCTGCTGGTGGCCACCCGGCTGCACCGCATCCTGGCGATCGAGGGGGGCATCGGGGTGGACACGCTCCCGCGTGTGTGAGCCGGCACCGGTGCCCTCCGGGTGGCCGGCGGAACCCGGGCCGGCCTCGGCGAACCGTGCGACGCGCGCACAATCCTCACGAGACCGTGACGTCATGGACGGCGCGGTACCCCGGACTGTCGTACATACTGAGCGAAGGTTTAGGGTTCGGCTGCCCGCTGCCAAGCAACCCTCGAGCGGGCCCGGACCAGAAGCGACAGCGGGTGTGCGACGAGGCCGGGGAGGGCTTCCAGCACACGACGCTTTTGGGGGGCTAGGACCTATGGACCCGAACAACACGGGACCCGAGGAGTACGGCCACGACGGCACCGGCCACCCGCCGCGCCAGCGCCCTCCCAGGGAATCCCTCACATCGGACTTCGGCCAGCCCGCGCTCGCGCGCACGGTGCAGCTGGTCTCCGGCGACTTCCTGCTCACCGTCAACCCGGTCGACGGCAGCGAGATCGAGCCGTGCCCGCCCGCCGAACGGCCCGGCCGCCCGGTCAAGCTGGACGCCGCCGGCCGCGCCGAGACCGAACGCGCCGCCCGGCCGCCCGTCCCGCCCGGCCCCACGC
>NZ_JAAGMD010000392.1 GCF_010548465.1 Streptomyces sp. SID14436 | reverse complement strand
GCCGGTGGCCGCACGGCAGGCCGCGGCCGGGGAGCGGACGCCGCCCCCCGGCCGCGGGGGGACCGCCGGCCGTGACCGGTGCCGGAGCGCGTCCCTCAGACATGGCCGTCCTGGAGGACGACGGACCGGGTGAGGTTGCGGGGCCGGTCGGGGTCGTACCCGCGGGCCTCGGCGCAGGCCACGGCGAGGCGTTGGGCGCGGACGAGGTCGGCGAGCGGGTCCAGGCCAGTGGGCGTGGCCGAGTCGGCGACCAGGGTGCCCCCGACCCGGTCGATGTCGTCGGCCAGTCCCTCCGGGAGTTCGCCGAAGACCCAGGCGATCCGTCCCGGGCCGGTGATGCTGATGGGCCCGTGGCGGTACTCCATCGCCGGGTACGCCTCGGTCCACGCGCCGGCGGCCTCCCGCATCTTCAGCGCGGCCTCCAGCGCCAGGCCGCAGGTCCAGCCGCTGCCCAGGAAGGTGAACTGTTCGGCTCCGCTCACTGCGGCGCCGAGGGGTTCGGTGAGGGCCCGCTCGGCGTCGCGGATCGCGTCGTCCAGGGGCCGTACCCCGGCGGGCAGGGCACCCTCCGACTCCAGGTGGGCGCGGAGCAGCGCGAGGTTGGCGGTGGCGAACCGGGTCTGGACGACCGACTCCTCGTCGGCGAAGTCCAGGACGGCGACGGCGTCGGCGGCCCGTGTCACGGGGGACGCGGGGTCGGCGGCGACGGCGCCGGTGGCCATGGTGCCCCGGACACGGTGCAGCAGGCCGAGCACCTCGGTGGTGGTGCCGGACCGGGTGATCGCCAGGACCCGGTCGTAGGGCCTGCCGTACGGGAACTCCGAGGCGGCGTAGGCGTCGGTCTCTCCGTGACCGCCGCTCTCGCGCAGGACGGCGTAGGACTGGGCCATGAACCAGGAGGTGCCGCAGCCGACGACGGCGACGCGCTCGCCTCGTCGCGGCAGGGCCGCCGAGTGCTGGGGCAGCGACCGGGCGGCCCGGCGCCACACCGAGGGCTGGGAGTATCGAAACAGGGAGGCGTGACAAGGCGTCAGCGGTGACGGCCGACGGCTCGCTCAGCCCGGGTGCGCTCCGGCGGACCGGGCGACCAGCGCCCCGGCGTTGCCCGCGAGCCAGGCGGTGACCACGTCGTCCGGCAGCCCGAGCGCGGTCAGCTCGTCCGCCAGCGGCCCGGTCGGCCCGGGATTGACCCAGGTCGAGGTGCCGAACAGGACCCGGTCCCGGGCCAGCCCCCGGGCGTGGTGGAGCAGCGGCTCCCAGCCCGATCCGGGCTTGGGCATGTGCCGGGGCCGGTGCGAGGAGAACTCCAGGTAGACCCCCGGATGCCGGGCGGCGGTGAGCAGCGTCTCGCGCACGTCGGGCCAGCCCGCGTGCCCGGCGACGAGCAGCAGCTCGCGATGGCGGCCCGCCAGCGCTTCGACCGTACGCCAGCTTCCGAGGCCGCTGGGGTGGCTCCGGGCGAAGTGGTGACCGGTGTGCAGCCAGACCGGCAGCCGCGCCGACGCCGCCGCGTCCCAGACCGGCGCGAACCGCGGATCGGCCGGATCGGTGCCGTCCAGGAAGGGGATCACGCACAGCCCGGTCGCCCCCGCCGCCAGCGACCGCTCCAGTTCCCGCAGTGCGGCGGTCGGGTCGCGCAGGGAGATCCCGGCCCAGACATGGATCCGGTCGCGTACGTCCCGGACGGTCTCCAGCAGCCAGTCGTTGACGGTCCGGCCGTCCGGCAGCCGCTCGGCCGAGCCCATGGCGAACTCCGCCGTCACACCCTGCCGTCGGCGGTCCGCGAGATGCGCGGCCAGGTCGAAGGGCGGCCGGCCCGGGGGCAGGAGCACGTCCACCGCGTCCTGCCAGCACACGGCCAGCGCGTCGCGGTACGCGGTGTGCGGGGCGTCGAAGTACCGGCAGAAGGAAGCGGAGAACACGTCCAGGTACTCGGGGGCGTTCTCGCCCAGCCGGTTCAGGTACACCCGCCAGGCCGCGTCGTCGTACACCAGCGAGCAGGCGTCCACGACCGGCGGGCGACTCGGGGCGGCGGGGCCCGCCATGGCGCCGGCCGCCGCTGTTCCGTTGCTCGGCACGAGGCCGCACGACACGTTCACGAGCACTCCGTCGAAAGTCGAAAGTCGGGAGTCGGGAGTCGGGAGTCGGGAGTCGGGAGGAAGCCGGAAGTCGGAAGTCGGGAGGAAGGGGGGCGGGAGGAAGGAGTGGGGCGTCGGAAGCAGGGAGCCGGGAGAGTGGGGGCGGGAGTCGGACATCGGAGAGTCAGGGGCGGAGCGCGCCGTCCGCCCGTGGGCGGCCGTCCCGGACTCAGGGGGCGGCGCGGCGGGCCTCCCATTCGGCCACCAGCGCCTCGGTCTGCTCCACGTACCCGTTGAACAGCTCGGCCAGCGACGCCAGCCGGTCCCGCGCCTCGCCGCGCGCCACCGGGATGCCCGAGCTCAGCGTCTCGGCGAACTTGCGCATGTGGGCGTTGTTCACCAGCAGCAGGTGGTGGAGGTCGCCCACCGCCTCGTAGTCGATCCGCCTGCTGCCGGGACGGGTGGAGCGCCGTACCAGAGCCCACGCCTCCAACTGGCGGGCGGCCACGCTCAGTCCGCTCTTGGCCTGGCCCAGTTCGCGGGTCATGGTGTCGAGGTCCACCGGCTTGTTGCGCAGCAGGAGGTAGCCGAAGAGGCGGCCGGTGGCCTGCGGGAGGCCCCAGCGCTCCATCAGCGAGCCCATCTCGCTGATGAGGGACGCCTCGGCGTCCCCGACCCCCTCGGAGCCGGAGGCACCGAGGGGACTCGCGTCGGGAGTGATGTCGTCGTGGTCAGTCATGGTCTCGTTGGGTTCTCAGGCCTTCAGGAAGGCGACGGTCAGCCGGTTGACCTCGTCGGGACGGTCCAGATTGGCGACGTGTCCGGCACCGGGGATCACATGGAACTCGCTGTGGGGATCGCGTTCGCTCCACCGTTCCATCGCCGAGCGGATGTTACCGGTGCCGTCGTGCTCACCGCAGAGCAGCAGCTCGGGCTTCTCCACGCGGTAGCCCGGGGAAGGGTCGATCGCGCGGGTCATGCCGTCCCAGGTGGTGAGGAAGGAACGCCGCCCGTTCGCCGCGAACGCCTCGTGCAGATACTCCCGGGCCCGCGGACTCTCCGCCGACGCCCGCGCCATCGACCGGGTCAGCCGGCCGAAGGGGACCAGCCGCATAAGGAGGCGCGAGAGGGTCAGTGTGCGCTGTTCGCGCCGGGTGATGGGCAGGGTGCTGGACGTGGAGCCGATCACCACCAGCGCGGAGACCTCCTCCGGCCGCCGGCGCAGGTACTCCTGGGCGATGTTGCCGCCCATGGACTGGCCCAGCAGCACCACGGGCCGCGGCATCCCGGCCGCGTCCAGCAGCGCCGCCAGGTCGTCCGCCGCGTGGACCGTGCGGAACCTGCCGGTGCGGGAGGCGGACGCCCCGTGGTAGCGGACGTCCCAGCGCAGGGTGCGGTAGCCCGCGTTCACCAAGGCCGGGATCTGCGGGTCGAACATGCGGTGGTCGGCCCCGGCGCCGTGGGTGAGGGCGATGCCCGGGCGGTCCGCCGCGCCGGCCGTCCAGTAGTGCAGCCGCGCACCGGAGGTGTCGAGGCTGTGCGCCGTCTCCTCGACCCCGGACCCGGCGACCGTCCGGCGCGCGGGGCCGGTCATCGTCCGGGTCCCTCGTCGGGGCCGGCGGCCGACGCGGGCAGGGCGGGGTGAGGGGGCGGCGAGGCCGCCCGGCGGGGGTGCCGCAGCGCTTCGTTCATCAGAATCAGAATACTCTATCCGTCGCGGCCGCAAAGGCGGACGGCCGCACCGGCCGGCCGGCGGTCCCGGCGGAGACACCGGAGCCCTCAGCCGCCGGTGAAGCGGGGCTGCCGCTTCTCCGCGAAGGCGGCCATCCCCTCGCGGGCGTCGGCCACCGTGGCGTGCGTCCTGAGGTGGTACGCGTCCTGGAGCCGCAGCCCGTACTCCGCCGGCTGGCCCCAGCTGCGCTCCCGCAGTTCCTTGAACAGCCCCACCGACGCGGTCGGAAGCGCGGCGAACCGGCCGGCCAGCTTCGCCAGTTCGCGGTCGAAATCCTCCGGTGCGCAGAGCCGGTCGAACAGGCCCAGGTGCACCGCCTCGTCCCCCGACACCATCCGCCCGGTGAGGTAGATCTCCGTCGCCCGCGCCGGACCGGTCAGCCGGGACATCAGCACCACGTTCCCCACATGGCCGACGCCGGCCAGACAACTGCCGATCGAGGCACGGGTGTCCGCCAGCCGGAAGTCGGCGGCGCAGGCGATCTCCGCCCCGGCGCCCGCCGCCGCGCCGGTCAGCCCCGCGATCACCGGCTTCGGCAGGTGCAGGATCGCCTCGCAGACCCGCAGGTAGTGCGCGTCCGAGGTGATCGGGTCGAAGGGGGTGTCCACCCGGTCGCCCAGCCGCCACCGCCGTACGCTCTCCACGTCGTCGCCCGCGCAGAACGCCCCACCGCTCCCGGTGAGCACGACCGTGCGCACCCGGCGGTCGTCCCCCGCGCACATCAGGCCGAGCAGGAGATGGCGGGAGAGCGCCAGATCGAGACTGTTGCGGCGGTGCGGCCGGTCCAGAGTCAGCGTGGCGACCCCGTCCACCAGCGAGGCTCGCAGCGGTACGTCCTCCTTGCCGTCCACCCGGTCGGCGAAGTCCGCGAACGACTCGGTCGCCGCCCCCGCCCACTCGGCCGCGGACCCCGGGCCCGCGTCGGTCACTCCCTGGCTCATACGATCCTCTCCCTGCGTACGCGGATGCCGGCGGCCTCGCGGTCCCACGTCCCCGCCACCACGCCCTCGGCGCGCAGCGTGTGCTTGGTGGGCTTGCCGGTCGGCGTCTTGGGCAGCTCCGGCAGCACCCGGACGTAGCGCGGCAGCATGAAGTGGGCCAGCCGCTCCCGGAGGAACTCCAGCAGCGCCGCCGGGTCGACCGGCGCCGCCGGGTCCCGGTCCGACACCACCAGCAGCACCTCGTCCTCGCCCTCGTCGCCGGGAACCGCCACCGCCGCCGCCTCCAGCACCCCCGGGTGGGCCACCGCCTGGGCCTCCACCTCGAAGGACGAGATGTTCTCGCCGCGCCGGCGGATGGCGTCCTTCTTGCGGTCCACGAAGACCAGCCCGCCGTCCGGCGCGCGCCGGAAGGTGTCCCCGGTGTGGAACCAGCCGTTGCGCCACACCGCGGCCGTCTCGGCCGGCCGCCCCAGATAGCCGCTCAGGAACGACCACGGCCGGTCCGCCCGCAGCACCAGCTCGCCCGCCTCGCCGTCCGGCACCTCCCGGTCGTGGTCGTCGACCACCCGGGCGGTGATGCCCGGCCGGGGGCGCCCGCAGTGCATCGGGACCCCCGGGCGATGGTCCGGCGCGGACAGCACCGGACACGACACCTCGGTCATGTTGAACAGCGCGCGGACCGACACCCCGAACCGCCGGGAGAACTCCTCAGCCCCCTCGGTGAACGGGATGACGTAGGCGGCCCGCAGCGGATGCGCGGTGTCCTGCGGCAGCGGCGGCTGCTTGAGCAGATAGGTCGCCATCACGCCGAGCAGCGTGCAGAGGGTCGTCCCCGTACGCCGGATCAGCGGCCAGAACTCACCGGTGCTGAAGGCGGGCACGACCGTCACCGAACCGCCGTGCACCAGCATCCCGTACGCCCCGATCGTGCCGCCCGCGTGGAACAGCGGCAGCTGGAGCAGATAGCGGTCCTGCGGTCCGGCCATGCCGTGGAAGGCGGCGGTGCAACTGCTGTACAGGTGCGCGTAGGAGGAGACGACCCCTTTGGAGGGGCCGGTCGTCCCGGAGGTGTAGATGACGGTCTGCGGGTCCCACGGCTGCGGCGCGGGCACCGGCTCGGTGAACTCCGCCCGGTCCGCCCGCAGTCCCGTCTCCACCCGGTAGCGCGCGGAGAGCCGCCCGGCGAGCGCCGCCACCTCCTGTGGCGTGTCGTCGGGACCGGGCAGCAGCACCACCGTGCGCACCGACCCGGCCCGCTCGTCCGCCTGCGCCAGCCGGGCCGCCAGCGACGGCCGGCAGACCAGCACCGCGGCCCCGCTGTCGGCGATCACCTGGCGCAGGATCGCGCCCCGGTAGGCGATGTTCAGCGGCACCAGCACCGCGCCCGCCAGGTTGACCCCGTACCAGACGCGCAGCGCGTCCGGCCCGTTGGGCAGCCAGCTCAGCACCAGCTCCCCGGGGGCGACGCCCAGCGCCTGGAGCGCGGCGGCCGTCTCCTCGGTCTCCCGAAGGGTGCGCGCGTACGACCAGGTGTCGCCGTCCGGCATCAGCGCGTACGGCGCCGTCGGCGTGGCGGCGGCGCGGCGGCGGAGCAGAGGTCCGAGGACGCACTGCTCGGCCGTCGGCACGTCGGCGGACGCCGGATCGAGTATGTCCTCGCTCACGCGGTCTCCCCGGCCCCTGGGGCGGGCAGCACCTGCAACCGCAGCACACTGTGGTAGGGGCCCCCGTGCCAGACCGTCTGCCGTGCGGGCCGGCAGTGGTCCGCCTCGCCGACCGGACCCGGAAGGTTGGGATGCCGGTCCAGGTGGGGGAAGTTGCTGCTGGTGACGTGGACGCGCAGCCGGTGCCCGGGGGCGAAGCGCCACGCGGTGTCACCGAGCAGCAGATCGGCGTCGTACGGCTCCTCCTGCGGGGCGCCTCCCGCGCCCTCCAGCCGGAGACTGGCCTCGGCCACGAGCAGTGAACGCCCGTCCGGGCACACGTCGGTGAGCTTGGCGACCACGGCGGTGGCGGGCGCCTCCGAGCCGAAGCGGAGCCGCAGCCGCTGCCGGCCCACGACGTCCAGCGGCTCGGTGAGCGGCTCGGAGGTGTACAGGAGCACGTCCGGCCTGCTCTCCAGGTGCGCCTGGTTGAGCGGACCCGCCGCCAGCCGGCCCAGCTGGAGCACCCGCCCGCCGTGCGAGGGCACCGGGTCCTCCGGGTCGTAGGTGAACGCGTCCCGCCCCACGCCCCCGGGAGGCGGTGCGGACAGAAGCCGGCCGCCCTTCCCGTCGCCCTCCGGACCCGCCAGGTACCAGGAGGCGTCCACGGCCTCGGGTGGCGGCCAGCTCTCGGCCCGGTGCCAGGTGTCGTCACCGAAGAGGAAGTACCGGACGTCCCCGCCCGCGGCCTGTCCGGCGCCGTCACCGCCCGTGGCCGTGGCCTGCCCCGTGTCGGGTCCGGCCGGCCGCAGATGGCGGTCGAAGAAGTCCAGATGCAGATCGGCCAGCCGCGCGCCCTGCGCCGAACCGTACGGGCCCGTGTTCACCTCGCCCTGCACCTGCGGCAGCTGACCGGAGTGCACCCAGGGCCCGACGACCAGCTCGTGCCGCCCCGCCACCGGGTCCTGGGCGCGCACCGCACGGTGCAGTTCGATCGTGCCGTAGGAGAACACGTCGTACCAGCCGCCCACCGAGAAGGTGGGCACGCCGACGTCGCCGATGCGGTAGTCGGCCACCGTCGCCGTCTTCCCCGCGAAGACGTCCCGGAGCCGGCCGGGGAACCCCTCGAAGTCGAGGACGGCCGACAACGGCAGGCGGCGCAGCGGCACGTCGGGCGTGGTGAGGAGCTGCACGACCTCGGCGACGACCGCCGCGTCCACCGGATCGCCCGCCGCGGCCCGGCGCTGCACCCACTCCAGCGCCGTCAGACCGAGCCAGCTCGTGAGGTGGTCCAGCCGCAGGCAACCGCCCAGCTGTTCGGCGTCGAAGGCCGCGGAGGTCGACATCGCGGGCGCGATGGCCCGCAGGTGCGGCGGCTTCTCCATGGCGGCCAGCCACTGGACGATCGCCTGGTACGAGGTGCCCGCCATGGCCACGTTCCCGTCGCACCACGGCTGCCGCGCGGCCCACTCGACCGTGTCGTAACCGTCCGGGCCCTCCTGCGCCCAGTCCAGCGGGGCCCACTCGCCCTCCGAGGCGAACCGGCCACGGGTGTCCTGCACCACCGCCGCGTACCCCCGGTCCACGCACTGGGACGGGGTCAGGGTGGCCAGTCCCAGGGCGGACTTGCCGTACGGCGTGCGGAAGAGGACGGCGGGTGAGGGCGCCGCGTCGGCGGGCCGCCAGACATCGGCCCGCAGCACCGTTCCGTCGCGCATCTCCACCGGCACGTCGTGCTCGATGAGGGTGGTCCTGCCCATCAGCGGTTCTCCTCGGGGGCCGGTCCGGCGCTCCCGGCGCGGGAGCGGTTCAGATGGCGGGTCATGGCGTCACCGGCGGCGGCCCGGCTCGCCGAGGGCTCGACGCGGACCAGCGGGCCCACGCTCATCCGGGCCGGCCGGTCCAGCAGCCACGCGACGGTGTCCGCGACGTCCTCCGCGTCCAGGACCTCCTCCTCGGGAACGCCGAGGTCGCCGGGCCGGGCCGCGAGCCGGGTGGAGACCCAGCCCGGGGCGACGGCGACCGCGCGGACACCGAAGTCGCGGTTCTCCTCGTGGATCAGTTCGGTGAGCCGGTGCACGGCGTGCTTGCTGACGCCGTAGGCACCACTGCCCGGCACCACCTCCGAGCCGACGCCCGAGCCGATGTTCACGACCCAGCCGTGGCCGCGTTCCCGCATCCCCGGCAACACCGCGCGGGCCAGCAGGAACGGCACGGTGAGGTTCACCCGCACCTGCCGCTCCCAGTGCCGCTCCTCGGTCTCGTGGACGGCGGCCAGCCGGATGGCGCCGGCGCTGCACACCAGCAGCCCCACCGGCCCCAGCGCGGCGGCGGTCGCGGCGACCGCTTCGGCGGGGGCGCCGGGCTCGGCGAGGTCCAGGGCGACCGGCAGCGCGGTCCCCCCGGCCTCGCGGATCGACTCCGCGACCTCCTTCAGC
>NZ_JAAGMD010000371.1 GCF_010548465.1 Streptomyces sp. SID14436 | reverse complement strand
GCCCCGCGCCCGCAGGGCTGTGGGGGCGCGGGGGCCGGGGAGCGAAACGTCCTGCCACGAGGGATTCCAGGGGACGGGGGCACGGCGCGGGCCGTAGGGACCCTATGAGGGTAGGCGCTCGCGGGACCGGCTCACCGCACCTCGACGAAGGCGTCCGCGTCCCGCTCCGGCCGCGGCCGGGGTTCCCCGGCCGGGTGACCGATCGCCACCGCGCCCATCGGATCCCAGTCCGCCGGCAGGTCCAGCACCTCGCGGACCACGTCGCGGCAGAACATCGTGGACGACACCCAGGCCGAGCCGAGCCGCTCCCCGGACAGGGCGACCAGGAAGTTCTGCACACCGGCGCCCGTGGCGACCACGAACATCTCGCGCTCGGCGCCGTCCCGCCGGGCGTCGCCGTAGGTGTGCGCGCCGTCCGTCACCAGGCACGGCACGGCCAGGTAGGGGGCGTTGCGCAGGACGTCGCCGCGGCGGATCCGCTTGGCGATGGACTCCTCCGACTTGCCGTCCCCGCGCAGGTCGGCGATCCAGGCGTCCCGCATGGCGTCCAGCAGCCGGGTCCGGGACTCCGGGGACTCCAGCAGCACGAAACGCCAGGGCGTGGTGTGGTGCGGGGCGGGGGCCGTCACGGCGGCGGCCACGGCACGGCGCACCGCCTGGGGGTCGACCGGTTCGTCGGTGAAGCTGCGCACGGTGCGCCGTCCGGTGACGGCCTCGCGGACCGCCTCCGAGGTGCCGAGGCGGAACATGTCGTCGCGTGCCTCGCGGACCAGCTCCCGGGCGCCGCGGCCGTCCTGCGCCGTCACCAGGTGGGGCAGTCCGCGCACGACCGCGACGGGCAGGCCGGCCGTCTTGCCCTTGACCAGCTCGCCCGCGGCGGCGAGTTCGTCGGCCGTGGCGACGACCGTGGCGGTCAGCGGATTGCCGTGGGCGTCCTGGCCGCCGCGCAGGTCGTCGGTCACCCGGACGCCCGCCGCGCCGATCGCGACGTCGGTGAGCCCGGTGCGCCAGGGGCGGCCGAAGGTGTCGGTGACGAGCACGCCGACCTCGACGCCGAGGGCGTCGCGCAGGCCGTCCCGGATCGAGCGGGCGGACGCGTCGGGGTCCTCGGGCAGCAACAGCACCGTGCCGGAGGGGGTGTTGGAGGCGTCGACCCCCGCCGCCGCCATGACCAGACCCTGACGGTTCTCGACGATGCGCAGGGGGCCGCGCCGGGCGACCACCCGCACCGTCTCCGCGTCGATCGCGGCCTCCCGGTCGGCCGCCTCGACGACGCGGCCCTCGGCCTTGGAGACGATCTTCGACGTGACGAGCAGGACGTCCCCGTCGGCGAGGTCCGGCGCGGCGTCCGCGATCAGCCGGGCGAGGTCGTCGCCCTTGCGGACCTCGGGCAGTCCCGCGACCGCCCACACGTGGTAGCCGGCGTCCCGGTGCGAGCCGGTCACAGGGCACGCACCTCCCCGGCGAGCGTCAGCGCCTCCCGGGCCATGGCCGCTGCCGCGTCCACGTCCGTCATCATCAGCGGCACGGCGCGGCAGCGGATGCCGGCCGCCTCCACCTGCTCCACCGCCTCCGCGTCGGCCGTGTCGACGAGCCAGCCGTCCAGCAGGCCCGAGCCGTAGTGCTCGGCGACCGCCGCCGCGGTGGACTCCACGCCGACCGCCGCCAGCACCTTGTCGGCCATGCCGCGCACCGGGGCGCCGCCGACGATCGGCGACAGGCCCACCACCGGCACGCCCGCGTCCGCGATCGCCTCGCGGATGCCGGGGACGGCGAGGATCGTGCCGATGGACACCACCGGGTTGGACGGCGGGAAGAGGATGACGTCGGCCGCGCCGATCGCCTCCAGGACGCCCGGGGCGGGCTTCGCCTGCTCCGCGCCGACCGGCACGATCGCCTCGGCGGGCACCGAGGCCCGCAGCCGCACCCAGTACTCCTGGAAGTGGATCGCCCGGCGCTCGCCGGACCCCGCGCCCTCGTCGCCCGAGCCGTCGCCCTCGGGGAGCGTCACGGCGACGTGCGTCTCCACCCGGTCGTCGGTCATCGGGATCAGCCGCACGCCCGGCTTCCAGCGGTCGCACAGCGCCTCGGTGACCGCGCTCAGCGGATAGCCCGCGCCGAGCATCTGGGTCCGCACGATGTGGGTGGCGAAGTCGCGGTCGCCGAGCCCGAACCACTTCGGGCCGACGCCGTAGGCCGCGAGTTCCTCCTTGAGGTGGAAGGTCTCGTCGGTCCGCCCCCAGCCCTGCTCCTCGTTGATGCCGCCGCCGAGCGTGTACATCACCGTGTCGAGGTCCGGGCAGACCTTGAGCCCGAAGAGGTGGATGTCGTCCCCGGTGTTGCCGATGACCGTGATGTCCGCGTCCGGCGCGGCCTGCTTCAGACCGCGCAGGAAACGGGCACCGCCGATGCCGCCTGCCAGAACCACAATGCGCATGGGAGCAAGTCTGGCAGGCCGCTCCGACAATGCGTCAGGCAGTCACCGGCCCGGACGCCGCCCCGGCCGCGCAGCGGGCGGCCGCGGAGGGCTCTCCGGCCGCCCCGAGACCGGCCCCGGGGTGCATCGGCATTTCCGTCAGGCCGGGGAAGTAGACGTGCAGGCTGACCGCCGGCTCCAGGGTGTCGTTGACGACCTCGTGGACGTAGCCGGGCGCGAACACCCGCTGCGAGCCCGGGGTCAGGACGCGCGTGCCGCGCCGGGTCCGTTCGGTGAGGGCGCCGTCCAGGACGGTGAGCACCCCGGAGGAACGGCCGTGGCCGTGCGGTCCGCTGCCCTGCCCCGGCACCCAGGACAGCAGCCACACCTCGTAGCCGGAGGCGTCCTGCCCGGCGGGGTCCTGCGGCGCGTGGGCCTGCGGCACGGCGCGCAGGCGGTGGTACCAGCGGGTTGTGGCGTCGTAGCGGACCAGGTGCTCCCACTGGGAGCGGTCGGCGGCCAGGGCACGGCCCAGGCCGGCGAACTCGGCGACGGTGGCCGGGTGCGCGCGCGGGGCCTGGAGGAGGTGGGGGACTTCGAGGATGTCGCCGGCGATCTGCAGGTCGCTGTCGCTGTTCATGGAGAGCGGTGGTTCCTCTGGAGGAGAGGCGGTGGCAAGGACGGTGCCGCGTGCGTCCGGATCGCGGACGCCGGCGAGGGCTGCCCTGGTGGGAGCGGGGGGTGTGACGGCCGAGTCGGGTACGTCTCGGCGGCGGCCGGAGCGAGGGGGAGGCTCAACAGCCGCAGGTGCGACAGCTACGGCGAACGCGGGCAGCACCGGGGGACCCGGCGGAGCGGGTCGAGGTGAGTGCCAAGTTCGCGAGCATGCCCACAAGGACAGCGGTTCACACCCCCACTGTCAACTCGACGCCCGTTATGTGGGACATGGTTCACCTCATCCGGTTCATCTCCCAGGTGAAAGGTTTGCTCAGGCGGATCCCGGGACACATGGTGCGCACGACCGGGAGCATGAACGTCGTTGCGATCCCGTGATCCGAATGTGATCAGGTTCGCTTCGTCGCGCGTGCCGGAACGAGTGCTTCCTGCCGGACGTCCTTCCCTGTGGAGGTTGCGCGCGGGGCGGGGCGCTGCGCGGGCCCAGTCTGTGTGTCAAGGTTTATGGCGATTTGAACACTTTCCGCTTGGCCTTGGTTCCGCAGAGTGAATAAGGGGCCCAATAGCAGATCTCGGCTTGACTCGCCCGGAGCAGCACACTTGTAATTTCACTCGTGTCGTTCAGCCGGAATCGGTAACGGCTGCATCACGGGGACGTGGAAGACGGACGAGGGGCGCACATGACCGAGCTGGTGCAGGAACTGCTGGTCGACGACGCGGACGAGGAGCTCGGCTGGCAGGAGCGCGCGCTGTGCGCCCAGACCGACCCCGAGTCCTTCTTCCCCGAGAAGGGCGGATCGACCCGGGAGGCCAAGAAGGTCTGCCTCGCGTGCGAGGTCCGCTCCGAGTGCCTCGAGTACGCCCTCGCCAACGACGAGCGCTTCGGCATCTGGGGCGGACTGTCCGAGCGGGAGCGTCGCCGCCTGAAGAAGGCCGCGGTCTAGCCGCCCTGTAGCCCGCCGGCGTCCGGAGACCGCCGGGACCCGGAACGCGGCATCGCCGCCCCGGACCGTCATACCGGAACATTCATCACGTTCGGCCCGTCGCCCGTGGGTTGTCCACAGGCGGCGGGCCGCTGTCTTGGCCAGCCGCTAGTGTGGTCGCTCGTCCGAGACGCCCCGCTGCCCCCACCGGGCACAGGTGTCCACCTCAGTCCACCGAACCGGGGCCCGTACCTCGATGTCCGTGCACAGCCACTCGGCAGCCGCCCAAGACGCCGCCGCCGCTCCCGAGTTTCCGCGTCACGTGGTGACCGCGGTCCTCGTCTCCCACGACGGCACCCGCTGGCTGCCCGACGCGCTCTCCGGGCTGCTCGGCCAGGAGCGCCCCGTCCAGTACGCCATGGGCGCCGACACCGGAAGCGCCGACGACTCCGCCCGGCTGCTCGGCGAGGCCCTCGGCGACGACCGCGTCCTGCACCTCGCCCGGCGCACCGGCTTCGGCCAGGCCGTCGAGGAGTGCGACCGCACCGCGCCGCACCTCACCCCCGAGGACCTGCCCTACCTGAAGCGGCCCAGCGGCTGGGACCCGGTCACCCGCAGCTGGCGCGACGACGCCTACGACCTGCCCGAACTCCCCTACGGCGAACCGGTGCAGTGGCTGTGGCTGCTGCACGACGACTGCGCCCCCGAACCGGACGCGCTCGCCCAGCTCCTGCGCGTGGTGGACAACGAGTACGAACTCGGCCGCGACGACGTGGCCGTCGTCGGCCCCAAGCTGCGCGGCTGGTACGACCGCCGGCAACTGCTGGAGGTCGGCGTCTCCATCGCCAACTCCGGCCGCCGCTGGACCGGTCTGGACCGGCGCGAACAGGACCAGGGCCAGCACGACCACGTCCGCTCCGTGCTGTCGGTGTCCACCGCGGGCATGCTGATCCGCCGTGACGTCTTCGAGGAACTGGGCGGGTTCGACCGGCACCTGCCCCTGATGCGGGACGACGTCGACCTGTGCTGGCGGGCGCACTCCGCCGGCTACCGCGTCCTGATCGCCCCCGAGGCGGTCGTCCGGCACGCCGAGGCGGCCTCCCGCGAGCGGCGCACCGTCGACTGCGTGGGCCGCACCTCCGCCTCCCCGCACAAGGTCGACAAGGCCGGCGCCGTCCACACCCTGCTCGTCAACACCCGCACCGCCGCCCTTCCGTGGGTGCTGCTGCGGCTGGTCCTCGGCACCCTGCTGCGCACCCTCGCCTACCTCGTCGGCAAGGTGCCCGGCCAGGCCGTCGACGAGATCCGCGGCCTCATGGGCACCCTGCTGCGCCCCGAACGCATCCTCGCCGGACGGCGCCGCCGCGGCACCCCGCAGGTCGACAAGGCCGAACTGCGGCCCCTGTTCCCGCCGCCCGGGGCGACCGTCCGCGTCACCGTCGAGCAGGTCGCGAGCAGCCTCGTCGGCCGCTCCGACCCCGAGGCCACCTCGGGCGCCGGACGGCACGGCGGCGCCGTCGAGTCCGGGCCGGGCGGCGACGACGCCGACTTCCTGGAGGTCGAGCAGTTCGCCCGGCTCAAGCGCATCGCCCGCAAACCCGGCCCGGTGCTGTTCCTGGTGCTGCTGCTCGTCTCCCTCACCGCCTGCCGCCAGCTCCTCGGCGGCGGCGCCCTGGCCGGCGGCGCCCTGCTCCCGGCCCCCGCCGGCGCCGGCGACCTGTGGGCCCGCTACACCGACGC
>NZ_JAAGMD010000344.1 GCF_010548465.1 Streptomyces sp. SID14436 | reverse complement strand
CCGGGGGACGCGGTGCGCGCGCGGCCCTGGGAGGGGGTGCGGGGCGGTGTCGTGCCGTGGGGGCGGCGCTGGTCGCGGCGGTGCGGGGGACGGGCACCGGCGCGGTGCTGTGTCCTGGTCATGACCTTGTTCATGGGACGGACCCCGTTCGACGGGCCCGGGAGCCGCCCCGGCTCGGGGGAAGGGGCGGTACCGGGCAGTAACTTCCTGGTGGGGGATCTTGTACGGGGCGCGGGGGCACGGCGGCAAGGAGAGACGGGGCGCGTCGCGGGCCCGCCGGAATTCACTTATCCGGGTGACCGGGCGGCGGCCGGGCCGGAACCGGAGCGGGAGCACCGGGTGAATCACGGGACGGAGGTGGACGCCCGCGAGCCCCGGGGCAGGAACCCGATGGGGGACACCCGCACGTATCCTGAAGGCCCTGCGGACCCGCTGTGTCAGCCCCGGTCCGCACCCGCCCGAGAACCAGGAAAGCGGCCCCGCCATGCGCGTCTACGTCCCCCTGACCCTTCCCGGTCTCGCGAAGGCCCACGAGTCGGGTGAGCTGGGCGACGGTCCGCTGGTCGCCTACGCGGTGACCCCGGCGCTGCGCGAGTGGTACCTCTCCGACGACATCGAGGAGCTGGAGTACGCCGCGCTGAACCGCGCCGCGCTCGCCTCCCTGCGGCTGCTGGCGGCCGACCCCGGCGCGCCGCGCCGCCGGGTCGTCGTCGCGGTGGACGTGCCCGACCGCTCGGCGTCGGTGGACCCCGACCGGGGGCTCGACCCCGCCGCCCTGGGCGAGGTGCGGATCACCGGCCCCGTGCCGCTGGCGAAGGCGGCGGCGGTGCACCTGGACGCGGCGGACGCCACGACGGACGTGGCCGCCGCGGCGGACGCGCTGCCCGCGGCGGACGCCGGGGACGACGACGCCCGGTTCACCGTGGACGGCGCCGAGGACCACGAGCTGCTCTGGTTCGCCACGCAGGAGATCCCCGGCCTCCTGGGCGGGCAGGACTGACACCGGCCCCCTCAGGGCTGGTACCGGCCCCTCCGCGCCCCGGGCACGGGACCGCCCGACGGCCCGCCCCGTGCCGATGGTCGGTGGCGGCGGGTACGTTTTCCGGCATGGGGACGCACAGGGACGCGCACATCGTCTGGGACTGGAACGGCACGCTGTTCCACGACGTCGACGCGGTCATCGGGGCGACGAACGCCGCCTTCGCCGAGCTCGGCCTGGAACCGCTGACGCTGGAGCGGTACCGGGAGCTCTACTGCGTGCCGGTGCCGAAGTTCTACGAGAGACTCCTGGGGCGGCTGCCGAGCGAGGCCGAGTGGGAGCTGATGGACGCGACGTTCCACCGGTACTACACCGAGCACCGGGTGCGGTGCGGGCTCGCGGAGGGCGTGGCGGAGCTGCTCGCGGGGTGGTCGTCGGCGGGGCGCAGCCAGTCGATCCTCAGCATGTACGGACACGAGGAACTCGTGCCCCTGGTCCGCGGCTTCGGCATCGAGCCGCACTTCCTGCGGGTCGACGGGCGGACGGGGCCGTCCGGGGGCAGCAAGGCGGAGCACATGGTGCGGCACCTCAGCGCCCTGACCGGCGTCGCCCCGGACCGCACGGTGGTGATCGGTGACGCCGCCGACGACGCGCTGGCCGCCCGGCACGTGGGCGCGCGGGCCGTCCTCTACACCGGGGGTTCGCACAGCCGGGCCAGCCTGGAGGCGGTGGGCGTGCCGGTCGTGGACACGCTGGCGGAGGCGGTCGCCGAGGCGGAGCGCCTGGCCTCCTGACGCGTCCGGCCGGCGGAGGCCGCCCAGGAAGCCGCCGGCCGCTCGCATGAGCGGGACCCCGCGCGGAGGATGCCTGTCCGGGCGCCCGGGCACACTGTGCGAAACGTCAAACTTCCACCCCCGGTTTTGTACACATACGGCTCATGACGGGCCCCCTGTGGAGAGCGATAGCCTTGGTGGCGTGATCAGCGCGATACGTCGCGGGGACATGGACGTCCCCGCTGTGCGCCCGGCGAGCACGGACCACATCCGTGACCGGGTGGCGGTCGCTGACCCCCACGAGCGGGACGGGGCCCGGAGGGCACCCGGGACGCGGATCCTCCCACCGGCGGCACCGAGAGCGGCGTCACACCGGTCGGACGCGTCGACATCGGCCGAGAAGCCCCCGCTCCACCCATCTCGCGGCATAGCGTCGGTACGGACCGGACACCCCGCGTCGTATCAGCACACCGCGAGCGCGGGCATCGTATTTCCTTCTACGTCACGCAACGGCGCGCGACAGGAGTCAGAGGACAATGCAGACCAAGCTGGACGAAGCCAAGGCCGAGCTGCTCGAGAGGGCCGCCCGGGTAGCTGAGAACAGCCCGGCCGGGGGGAAACTACCGACTGGGACGACCGAGCCGAGCACACCCGACCGGGAGTCCGTGCTCGCGTTCCTCCAGCGCTACTACCTGCACACCGCCCCGGAGGACCTCACCGACCGTGACCCGGTCGACGTCTTCGGAGCCGCTGTCTCGCACCACCGGCTGGCCGAGAACCGCCCGCAGGGCACGGCCAACGTCCGGGTGCACACCCCGACGGTCGAGGAGAACGGCTGGACGTGCACCCACTCCGTCGTCGAGGTCGTCACCGACGACATGCCCTTCCTCGTGGACTCCGTCACCAACGAGCTGACGCGCCAGGGCCGCGGCATCCACGTCGTCATCCACCCGCAGGTGGTGGTGCGGCGGGACGTCACCGGCAAGCTGATCGAGGCGCTTCCGGTGCCTCCGTCCGACGACCTCCCGCACGACGCCCACGTCGAGTCGTGGATCCACGTCGAGATCGACCGTGAGACCGACCGCGGCGACCTCAAGCAGATCACCGCCGACCTGCTGCGCGTGCTCTCCGACGTCCGTGAGGCCGTCGAGGACTGGGGCAAGATGCGCGAGGCGGCGACCCGGCTCGCCGGGAACCTGCCCGACGAGCCCGTGCCCGACGACGTGCCCGAGCAGCAGGTCGACGAGGCCCGTGAGCTGCTGCGCTGGCTGGCCGACGACCACTTCACCTTCCTCGGCTACCGCGAGTACGAGCTGCGCGACGACGACTCCCTCGGCGCCATCCCCGGCACCGGCCTCGGCATCCTGCGCTCCGACCCGCACCACGCCGCCTCCGAGGGCCACCCGGTCAGCCCGTCCTTCGAGCGGCTGCCCGCGGACGCCCGCGCCAAGGCGCGCGAGCACAAGCTGCTCGTGCTGACCAAGGCCAACAGCCGGGCCACCGTGCACCGGCCCTCGTACCTGGACTACATCGGCGTCAAGAAGTTCGACGCCGACGGCAACGTCGTCGGCGAACGGCGCTTCCTGGGACTGTTCTCCTCCGCCGCCTACACCGAGTCCGTCCGCCGGGTGCCGGTGATCCGCCGCAAGGTCGAGGAGGTCCTGGAGCGCGCCGGGTTCTCGCCGAACAGCCACGACGGACGCGACCTGCTCCAGATCCTGGAGACCTACCCGCGCGACGAGCTGTTCCAGACGCCCGTCACCGAGCTCCAGGCCATCGTCACCTCCGTGCTCTACCTCCAGGAGCGGCGGCGCCTGCGTCTCTACCTGCGCCAGGACGAGTACGGGCGCTACTACTCCGCCCTCGTCTACCTGCCGCGCGACCGCTACACCACGCCGGTGCGCCTGCGGATCATCGACATCCTGAAGGAGGAGCTCGGCGGCATCAGCGTCGACTTCACCGCCTGGAACACCGAGTCGATCCTCTCCCGGCTGCACTTCGTGGTCCGCGTCCCGCAGGGCACCGAGCTGCAGCACCTGTCCGACAGCGACAAGGAACGCATCGAGGCCCGGCTGGTCGAGGCCGCCCGCTCCTGGGAGGACGGCTTCCACGAGGCGCTGAACGCCGAGTTCGGCGAGGAGCGCGCCGCCGAACTGCTGCGCCGCTACGCGGGCGCCTTCACCGAGGGCTACAAGGCCGACCACACCCCGCGCAGCGCCGTCGCCGACCTGGTCCGCCTGGAACAGCTCGACGAGGAGAAGAACTTCGAGCTGAGCCTGTACGAGCCGGTGGGCGCGGCCCCCGAGGAGCGCCGCTTCAAGATCTACCGCAAGGGCGAGGCCGTCTCCCTGTCCGCGGTGCTGCCCGTGCTGCAGCGGCTCGGCGTCGAGGTCGTCGACGAGCGGCCCTACGAGCTGCGCTGCGCCGACCGCAGCGTCGCCTGGATCTACGACTTCGGCCTGCGCCTGCCCAAGGTGCCCGCCTCGGGCGCCGACTACCTCGGCGACGACGCCCGCGAGCGGTTCCAGGAGGCCTTCGCCGCGACCTGGACCGGAAAGGCGGAGAACGACGGCTTCAACGCCCTGGTGCTGAGCGCCGGACTGACCTGGCGGCAGGCCGTGGTCCTGCGGGCCTACGCCAAGTACCTGCGCCAGGCCAACTCCACCTTCAGCCAGGACTACATGGAGGACACCCTCCGCAACAACGTCCACACCACCCGGCTCCTCGTCTCCCTGTTCGAGGCGCGGATGTCGCCGGACCGGCAGCGCGCCGGCCACGAGCTGGTGGACGCCCTGCTGGAGGAGGTCGACGCCGCGCTCGACCAGGTGGCCTCCCTGGACGAGGACCGCATCCTGCGCTCCTTCCTCACGGTCATCAAGGCGACGCTGCGCACGAACTTCTTCCAGGAGGCCTCCGGCGGCCGTCCGCACGACTACGTCGCCATGAAGTTCGACCCGACGGCCATCCCCGACTTGCCGGCCCCGCGCCCGGCGTTCGAGATCTGGGTGTACTCGCCGCGCGTCGAGGGCGTGCACCTGCGCTACGGCAAGGTCGCCCGCGGCGGCCTGCGCTGGTCGGACCGCCGGGAGGACTTCCGTACGGAGATCCTCGGACTGGTCAAGGCGCAGATGGTGAAGAACACCGTCATCGTGCCGGTCGGCGCCAAGGGCGGCTTCGTCGCCAAGCAGCTCCCCGACCCGAACGTGGACCGGGACGCCTGGATGGCCGAGGGCGTCGCCGCCTACAGGACGTTCATCTCGGCGCTGCTGGACATCACCGACAACATGGTGGCCGGCGAGGTCGTGCCGCCCGCCGACGTCGTCCGGCACGACGAGGACGACACCTACCTCGTCGTCGCGGCCGACAAGGGCACCGCCCGGTTCTCCGACATCGCCAACGAGGTCGCCGAGTCGTACAACTTCTGGCTCGGTGACGCCTTCGCGTCCGGCGGCTCCGCCGGATACGACCACAAGGGCATGGGCATCACCGCCCGCGGCGCCTGGGAGTCCGTCAAGCGGCACTTCCGCGAACTGGGCGTGGACACCCAGAGCGAGGACTTCACGGTCGTCGGCATCGGCGACATGTCCGGTGACGTGTTCGGCAACGGCATGCTGCTCAGCGAGCACATCCGGCTGGTCGCCGCCTTCGACCACCGGCACATCTTCGTCGACCCCGACCCGGACGCGGCCGTCTCCTACGCCGAGCGGCGCCGCCTGTTCGAGCTGCCCCGCAGTTCCTGGGCGGACTACAACACCGAGCTGATGTCGGCGGGCGGCGGGATCTTCCCCCGCACCGCCAAGTCCGTCCCGGTCAGCCCGCAGATGCGCGAGGTCCTCGGCCTGGATGAGGGGATCACCAAGATGACCCCGCCCGAGCTGATCCGGGCGGTCCTCAAGGCCCCGGTCGACCTGCTGTGGAACGGCGGCATCGGCACCTACGTCAAGGCGTCCACCGAGTCCAACGCCGACGTCGGCGACAAGGGCAACGACCCGATCCGCGTCGACGGCAAGGACCTGCGGGTCCGGGTGATCGGCGAGGGCGGCAACCTGGGCATGACCCAGCTCGGCCGGATCGAGGCCGCGCTGCACGGCATCAAGAACAACACCGACGCCATCGACAACAGCGCGGGCGTGGACACCTCCGACCACGAGGTGAACATCAAGATCCTGCTCAACGGCCTGGTCGCCGACGGCGACATGACCGTCAAGCAGCGCAACAAGCTGCTCGCCGAGATGACCGACGAGGTCGGCACCATGGTGCTGCGCAGCAACTACGCGCAGAACACCGCGATCGCCAACGCCCTGGCCCAGTCCAAGGACATGCTCCACGCCCAGCAGCGCTTCCTGAAGCACCTGGTGCGCGAGGGCCACCTCGACCGGGCCCTGGAGTTCCTGCCCACCGACCGCCAGATCCGGGAGCGGCTCGCCGCCGGTCAGGGCCTGACCGGCCCGGAGACGGCCGTGCTGCTGGCGTACACGAAGATCACGGTCGCCGAGGAGCTGCTGCACACCTCGCTCCCCGACGACCCGTACCTGAAGGTGCTGCTGCACGCCTACTTCCCGACGGCGCTGCGCGAGCGGTTCCTCGACCGGATCGACACCCACCCGCTGCGCCGCGAGATCACCACGACCGTCCTGGTCAACGACACCGTCAACACCGGCGGTACGACGTACCTGCACCGGATGCGAGAGGAGACCGGGGCGTCGCTGGAGGAGATCGTCCGGGCGCAGACCGCGGCCCGCGCGATCTTCCGCGCCGCGATGGTGTGGGACGGCGTGGAGGCCCTCGACAACAAGGTCGAGGCCGACGTCCAGACCCGGATCCGGCTGCACTCGCGCCGGCTGGTGGAGCGCGGCACGCGCTGGCTGCTCAACAACCGGCCGCAGCCGCTGGCGCTCGGGGAGACGGTGTCGTTCTTCTCCGAGCGGGTGGAGCTGGTCTGGTCGCAGCTGCCCAAGCTGCTGCGGGGCGCGGACCTGGAGTGGTACCAGAAGATCCACGACGAGCTGACGGGCGTCGGGGTCGGTGACGAACTCGCCACCCGGGTGGCGGGCTTCTCCTCCGCCTTCCCGACCCTCGACATCGTGTCGGTGGCCGACCACATGGGCAAGGAGCCGCTGGACGTCGCCGAGGTGTACTACGACCTCGCCGACCGGCTGCGCATCACCCAGCTGATGGACCGCATCAGCGAGCTGCCGCGCACCGACCGGTGGCAGTCCATGGCCCGCGCCGCGATCCGCGAGGACCTGTACGCGGCGCACGCGGCGCTGACCGCGGAGGTCCTGGCGGTGGGCAACGGCACGTCGACGCCGAGCCAGCGGTTCGAGGTCTGGGAGGAGCGGAACGCGGCCCTGCTCGGCCGGGCCCGCACCACGCTGGAGGAGATCCAGAGCTCCGACACCTTCGACCTGGCCAACCTGTCGGTGGCCATGCGGACGATGCGGACGCTGCTGCGCCAGCACTCCTGACGGAACGCCCACGGGGGCGTCCCGGGCCACCGCGGCCCGGGACGCCCCCGTGGCGTCGTCAGGGGGACTCCCGGAGTCCCGGCGTCTCTCAGGACGGCAGCGGTGCGGCCTCGGGAGCCGCCTTGCGCGCGGGCTTGGGCCGGGCCTTGCGGGGGCGGTCGCCGGTGTCGCCGGTGAACTTCTCGTACTCCTTGAGGACGTCCTCCGTCGGCCCGTCCATGCGCAGTTCACCGCGCTCCAGCCAGAGCGCGCGGTCGCAGGTGTCGCGGATGGTCTTGTTGTTGTGGCTGACCAGGAAGACCGTGCCGGCCTGCTCGCGCAGCTCCCGGATGCGGGCCTCCGAACGCTTGCGGAAGGACCGGTCGCCGGTGGCCAGCGCCTCGTCGATGAGCAGCACGTCGTGGTCCTTGGCGGCGGCGATGGAGAAGCGCAGGCGGGCGGCCATGCCGGAGGAGTAGGTGCGCATCGGCAGGGTGATGAAGTCGCCCTTCTCGTTGATGCCGGAGAAGTCGACGATGTCCTGGTAGCGCTCCCTGATCTCCTCGCGGGACATGCCCATCGCGAGCCCGCCGAGGTGGACGTTGCGTTCCCCGGTGAGGTCGCTCATCAGCGCGGCGTTGACGCCGAGGAGCGAGGGCTGGCCGTCGGTGTAGATGCGGCCGTTCTCCACCGGGAGGAGCCCGGCGACGGCCTTGAGCAGGGTCGACTTGCCGGAGCCGTTGGAGCCGATCAGGCCGATGGCCTCGCCCCGGTAGGCCACGAACGACACGTCGCGCACCGCGTGCACCCGGCGCACGCCGGCCGCCTTGCGGGCCTTCTCGCGGCGCAGGATGCGGTTGAGGGCGGCGGTGGCGGAGCCGCGCCCGCCGCGCGTGCCGTTGACCTCGTAGACGATGTCCACGCCGTCGGCGATGACGGTGGGGATCTTCGCGTCGGTGTGCTCAGCCACGGCCGTAGGTCTCCTCAGCCTTCCAGAAGTAGATGAAGCCGATCCCGCCGGCCAGCAGCGCCCAGCCGAGCCCGAAGGCCCACACGTGCGGCGGCAGGTAGGAGGAACCGTAGTCGTCGATCATGGCGAAGCGGACCAGGTCCATGTAGACGGCCGCCGGGTTCCACTGGAGCACGTCCGCCAGCCAGGTGGGGACGTTCTTGTCGGCGAGCATGGCGGGGATGCTGAACATCACGCCCGAGGCGTACATCCAGGTGCGCAGCACGAACGGCATCAGCTGGGCCAGGTCGGGGGTGCGGCTGCCCAGCCGGGCGAAGATCAGCGCCAGGCCGGTGTTGAAGACGAACTGCAGCAGCAGCGCGGGCGCCACCAGCAGCCACGACCAGGTCGGCATGGAGCCGAACGCCACGACCACCACGACCAGCACGATCATCGAGAACAGCAGCTGCTGGAGCTGCTGGAGCGCGAACGAGACCGGCAGCGAGGCGCGCGGGAAGTGCAGCGCCCGCACCAGGCCCAGGTTCCCGGAGATGGCCCGCACCCCCGACAGCACCGAGGTCTGGGTGAACGTGAACACGAACACACCCGTCACCAGGAACGGCACGTAGATGTCGCTCGGTATGCCTTTCCGGGCGCCGAGCAGCAGGCCGAAGATGAAGAAGTACACCGCCGCGTTCAGCAGCGGGGTCGCCACCTGCCACAGCTGGCCCAGCTTGGCCTGGCTGTACTGCGCGGTGACCTTCGCCTGCGAGAACGCCAGGATGAAGTGCCGCCGCCCCCAGAGCTGACGCACGTACTGGGGGAGGGACGGCCGGGCGCCGCTGACCGTGAGGCCGTGGCGGGCGGCCAGGGCCGCGAGGTCGTCCCCGCCGGCCGGCCGGCCGGGGGACGCGGCGGGCGGTGTGTGGAGGGCCTGACTCACATCCGCTGCTTTCGCTAGGGGGACGGGGCAAGAGAGCTGCCGACGCGTCGGAACGGCACCGTATCGTCGCCACGCGAGCGTAAGTCGAATGAACGTCGGAACGCAACCGTATCGTCGTCACGCCCTATGCTGGTCGGCATGACGACGAACGCCGAGGAGCCCCAGCCGCGTCCGCGCCGCCGGGCCCCCGCCGGGGCCGCCGTCCTGCGGGAGGACGTGACGGAGGCGATCCGGTCCGCCGTCTTCGAGGAACTGGCCGCCGTCGGCTACGCGCGGATGTCCATCGAGGGCATCGCCCGCCGCGCGGGCGTCGGCAAGACCGCCGTCTACCGCCGCTGGCGCTCCAAGCTGCACCTCGTCCTCGACCTCGTCTCCGCCCTCGCCGTGCAGGGGCTGCCCGCACCGGACACCGGCTCGCTGGAGGGCGACCTCCGGCTGCTGTACGAGGTCACCGCCCGGGCCCTGCGCCACCCGGTCGCCTCGCAGATCCTCCCGGACCTCCAGGCCGAGGCGGCCCGCAACCCCGAGATCGCCGACGCCCTGCAGAAGGCGCTCCGGGAGGGCCAGGACGGGGTCGCCCTCGGCATCGTCACCGCGGCCCAGGGGCGCGGCGAACTGCGTCCCGGCCTCGACCACGCCCTGGCCCTCGACCTCATCTCGGGCCCGCTGTACTGGCGGTCGGTCGTCATCCGCGACCCCAAGCCGCCCAAGGGCTACCTGGCGGCCCTGACCCGGGCCACCACGGCGTCGCTCAAGGCGCTCTGAGACCCACCACGGGACCGGCCGCCGGGGGAGGGCCCCGGCGGTCCGGGACCCCGAGGCCGGTTCAGCCCCGCGCCGCCTCCGGGTGCCGCAGCAGCCAGCCGCCCCAGGCCGACCTGATCATGTCGTCGACGCCGAGTCGGGCCTTCCAGCCGAGCCGGGCGGCGGCGCGGTCCGCCGAGGCGACCACGCGGGCCGGGTCACCGGGGCGGCGGCCGGTGACGACGGGGGCGAGGCCGTGGCCGGTGAGCGCGGTGACGCGGTCGGTCATCTCCCGGACGGAGACGCCCTCGCCCCGGCCGATGTTGAGGGTGAGGTCCCGGCCGGGGGAGGCGCGCAGGGCGCGGGCCGCGGCCACGTGCGCCTCGGCCAGGTCGACGACGTGGACGTAGTCGCGCACGCAGGTGCCGTCCGGGGTCGGGTAGTCGTCGCCGAAAACCCGCGGCGGCTCCCCGGCGGTCAGCTTCTCGAACACCATGGGGACCAGGTTGAACACACCGGTGTCGGCGAGTTCCGGGCGGGCCGCCCCGGCCACGTTGAAGTAGCGCAGGCAGGCGGTGGACAGGCCGGCGGCCCGGCCGGCCGCGCGGACCAGCCACTCGCCGGCCAGCTTCGTCTCCCCGTAGGGCGACAGGGGCAGGCAGGGGGTCTCCTCCGTGACCAGGTCCACGTCCGGCGTGCCGTAGACCGCCGCCGAGGACGACAGGACGAAGGACGGCACCCCGGCCGCCGTCACCGCGTCGAGCAGGACGCGCAGGCCCTCGACGTTTTCCCGGTAGTAGTGCAGGGGGCGCTCCAGCGACTCGGCGACCTGCTTCTTGGCCGCGAGGTGGACGACGCCGGTGACCTCGTGGTCGGTGAGGGCGCGCGCCACCCGCTCGCCGTCCAGGGTGGAGCCGACGACGAGCGGCACCCCGTCCGGCACCCGGTCGGCGACCCCGGTGGACAGGTCGTCGTAGACCACCGTCCGTTCCCCCGCCTCGGTCATCGCCTCCACGATGTGCGCCCCGATGTACCCGGCGCCACCGGTGATCAACCAGGTCATGTGCGGCCGTCCCCTCGTCGTTGGCCCGTACTGGTGCGTGCGTGTGCGTGTGTGTACGCGGCCCGGCCGTCCGGGGTCCGTCCGGCGGCCGGTGCGGACCTCAGTGAACCAGGCGCCGCAGCCGCGCGCGGGAGACCGCGACGAGACCGCGTGCCCCGGCCGCGACCCGCAGCGCCAGGGAGCCCGAGTGGGTCGCGTACGGCTGCACCAGCAGCACGCCGTGCCGGCCGTTCGGGACCACGCGGCGCCGCAGCAGGCCGGGGCCGGCGACCGCGTGGGCGGTGACCTCCCGGTCCGAGCCGTCCCGGAACCGCACCCGCAGCCGCAGGTCCCAGGCGCCGTGGCCGAGCGAGGCCAGCTCTCCCGGGCGCACGGCGGTCAGGGAGGTCCAGCCGCCGTCGGTGGACGCCCGCAGCGGCACGGTACGGCGCACGGTGGTGCCGTCCGGCCCGCGGTGCCGCCACTCCACGTCCAGCGCGAGCGGCCCCACGAGCTCCACCCGGCCGTACAGGTCGTGCAGGCGCAGCCGCAGCACGCCGCGGCCGCGTGCGGTCAGGCGCAGTTCCGCGTCGACCGCGAGGGGGAGCTGCCGGACCGGCCGGGTCAGCAGCTGCTCCAGGCCGACGCCGGGCAGGTCCTCCGACCAGCAGGGCGTGCCGTCCGCCGAGCGGGCGTAGGGCGGGCACAGCCGGGCCGGCCGGGACGCCAGTTCCCGGAGCCGGGTCAGGTCGCGGGGTTCGGGGGAGGCCAGCAGCACCCGGGCGATCAGCCGCCCCGGCGCGACCGGGTCGCGGTCCCGGTCGGCGGCGTCGTACTCGGCCAGGAACTCCCGGGTGTGCGTCCACCACGCGCGCCGGTGGGCCTCGTCCCGCTGCGGCAGCTCCCGCACGTACCTGCGCAGGTCGTGGTCGAGGAACGCGGCGCGGGCCGCCCGGGCGAGGTCCTTCTGCCCGGCGTCCAGCAGGGTCTCGTGGGCCGCCCGGTGGGCCCGGGTGCGGGCCTGCCAGTCGCCGGAGAGCGACAGGCGGCGGGCGGACCGGTGGACGCGCCGGACGTACACCCGGTCCGGTATCAGGGCGATCCGGGGCCGGGCGGCCCACAGGCGCGCGGTGAAGACGACGTCCTCGTGGGGGGCGTGCTCCTCGGGGAAGCGGATGCCGTGCTCGCGCAGGAAGGCGGTGCGGTAGAGCTTGCCGACGCTCAGGGTGTCGTGCGCCAGGCGCGGATTCCGCTCCGGAGCGGGGAGCACGGCCGGTTCGGCGTACAGCGACGCCTGCCAGGGGATCTCGCGGCCCGAGGGCAGCTCCCGCCGGACGCACAGCCCGCCCGCGACCTGGGCGTCCGCGCCGTCCGCGGCCCGCAGCAGCGCGTCCACCGCGCCGGGCGGCAGGGCGTCGCCGCTGTCGAGGAACATCACGTACGGCGCGGTCACGGCGTCGAGCCCGGTGTCGCGCGGGGTGCCGTCGCTGCCGGCGGGGTGGCGGACCACCCTCAGGCGCGGGTCGGCGGGCGGCCGGCCGAGGCCGTGGGTGTCGACGGCGACGACCTCCCGCACGGCCGGCCCCTGGCCCAGCGCGGAGCGCACGGCGTCGGTCACCCGGGCGGAGTCGTCGGATCCGAGGACGACGACGGCGACGGTGTCGTGGGGAACGGGGCTGAGATCGGGGTGCATGGCGTCCCTGGGGCCGGTGATGCGGACGGATTACGGGTCTTTTGCCCGCCCTGGGCCGTCCTGTACACGTCGGGTCGCGGTCACGCCTCCGCGGCGGCCGCGTCGAGGGCGGCGGTGAGGCTGTCGAGGCGGGCCCGCAGGTCCCGGATCTCGTCGAGGTCGAAGCCGGTCGCGGCGGTGATCCGGCGCGGCACGCGCAGGGCCCGCTCCCGCAGGGCGGTGCCCTCCGCGGTCGGGCGGACCTCCACCGAGCGCTCGTCGCGGGCGCTGCGCTCGCGCACCACGAGTCCGGCCGCCTCCAGCCGCTTGAGCAGCGGGGACAGGGTGCCCGAGTCGAGGCGCAGGTGCTCGCCCAGCTTCTTGACGGGCAGGGTGCCGTGTTCCCAGAGCGCCAGCATCACCAGGTACTGGGGGTAGGTGAGTCCGAGGTCCTTCAGGGCCACGCGGTACAGGCCGTTGAAGGCGCGGGACGCGGCGTGCAGGGAGAAGCAGATCTGCTGGTCGAGGCGGAGCCAGTCGTCCTGGGGCGGGCCCGGGGCGGAGGTGCTCGGGATGGAGGTCGTCGCTGCCATGTCTCCCAGGGTAGCTCCGACCCCATTCAATTGCGCACAACTAAATTGTGTGCTCTACTCATGGTCGTGAGGCGGCCGGGAGCACGCACCGGACGGCCGCCCGCCCCGGACATCCACAGAGGGAAGGCATTTCATGAACGCGCTCTACACCGCCGTCGCCACCGCCACCCACGGCCGGGACGGCCGCGCCGTCACCTCCGACGGCAAGCTGGACGTCGGCCTCACCGCCCCCACCGAGCTGGGCGGCAGCGGCGCGGGCACCAACCCGGAGCAGCTGTTCGCCGCCGGATACGCGGCCTGCTTCGGCAGCGCCCTCGGTGTGGTCGGCCGGGCCGCCAAGGTCGACGTGAGCGAGGCCGCGGTGACCGCCGAGGTGGTCCTCGGCAAGCAGGGCGAGGGCTTCGCGCTCGCGGTGACCCTGCGCGTCGAGCTGCCCGACGGTCTGGACGAGGCGACCGGACGCAAGCTGGTCGAGCAGGCCCACCAGGTCTGCCCCTACTCGAACGCCACCCGCGGCAACATCCCGGTGGACCTCGTCATCGAGTGACCTCCGCGGGCCGGGACGGCGCCGCCCGTCCACCGGCGTCCCCGGCCCCGGCGGCCCCGCCGCCGACCCGCGCCAGCACCTCCCCCGTCCGTCCGCTCCACGCCACCACCACCGCCTCCGCGGGCAGCGGCGTCCGGGGCGTCAGCAGC
>NZ_JAAGMD010000325.1 GCF_010548465.1 Streptomyces sp. SID14436 | reverse complement strand
GCGGCACGCCCGGCGCTGAGCCGCACGCCCCGGACGCCGGGGCGTCTCACAACAGGGCGCGCATACGGGTGATCTCGCTGGTCTGCTGGGCCACCACGTCGTCCGCCATCTCCTCGATCCGGATGTTGTTGCCCTGCGCCTTCACGTCCGTGGCCATGGTGATCGCCCCCTGGTGGTGGGTGATCATCAGGGTCAGGAAGAGCTGGTCGAAGGCCTTCCCCTCGGCCGCCCGCAACTGCTTCATCTGCGCCGGGGCCACCATGCCCGGCATGGTCGCGTGATCGTGGCCGTCCCCGTGCCCCTTGCCGTGTCCCTCGTCGGTCTCCGACTTGCCGTGGGTCTTCAGCCAGCCGCGCATCGCCTCGATCTCCGGGCCCTGGGCGGCGGCGATCCGCTCGGCCAGCTTCACGATCCTGCCCGACTCGGCGCGGTCCGGGACCAGTTCGGTCATCTCCAGCGCCTGGGCGTGATGGACGATCATCATCCGCGTGTAGGAGACGTCCGCCGCGTTGGGGGAGTCGTCCTCCGCGCGCTGCCCGGCGGCCTCCTCGGCCGACAGGGTCCGGTTCTGCCCGCCCGGTTCACCCGGCACGATGACCGAAGGTCTCTTCGTCGCGGCGGACCTGTCCTCCTCGCCGCCCGACTCACAGGCGGCCAGGCCGAGAACGGCCAGGGCGACGAGTGCGGCCGGTCCGGCCGTCCGGGCCGGAGGGCGGTTCGGGCGGCGGAAGAGCACATCGGCCTCCTGTGGCGGGGGGTGTGGGGCAGGAGTGCACGGCACCTCGCCGGACTGCGTGGCCGCTTCGGCACGCTTCCACATGTCGCCGGTCGGAAAACCTCGTTGCGGCCGCATTGCCCCCTATTGATATGTGCATGACTGCCACGATACTGCCGGAGCGAAAACCGTTCGCACCGAACGGAACCAGGGAGGAAAAACAGTGATCCTGTTGCCCGATTCCCGAACCCGTCGCAGACGACTCGGAGTTGCCGCCGCCGCCGGCGGGCTGCTGGCCGCGCTCCTGACCGCCGCCCCGGCCACGGCGATCCCCGATCCGGGGGACGTGCCGACCGCCCCCGAAGAGGTGTCGCAGAGCGACCGCGCCGAAGCGCGCACGGCCATCGAGAACGGCGAGATACCAGGCCAGGACGAGGTCGCCCACTCCCGCAACATGCGCCATGTGGCCAACATCCCCAAGGACGCCCTGCCGGGGACCAACTCCGACCTGGCCTTCCAGGGCCGGTACGCCTTCGCCGGAAACTACGACGGCTTCCGCATCTTCGACATCAGCAACCCCAGGTCGCCGAAGACCGTCGCCCAGGTCCTGTGCCCCGGCTCGCAGAACGACATCTCCGTCTCCGGAGACCTGCTGTTCCTGTCCACCGACTCCTCGCGCAGCGACAGCAGTTGCAACAGCACCACCCAGCCGGCCACCGAGAAGTCCTCCTGGGAGGGCATGAAGGTCTTCGACATCAGCGACAAGCGGAACCCGCGCTACGTCGCCGCCGTCGAGACCGCCTGCGGCTCCCACAC
This sequence comes from Streptomyces sp. SID14436, assembly GCF_010548465.1. Lineage (GTDB taxonomy): Bacteria > Actinomycetota > Actinomycetes > Streptomycetales > Streptomycetaceae > Streptomyces. Next base: position 4,977 of record NZ_JAAGMD010000325.1, on the reverse strand, counting down.
CCACACCCTGGTGCCCGAGCGCAAGAACGTCTACATCTACGTGTCGTCGTACTCGCCGAGCGCCTCCTACCCCGACTGCCAGCCGCCGCACGACGGCATCTCCGTCATCAAGGTGCCGCGCAAGGCCCCGCACAAGGCGGCGGTCGTCGGCTTCCCGGTGCTCTTCCCCGGTGAGGGCCCGGACGGCGGCGGCAACCCGGGCGCGCCCACCAACCCGGGCGTCTCCAAGACCACGGGCTGCCACGACATCACCGTGCTGCCCTCCAAGGACCTGGCCGCCGGCGCCTGCATGGGCGACGGCATCCTGTTCTCCCTCCGCGACCCGGAGCGCCCGAAGGTGATCGACCGGGTCCAGGACAACGTCAACTTCGCGTTCTGGCACTCGGCGACCTTCAACCAGAGGGCAGACAAGGTCGTCTTCACCGACGAGCTGGGCGGCGGAGGCGGCGCCACCTGCAACGCGGAGGTCGGGCCCCACCGGGGCGCCAACGGCATCTACGACATCAAGGGCAGGGGCGACCACCGCAAGCTGGTCTTCCGCAGCTACTTCAAGATCCCCCGTCACCAGGCCGACACCGAGAACTGCGTCGCCCACAACGGCTCGCTGATCCCCGTCAGGGGCCGCGACCTGATGGTCCAGGCCTGGTACCAGGGCGGCGTCTCGGTCTGGGACTTCACCAACTCCTCGAAGCCCAAGGAGATCGCCTGGTTCGAGCGGGGACCGCTGACCACCGACCGCCTCGTCACCGGCGGTGCCTGGTCGGCGTACTACTACAACGGCTACATCTACTCGAACGACATCGCCAAGGGGCTGGACGTCCTGCGCGTCGACGACCGGCGCACCGATCCGGCCCGCCGGGTCCACCTGCGTGAGCTCAACGTCCAGACGCAGCCGGACTACTTCGACTGACCGTCCGGCCCGGGACGGCGGTGCGGCACCGGGCACTCGGGTGCCGGACCGGTCGCGAAGAACCGCGACAGATCGGTCCGGCCGGCCTCACGCGTCCCGCCGGGTGCCTCGGTGCCCGGCGGGACACCCATCTCCCAGTCGAGCCGGTAGCGCTTGAACAGCTCCGCGCGCAGGACCGGCAGCTCCATGGGCGCCCCCGGCATCAGCGCCGCGAACACGGCCCCCATCAGCAGCGCGCGCAGCATCGGATAGTCGGTTCCGGTGTCGGACGAACCGTGCCGCGCCACCGTGTCGCTCAGCAGCTCCGCCAGACGCCGCTGCTCCGGGCACGGCACGAAGCCCTCCGCCTGCAGCAGCCCCGCCATGTGCTGGCGCATGAGGACCGGCCGGTCCCGCGCCAGACCCAGGATCGCGTCGATGGCCCGCGCCATCCGCTCCCGCCCGTCCTCGGTGCGCGGCTCCCGTTCCAGTGCCTCCTCGAGCGTGCGGTGCATCAGCCGGTGCACCGCGGACTGCACCAGGGTGCGCTTGCCGGGGAAGTAGTAGGAGACCAGACCGCGTGCGGTGCCCGCCCGGTCCGCGATGTCGCCGAGTGTCGTCGCCTCGTAACCGCGCTCGCTGACCACCTCGACGGCGGCCTGCAGAAGCCGCTCCTTCGAACGCCTTCGCAACTCTTCATTGACCGAGGCGCTGCGCGGGGACATGCTTGACTCCTGCGTTGACTGGCTGCCAGCCAACTATACTCAGCGCGTCCGGCCGTGCCCCTCGTGGGGCGCGGTCCGGCTGCCGCTCTCCTCGGGCGACGCGGGGGATCGTCCGAGGGGAGTGGTGTCTTCCCTGGTCAGCGGGGCGGGGGAGCGGGGCGGAGCCCGCGGGGTCAGGGGCGGTGCCGCAGACCGTGGACCCACACCGCGGTGGCCACGACGAAGGCGCCCAGCAGCCAGCCTGCCAGGACGTCCGTGGGCCAGTGCACGCCCAGCCATACGCGCGTGAGCCCGACGCCCGCCACCGAGACCGCCGCCAGCGTGACCGCCGTCCACCACAGGCGGGGGCCGACGCCCCGCCGGTGCAGCAGCCACAGCAGCAGGCCGAGGACCACGGTCGCGGTCATGGCGTGACCCGAGGGGAAGGCCGCGTAGTGGGCCGAGTCGACCGGGTCGGGCCAGACGGGGCGGGCACGGCCCACGGCCGCCTTCAGGCCCTGTTGCAGCGCCGCGGCCAGGGCGACCGTCAGCACCAGCCACACCGCCGTCCAGCGGGCCGCGTACCGCCACAGCAGCAGGACGGCCACCGCGCCGCACAGCACGCGCAGGGTCAGCGGGTCCCACACCCAGTCGGTGAGGATCCGGGCCGCCCGGGTCAGTCCGGGCTCCTCGACCGCCCACCGGTGGGTGGTGCGGGAGATGTCGCGGTCCAGGCCCAGCAGCGGGCGCCAGCCGAGGGCCACCAGGAGCAGCAGGAGCGCCGAGCAGAGGGCCAGGACACCGGCGGACCGGGCGGCGGGGCGGGGGTCCGGCGGAGCGGGCGGTGCGTCCACGTGGGGGGTGTGCATGGGGTGATCCTTGCCGACCTCGGGGGCGTGGGGCCGGACCCGGTCGCGGCCCGCGCGGCCCCCTGGACTACCCCAGTGCCCGCAGTCCCGGCATGAATGCCAGCAGCACCGGAACCACCGGCACCAGCGACGCCGCGGCCGTCAGCCGCAGCCTGCGGCCCGCCGTGAGCCGGTCCGGGGGCGTCAGCAGCCGGTGCACGCGGGCGCGGACCTGGGCCTGCGGGGTGGGGCAGGGGCCGAACACCCCGCGGTCCTCGTTGAGTTCCACCAGCGCCAGCGCGGTGGTGAGGCGGCCGAAGCGGCGGGAGGCCACGTCGTCGGCGGCGAGTTCCACCAGCCGGTGCATCTCGTCGCGGAACGCCGCGAAGACCCGCACCTGGGGGAACCCGGCGGCCAGCGCCCCGGAGCAGTTCAGCAGCCAGTCGTGCCGGGCCCGGGCGTGTCCCCGTTCGTGGGCGAGGACCGCGTCGAGCTGCCGCCCCTTCAGGCGGCGCAGCGCGGCGGTGGTGACGACGAGTTGGGGCGGCGTCCCCGGCAGCCACCAGGCGTCGGGGCGGTCGCCCTCCAGCACCACCAGCCGGTCCTCGCCGGGCTCCTCACCGGGCAGCAGCGGCGCCCGCACGACGAGCTCGGCCCGGCGCGCGCGGCGCCGGGCACGCGCCCGCAGGACCTCGCGGACGAGCATCGCGGCGCTCCACAGTCCGCCGCACGCCAGGACCACGGCGGTGGCCGCCGCCGTGGGGCCGGCCGTTCCGAGCGCGTACGCCTCCACGACGGCGCCGGGCGCCGTGGCGAAGACGTGGCCGCCCACCGCCTGCCAGGCGGCCGCCGCGCTGAAGGTCATGGACAGGGCGCAGCACACCAGTACGGCCGCGACGACGCACTGCCACACCCACAGCGCCACCACCGGTTCCCGGTCGGTCCAGTCCGCCCGGGCGAGCAGCCTGGGTCCTGCCACGGCGGTCAGCACGCCGAGCAGCAACAGGGCCGCGGGGAGCATCATGCGCCCAGCCTAGGGCGCGGGCCCGGTCCGGTGGTACGGCCCGGCCGGCGAAGTGACGCAGACAACGGCCCCGCGCGGGCCGGGGGCAGAGCGCATGGCGACCGCAACCGGGTGCGGTGGTCCCGTCGTCGGGGGCGCCCGTGCGCCGGTGCGCGCTCACATCATGAGCAGCATCGCCACCATCGCCATCCCCATGGAGAGCCGGCAGGCGCGCGCCACCTCGGGCCGGTCGCCCCACCCGGGAGCGGGACCGGCACCCGCGACGGCCGGCACGGGTATCAGCCGGACCCCCGCGACCAGCACGTAGGCGCAGAAGTAGAGCAGCAGGAGGCCGGTCAGCAGGGGCAGGCCGGAGCCGCCGTGCCGGTGACCGGAGGACCCCGCCATCGCCACCGACATGTGGACCATGGCGCCCGCCTCCACCAGGTGGTGCAGATGGCGTGGCCTCGCGCGCGCCGCCCACAGCGCGTGGAGGCCGACCGCCCCGAACAGCAGCGCGTAGGCGGACCAGGCCCAGGACGGCGGGGTGAACACCGCCGCGGGCACGGCCATGGCGGCCATCCCGAACCCCATGAGGGCCTCCCCGCCCGCCGCGCGGCGCTGCTCCTCGACACCGCTGCGCATCCGCAGCAGGCAGTAGGCGCCGGTCGCCGCGCAGAGCGCGACCAGCAGCCAGCCGGACGACGCCGGTCCGTGCACGCGAACCTCCCCCTCGACCCGTCGGCGGTCGGTCAAGGACTGCCCGGGGTTCGTGCCGTGCACGCGAGCGCACGGGTGTACACGGGGAGCGTTCGGGGAGCGCGCCCGGCAGCGCGGAAATGTTTTACGGGTAAAACACATGCTAATGTTGTCCGTCATGAGCAGTGCGACCCCCACCCCGCCCCACGCCCCGCGCGCCCCCCGCACTCCTCGCCTCCCGGTCGCCGGTGTGCTCCGCCCCGGCCGCCCCTCCGGCATCTGGTTCAAGCCCGCCATCAGCGTGGTCGTCGCGGCCGCCCCGCCCAACCTGCTGCTCGTCGCCCTCGGACGGCTCGACCTCGCCCTGTACACCATGGCCGGATCCCTGTGCGCGCTCTACGCCCACAACCGCCCCTACGCGGCCCGTGCCAAGGTCCTGGCCGGGGTGGTGGCCGGCATGGTCGCCAGCCTGGGCGTCGCCCTCCTGGCGGCCTCGCTCACCCGCCACGCCGTCCTCCTGGTCACCGTCGGCGCCGTCCTCGCGGCCGTGCAGAAGGTGGTCTGCGACGCCACCCGGATCGGACCGCCCGGCCACGTCATCCTCGTCTTCGTCAGCTCCGCCGCGCTCTTCATGCCCCAGACCCCCGGGCAGCTCCCCGGCCACCTCGGCCTGGCCCTCGCCGCCGGGGCCTGGGCCTGGCTGGTCGGCATGGCGCCCGCCCCGTTCCGTCCGCACGGCCCGGAACGCCGCGCCACCGCCCAGGCCCTGAACGCCGCCGCCGGGTACGCCGAGGCGGCCCGTTCCGGCGCCACCGGGACCCGCGCGAGCGCCTA
>NZ_JAAGMD010000293.1 GCF_010548465.1 Streptomyces sp. SID14436 | reverse complement strand
CCCCCGGCCCCACCGAGCCCCCGGCCGACCGTGGGGCGGACGGGCAGGACGGGCAGGACGGGCAGGACGGGCCGGGCGGGCCGGACGGATCCGCTGGGCATCCGCCCACCCGGCTCGTGTCGGGCACCCCCGGGCCGCCGCCCGGGCCGCCCGAGGAGCCCACCCGGGTCGTGTCCCCCGGTGCGGTGACGTCCGATGAGCCGTGACACCAGCCTCTTCGCCGGGCGTCCCGCCGAGCTGACCGGACAGCAGGTCGCCGGCTACCTGATCGAGGACGAGATCGGGCGGGGCGGCATGGCGGTCGTCTACCGGGCCCGGGACCTGCGGCTGGACCGCACCGTGGCGCTGAAGCTGCTCGCCCCGGAACTGGCCCGCAACGACACCTTCCGCCGCCGCTTCACCCACGAGTCCCGCACCGCCGCCGCGATCGACCACCCGCACATCGTGCCGGTGTTCGAGGCGGGGGAGACGGACGGCATCCTGTACATCGCCATGCGGTACGTGGCGGGCAGCGACCTGCGCCATCTCCTGGACCGGGAGGGCCCCTTGCCGCTGCCCACCGCGCTGCGCATCGCCACCCAGGTGGCGTCCGCGCTCGACGCCGCCCACGACCACGGGCTGGTGCACCGCGACGTGAAACCGGGCAACATCCTTGTCTCGCGCGGCACCGACAGCGACCACCCCGAGCACGTCTACCTCACCGACTTCGGGCTCACCAAGAAGTCACTGTCACTGACCGGCTTCACCACCGTCGGCCAGTTCGTCGGCACCCTCGACTACGTCGCGCCCGAGCAGATCTCCGGCCGCCCCGTCGACGCCCGCTGCGACGTGTACGGCTTCGCCTGTGTCGTCCACGAGACGCTCACCGGGCATCCGCCCTTCCGCCGCGACGACGACATGGCGCTGCTGTGGGCCCACCAGTACGACGATCCGCCCCGCCTGACCGCCGACCGGCCCGACCTCGCCCCGCAGACCGACGCCGTCCTCGCCAAGGCCCTCGCCAAGAGCCCCGACGACCGCTACGGCTCCTGCCTGGACTTCGTCGCCGCGCTGCGCACGGCCGCGACCGGCAGCCCCCGTCCCGCCACCCACGTGGCGGCGCGCGTCCCCCGGCCGGAGGAGGGGCCGCCGAAGCGGCCGCCCCGCTGGGCGCACCCGGTGTTCGAACCGCCCGGCTAGCCGCTCCGACGGACGAGGGCGGTCGCGCGGCGGCCGGGGACAGGACCGGAGTCCCTGTCCGGTGCCCTCCGGCACCGTCGCCCCCCGGCGGTCAGGGCCGTTCCGGCGCCGGGCCCGTGTCCGTCTCGCCCCGCCGGCGCACCCGCCGGGCCAGCAGCGCCCCGGCGAAGCCGGTGACCAGACCCCACAGCAGCGCCAGCCCCAGGGCGCTCCACAGCCGGGGCCGCAGCAGCACCTGCCCCGACAGGCCGTCGCCCAGGTCGCCGATGCCGAGGACGGACAGGCCGAGGCGGGCGGAGATCCGGGCCATGAGGCAGATCATCAGCACGGTGAGGGCGAGCGCCACCGCCATGTGCACCGCGTGCTGCCAGGCCCGGATCCGGGCGGGCGACAGGGCCGCCATGACGAAGGCGGTGGTCAGCAGCAGCACCGCGTCCACGACCAGCAGCCACCACACCCGGCCGTCGTACTCGGCGAGCGTGCCCAGGTCGAGCGCGGAGATGTCCGGGGTGCGCAGGACCTCGTCCAGGACGTGCGGCATGGGCAGCCCGAACGGTCCGTCGACCCTGCCGTCCCAGGTGGCCCCGAGGCCGATGGTCAGCGCGAGCCAGGCCACGTTGGGCAGGCCCAGCAGGATCACCGCGAAGGTCTCGGCCGCGTGGCCGCGGGTGACGGCGACCACCAGGGCGATCAGGAGGGCGATGACGACGAAGGCCAGGAGCAGCTGCACCATGGCGTGCGCGGCGGGCCGCACCGATGACTGGAAGCGCAGCAGCCCGCCCGGCAGCGGCGCGCCGCGCGACACCAGCAGGGCCAGCACCAGCACCCCCGCCAGCCAGACCAGGCCGATCAGCACCGTCGGCAGCACGTCGGTGGAGAAGCCGACCTTCGGCCGGACCCCGAAGAGGTCACCGAGGTCCCCGAGCGCCCCCTCCCCGAGGGAGATCTCGAACGTGCGCCGGGCGGCGAACGCCAGGCCGAGCAGGGCGATCAGCCACAGGGCGGCGATCCGGGCGGCCCAGCCGGCCAGCTCCGGCGCCCCGGCGACCGCCCGGTGGCGCAGCGGACGCAGAAAGCCCCAGCCGACGACCAGCGCCCCGGTGAGGGTCACGGACAGCGGAATGACCGTCAGACCCCCTTCGGTTCCGGCCAGTCCGCCGGCGTCGCCGGAGAGTTCCACCGTTCCGCCGACGGCCGTGACCACCGTCGCGGCGACCACGGAGGGGAAGGAGCCGTCCGGCAGGTCCGTGGCCCCGGCCGCCCACAGGCCGAGCGCGGCGACCACGCCCATGGCGAGCAGACCGCCGAGCACGGTGAGGAGGGCCTGGACCCAGCCGTGCCGGGCGACCGCCGGGTCGGAGAGGGTGCGTGACGTCACTCGGTCACGCTAAGCAGGCCCGACGGGCGGCGCCCGCCGGGAGGTCCGTCCGCGTCGGCTTGCGGGCGGCACACCCCCGGAGCACACAATGAACAGGTAGGGCACAAGGCGCAGGCATCGCCTCCGGTATCCGGCGCGATGTGTGACTGCCGCGGACCACCCGCGCGGGAAGAAGAGCTCGTGAGCGTCGAACCCCCGTCCTCAGGCCGGCCCACCGGACCTCCGTCCGGACCGCTGTCCGGCCCCTCGCAGCCTCCCAAGGGTCCGCCGTCCCAGCCGCCGCCCACCGGAGGCGGCTCCTCCGCCGGTCCGCCCGGGCCGGGGCGGCGGCCGTGGTGGCGTTCGGTACCCGGCATCGCGGCGATCGCTGCCGCCGTGGCGGCCGCCGTGATCCTCACCGTGGTGTTCACCCGCTCCGACGGCGGCGGCACCAGCGACCAGGCCGCCGGCGGGGAGGTCTTCCTCCAGTCCGCGAACTCGGAGGGCCCCGACCCGTTCACCGAGTCGACCGCCGAGGACACCTCCGCCCCGACGGTCACCCCGTCCGCGCCCACCGGATCCGCCTCCGCCAACGCGGTGCGCACCGTCGACGGCGGTGCCCCCGGCCTGTACGGGGGCACCCAGGACGCCGCCGCCTGCGACGTGGAGCAGCAGATCCGGTACCTGAAGGAGGTGCCGGCCAAGAACGAGGCGTTCGCCGACGTGGCCGACGTCGCCCCGGGGGACGTGCCCGGCTACCTGCGCTCGCTCACCCCGCTGCAACTGCGCATGGACACCCGCGTCACCAACCACGGGTACCGCGACGGAGCCGCCACCCAGTACCAGGCCGTACTGCAGGCCGGCACCGCCGTCCTGGTGGACGACCGGGGGGTGCCCCGGGTCCGCTGCGCCTGCGGCAACCCGCTGACCGAGCCGGTCGCGCAGTCCTCGCCCCGCCACACCGGCAAGCCGTGGCCCGGGTTCAACGCGTCGAACACCGTCGTGGTGGAGCCGTCGGACCGGCCGGTGAAGAAGTTCGTGGTGCGCGACTCGGACGGCGGCTGGTTCGAGCGGAACCCGGGTGACAAGGGCGGCAAGGACCGCCCGACCGAGCCGCCCGACCACCAGAGCCCTTCGACCGGCCCGACCACCCCCACCTCCCCGCACTCGGACGGGACGACCACCCCTCCCGACGGGCCCACCACCCCGACCGGCCCGCCTACCACCGGCACCGCACCGGACAACGGCGACACCACCCCGACCGGTGAGCCCCCGGCCTCCGAGTCGTCGGCGCCGCCCCCGCCGCCGCCCGCGTCCGACACGCCCGAATCGGCCGGCAGCGTGTCCGCGCCCCCGGTCGTGTCGTCCTAGGTGTGCTGTCCCGGCACGTTGGACGGGGTCAGCCGCGGGGCGCCGGGGGAGGCACCGGCGGCCGGCCGGGACCCGACCGGACGACCAGCGCGTGGTCGCCGAGCCCCCTCAGCCGCCCGGCGGGCAGCGCGCCGCACGTCGTCCGGACCACCTCAAGGCGTCCGGTGGCCGGGTCGAAGGCCGCGTCCAGCACCGTGCCGCGGGCCCGGCCGGCGTCGGTCAGCACCGGTCGTCCGATCAGCTCCCGGTGTTCCGGCGCCGCCACCGGCCCGTCCGGCAGCCGCACCCGGATCCCCTCCGGGCCGACGGCCTGCACCGCGCTCCACGGCAGCACGCTCCCGCCCCGCAGCCGGCCGCGCCGTACCCGCACGTGGGTGACGGCTCCGGCGACCACGTCGAACGTGAGCGCCTCGACCGTGCCGAGCCGCCGCACGCCGCCCCGCGCCCCGGTGACCAGGACGGGCAGTCCCCGCAGCCGGGCGTACGGCATCACCGCGGTGCGCTCCTCGCACGGTCGTGACGCGTCCCGGCCCGGGACAGGAAGCCCGTCAGGTCGTCGGCGACGTAGGCGGTGGCGTGTGCGGGGACGACCAGGGTCCGGCCGGAGACGGACAGCGCCTCGGCCCGCGGCAGATAGGCCCGGTGCCGGTGGTGCCGGGAGCCGCGCACCAGTGCGCGCCCTGCGGCGAGGCGGAAGGCGGCCACCCGGCCGCTGGTGCCGCCCTCGACCAGGACGTCCAGCACGGTGCCCACCGGCTCGCCCTCCTCCGTCACCACCCGGGCCCCCAGCAGCCGCCCGCGCAGGGCGTCCCCCCGTACCGCCGACAGCGGCAGGCCGAGGAGGGCTCGCTCGTCGCGGACCATGACGGCGTCCGGGCCGAGGGCGTACACGGCGGGCCAGGGCAGGCTCTGCCGCAGCGGACCCGACAGCAGGCCCCGGCCGGTGACGGTGAATCCGGTGACGTGTCCGGCCGCGCCGTCGAGGAGGGTGTCCTTGACGTGAGCGACCGCGTCACCGCCCAGGGTGACCACAGGTAGCATCGTCAGGCTCCGCACCGCCATCAGTTCGTTCATGGCCCGTCCTTCCGCCCACCGCACCCGGACCGCGGGCCGGGCGTCCCACGGGTCCGGGCACCGGGTTCCCACGGTGTGCTCAGGCATACACGGGTCAGGGGGACTGCCGCGCCGGACTCGGGGTACGTGGACTGGTGCAGAGCGTCCGGCCAGCCCGGCTTTCAGAGAGAAACGCATGACCGACCACCTGGACGGGGCAGTGATACCGACTGGTTTCGACGTGCCCGTGGAACCGCTGCGGCGGGCCGCACACTTCACCGGCGAGCCCGGATGCATCGCCGAGGCGCGCGCCTTCGCCGCGCTCTTCCTCGAGCAGTTGCGGACCGACTGGTGCGCCACCATCGACCAGCGCGTCGACGGTGCCGTCCTGCTCGTGGTCAGCGAGCTGGTCACCAACGCGGACCGGCACAGCAACGGGCCCTACATCCTGGAGCTGGAGGGCACCGACACCTCGCTCGTCGTCACGGTCTTCGACAGCAGCGTCACCCTGCCCCGGGTGTTCCCGCGCGACCCCGAGCGCGTCGGCCGGCACGGCCTGGAGATCGTCCGCGCCCTGGCCGACAACGTCACCGTGGAACGGGTCCCGGTCGGCAAGTGCGTGCGCGCCGAGCTGAACCTCGCCGACGGCTGAACCCCGACCACCGCGTCTCGTTTCTCTTTCCCGCCCGGTCCGATCCGTTCGACTCGGTCCGCAGGACCGACGGCGTCGTCCACGCCCGTCCGGTGACCCCGCTTCCCTGCCTGAAGCAAGCCCGCAAACGCCGCGGCTGCCGTCCCCCTGCTCCGCGCACATCGCGGGAGGGGGGACGGCAGCCGCAGGAGTCGTCCGGGGAGGCGGTGGGCTCAGGCGCAGCCCAGCTCGCCCAGCATGCCCTCGCGGAGCCGGGTGATGATCCGCTTGATCAGCCGGGAGACGTGCATCTGCGAGCAGCCCAGCTGCCCACCGATCTCCGCCTGGGTGGCCTCCTCGACGAACCGCATGTGGATGATCTGCCGGTCGCGTTCGCTGAGCTCCGCCATCAGCGGGGCCAGGGCGTGGAAGTCCTCGACGAGCCGCAGCCCTTCCTCCTCCACCCCGATGAAGTCCGCCAGGACGGCCTCGCCCTGCTCCGGGCCGTCGCCGGTGAGGGCGGCGTCCAGGGAGGAGGAGTTGTAGCCGTTCGCGGCGATCTGGCCCTCGATGACCTGGTCCTCGGTGATGTTCATCAGCGTGGCGAGCTCGGCGACGGTCGGCTCGCGGTCCAGCCGGCTCGCCAGCTCCTCGCGGGCCTTCGCCAGCTCCACGCGCAGTTCCTGCAGCCGTCGCGGCACGTGCACGGCCCAGGTGGTGTCACGGAAGAAGCGCTTGATCTCGCCGACGATGTACGGCAGCGCGAAGGAGGTGAACTCGACCTCGCGCGAGAGCTCGAACCGGTCGATCGCCTTGATCAGGCCGATCATGCCGGTCTGGACGATGTCCTCCATGTCGTCGCCCCGGCCGCGGAAGCGGCCGGCGGCGAAGCGCACGAGCGACATGTTCATCTCGATGAGGGTGTTGCGCGCGTACTGGTATTCGTGGGTGCCCTCTTCGAGCTCCGTCAGACGGCGGAAGAACTGCCGGGACAGTTCCCGGGCGTCGCGCGGGGCGACCGCCCGCGGGTCGGCCACCCCCGGCAGACCTCCGTCACCCGTACTGGCCTCGGTGTTCTCCTCGACGACCTGCGCCTGCGACCGGATCACGGCGGTCTCCATTACCTCTCCCCACGAGCATCACGGCGGACATGTGCTGGGCTGCCTCGCCCTCAGGACGAGCGGGTACCCCGCATGTGCCCACACATGCACACCGTGTTCCGGACATCTGGCAGCGGGTGCCCACCGCGGGGGAGGACACGCCGTCCGTCCGATGGTACGGGCGTCCGGGCCGGCCGGCAGCCCCGGGGCGGAACCTTGTGTTCCGGCAGGTCGCGGGCCCGGACTTCACTCAGGGCGGAACGCCGCTCCCTTCCCCCCGGCGCCCGGATTCCTAGGCTGAGGGGGTGACGAACCAAGCGCCGAACGACGCCCGGGTCATCCCCCTGCGACCGGCTGCCGCCCGCCCCGCGCCCGCCCCCAGGGAACCTCTGTGGCGGGACCTGGTCGGGGACGTGCTGCGCCGCGAACGGCTGGCCCAGGAACGGACCCTGAAGGACGTCGCCGAAGCGGCCCGGATCTCCATGCCCTATCTGTCGGAGGTGGAACGGGGCCGCAAGGAGGCCTCCTCGGAGGTCCTCGCCGCCGCGGCCCGGGCCCTCGGCCTGGGGCTCGGCGACCTGCTGGTCCGCGTCCACCACGACCTCGCGAGCAGCACCGCCCGGCGGACCGGCGGCGCGGGCCCCGGCGCCGCGGCA
>NZ_JAAGMD010000264.1 GCF_010548465.1 Streptomyces sp. SID14436 | reverse complement strand
CTGGGCGCGGCGGCCGGACCGGGTGCCTCGGGCGCGCTGCTCGGCGCCGGGGTCGCGGCCTGCGCCCTGATCGGCCACCGGGCCGCGAGCTACGACTACCCGTCCCGCTTCGTCCACTTCACGGCGGGCGTGGCCCTGCCCCTGGCCGCCGCGGCCCCCGCGGTGTACGTCCTGGGCCGCGTGTTCGCCTGACCCGCAGCCTTCGCGCCGCGCCTTCCGTCCCGGGGCGGGACGGGGCGCGGCTGCGGTCCCGTGCGTCACAGGTGATCCACAATTCCCGGGAGGGCACTCCCGTGCGGGTTACGCTCGCGCTGGACGGCCTCCCGGTCGTCGGGGAATGCCGTCGGACACGCCTAGGTGGGGGAAACACCGCATGCGCGCACTGCGAATACTGCTCGTCGTCGTCGTGATACTCGGCGGGCTCTTCGTCATCGTGGACCGCGTCGCGGTGAACTTCGCCGAGGGCGAGGCCGCGGACCGGCTGAAGGCCACCGAGAACCTCACCTCCACGCCCGACGTGTCCATCAAGGGCTTCCCCTTCCTCACCCAGGTCGCCGGCGGCACCCTCGACGACATCGAGGTCGGCATCCAGGACTACGAGGCCACCACCGGGGACGGCGGACAGAAGATCCGCATCGCCGATCTGCACGCCGACATGAAGGGCGTCGAGTTCTCCGGCAACTTCTCCTCCGCCACCGCCGCGACCGCCACGGGCACCGCGACCGTCGCCTACGACGAACTGCTCAAGACCGCCCGGTCGGAGCCCCAGCGGGTGGCCCCCGGCGTGACCGCGAACGTGGTCGGGCTGTCGGACGGCGGCAACGGCAAGATCAAGGTCGAGGTGGAGGCCACGGTGCTCGGGACCAAGCTGCCCGAGCCGGTGTTCGTGCTCAGCTCCGTCACCGTGGTGGACGGCCACACCGTGCGCGTCAAGGCGGACGCGCTGCCCAAGTTCGGCGGGATGACGATCGCCGAGTCCCGGGTCCGGCAGATCACCGACTTCGAGCAGAAGATCGAGGGTCTGCCGGGCGGGATCCGGCTCGACAAGGTCGAGGCGTCGAAGGCCGGCGTGGGCATCACGGTGGAGGGTTCGGACGTCCGCCTGGCCGGGTAGGCAGGCAGAGGGCCGCTTCGGCCCCTTCGACGACGGCGGCCCTCCGCATCCGCGGGGGGCCCGTTCACGTCCGTCCGACTGGCGAGACGACGGCGTCCGCCGAGTGAAGGTGACACCGGCCACATCCGGCCGCGGGGGGCCCGGAACCGGCCGGAAATGGCCCCGGAGCCCTCCCTGATCCCACTATGCGGACGATCGTGTCTCATCATGCGACACGCCGGTGACACGCACACCCTGCTCTCCCTACCATCGGGGCCATGAAGCGACAGGCGGATCTCACGAAGCGGCGGGCAGTAGACCTGTGCCGTGTCGCCGCCATGCTCTGTCGCCCGTTCTGAGCCGACGTCGTCGTCGACGTCCGCGTTCCCCCTCGCCCTGCTGAAGGGCACCCCCGCGCCCGGCGCCCGTACCGCCGTGCGCCCTGCCTCACCCCGCACGCCCCGCCGCAACTGCCCCGGAGGAGAAAAGCATGAGCCGCAGCGACGTCCTGGTCGACGCCGACTGGCTCCAGGAGCACCTGGACGACCCCAGCATCGCCATCGTCGAGGTGGACGAGGACACGTCCGCCTACGAGAAGAACCACATCAAGAACGCCATCCGGATCGACTGGACCCAGGACCTGCAGGACCCGGTCCGCCGTGACTTCGTCGACCAGGAGGGCTTCGAGAAGCTCCTGTCCGACAAGGGCATCGCCAACGACCACACCGTCGTCCTCTACGGCGGCAACAACAACTGGTTCGCCGCGTACGCGTACTGGTACTTCAAGCTGTACGGCCACGAGAACGTCAAGCTGCTCGACGGCGGCCGCAAGAAGTGGGAGCTGGACGCCCGCGAGCTGGTCCCCGGTGACGAGGTGCCCGAGCGCCCGAAGACCGACTACAAGGCCAAGCCGCAGGACACGTCGATCCGCGCCTTCCGCGACGAGGTCGTGGACGCGATCGGCAAGAAGAACATCGTCGACGTGCGCTCGCCCGACGAGTTCTCCGGCAAGCTGCTCGCCCCGGCCCACCTGCCGCAGGAGCAGTCGCAGCGCCCCGGCCACGTGCCGAGCTCGCGCAACATCCCGTGGTCCAAGAACGCCAACGACGACGGCACCTTCAAGTCCGACGAGGAGCTGAAGAAGCTCTACGAGGACGAGCAGGTCGACCTCGCCAAGGACACCATCGCCCTGTGCCGCATCGGTGAGCGCTCCGCGCTGTCCTGGTTCGTGCTGCACGAGCTGCTCGGCGTGGAGAACGTCAAGAACTACGACGGCTCCTGGACCGAGTACGGCTCCCTGGTCGGCGTGCCGATCGAGCTCGGCCCCGCCAAGTAAGTCCCACCCGACCGACCTCTCCAGACCCCTTCAGGAGTTGACACATGTGCGGTGCGAAGGCCGGCGGCCCGGACGCCTCGACGATCAAGCCCGGTGAGACCACCATCCAGGGCCAGGTGACCCGCGACGGCGAGCCGGTGACGGGCTACGTCCGTCTGCTGGACTCGACCGGCGAGTTCACCGCGGAGGTGCCGACCTCCGCCACCGGTCAGTTCCGCTTCTACGCGGCCGAGGGCACCTGGACCCTCCGTGCGCTGGTGCCCGGCGGCACCGCCGACCGCACGGTCGTCGCCCAGCAGGGCGGTCTGGCCGAGGTCGCGATCGCGGTCTGACGGCCTCCGGCGGGAGCCCGGCCGCCCGGCCGCGTTCCTCGGGGCACGTGACGGCTGAAGGGCCGCATCCCACGGGTTGGACACCCGGGGTGCGGCCCTTCGGCATGCCCGGACGCCCCGCTGGGCGCTGCCCGATCGGCCCGCCCGCCCTGCGCCGGGCGGGCCGATCGGACCTACGCTGGAAACATGTACGCGCGCAGGCGGCACGTCTACTTCGCCCTGATGGGCACGTGCATCGCGCTCTTCGTCCTGGCCTGGGCCGTCGTGCGGCTCTGGTCGGTGCCGGTCGCCGTGGGCATGTGCGTCGTCGCCATGGTCATCCCGCCGGTCGCCGCGATGATCGCCAACCGGCGCGGCCCGGACGACCGCTGGTGGGACGACCCCTCGGGCGACCCGCAGTCGGACGAGTGGTGGGACGAGCTCGACGGCAAGAAGCGGCCCCGGTGAGGCGCCGCCCGGTGGGTGGGCGGGCGTCTCAGTAGACGAGCGCCTGGGTGCCGTCGGCCAGGGCCTCCTGCACGAACACCTGCGCGCCCGCGATGCGGACACCCTCCAAAACGTCCTTCTCCGTGATGTCGCGCCGGGCCGCGCACTGCGTGCACAGGGTCACGCGGCCGCCCGCCAGGAGCGAGTCGAGCAGGTCGGGCAGCGGGGCGGCGTGCGGCAGCTCGAACTCGGCGGCCCGGCCCGGGAGCGCGAACCACGCGGACTCCCCGGTCAGCCACAGCGACACCTCCACCCCGCTGGCCACGGCCACCGCCGCCACCGTGAAGGCCTGCGAGCAGCGTTCGGGGGCATCGGCCCCCGCTGTCACCTTGATCACGAGCTTCTTCGCCATGGCTGAATCGTAATCACCCCGCCTACAACTACCGGTGTGACGTAGGAGTCTCCTGGGGGGCGCGATACGGAACGCGCCCTTCACGTTCTGAACGTTCTGAGGGGGACTGTGTGGAAGACGCCGATAGACCCGACAAGGCCGGATCCGGCCCGGTGACGGGCGCGGTGGGCGAGATCGGGGAGATCGAACTCGCCGGGGAGCACCAGGAGTCCGGGCCCGTGGACGCGGACGCGGCCGAGCCGGGCGACGGCGCGGGGGCGGCCCGGCGGCCCCGCGGCCGGACCACGCTGATGATCGCGGCGGCCGCCGTGCTGGGCGTGGTCGCCGGCACCTGCACCGGGTACCTGATCCAGGCCGAACGGCCGCCCACCGAGCTGCCACCGCTGTCCCAGCCCGTCGTCCCGCGGGCGAAGGGCGAGGCGGAGCCGCTGCCGGCGTCCCAGGACCGTCAGATCCGGCTGGACGGCGACCTGCGTGAGTTCCTGATCGACCGGCCGAAGAAGGCCAGGGACGTCGAGGATCCTCCGGGCCGTGACGGCTGGATGGGCCTCTCGGCGTACGCGGGCCGGTACAACGGGCCGTCCGACACCTTCGCCAACCTGCTCGCCGACGGTTTCCGCCGCTCCGCGACGACGTCCTGGCGGTTCGGCGAGAACGGCGGCGTCTACATCAACCTGACGCAGTTCCGCCAGGTGGACACCCTGGGCGCGTCCCTGTGGGCGGACAACGGCGTCTACTGGGCCAACCGCGAGAAGGACACCCGCAGTTGGCCCATCCCCGGCACCGGGGAGCACGCCGGCACGGTGTACGTCCACGACACCCCCGACCGGAAGCCGGGGTACCTCCCGCTGTACACCGCCGAGGCGCACGCCTGGCGCGGAGACGTCTACGTCGAGATCTTCGTCCACGACAGCGGACCGATCCCCAAGTCGAAGATCATGGACCTGGCGAAGCGACAGGTGGGCAAGCTGTGACCGAGCCATCCGAGAACACCCCCGAGGTCATCGAGGGGACCGTGGCGGAGCCCGCCGCCGACGGACTCACCGCCCGGGTGGCCCGCAGGGCGCGCAGCCGCCGGGCCGCCATCGCGGGCGGATCGGTTCTGCTGGCCTGTGCGCTGGCCGGCGGCATCGGCTTCACGGTGATCACCGTCCAGGACGCCGACCGCAGCCCCGGCAAGCCGGTCTGGAAGCTCCCGGCCGCGAAGAAGGGGAAGCAGCAGAACGGCGCGGGGACGGCGGCGGAGAAGCCGAAGGGCCTGAGCGCCATGCTCCTGCCCTACGAGAAGGAGGGCCGTTCCCCGGGCCCGGACGTGCGGGACTTCGGTCACGACACCGAGCTCAGCGGCGCCAGGGCCACGGCCCTGCGCAAGGAGTCCCTCAAGGGCCTGCCCGGCCGCGTCCAGCGCGAGCTGGAGAAGCTGGTCGAGAAGCAGGACATCAAGGGCATGGCCCTGCGGAGCTACGCCGTCCCCGCCCGCGACGAGGAGGACAACGGCTTCACGGCCGAGGTCACCCTCCAGCAGATGGGCAACCGGAGCGCGGTGCGGGACATGGCCGACTCCGCCCAGCGGTTCCTGTCCGCCGCCGACGTCTTCCGCAAGGGCCCGAAGATCAAGGGCCACAAGGACGCCCGGTGCTTCCTGTCCCCGAAGGCGAAGAAGGACGGGCTGGAGGGCGCGTTCTGCGTGGGGCACGTGGGGGACGTCCTGGTCAACGTCGTCGTGGACACGCCCGGGCCCATCGACCGGCGGGGCGTCACGGCGTTCTTCACCGCACAACTGGACCGCATCGACACCCCGGGGCTGGCCGTATGACCGAGCACGCACAGACGACGGATCCGGCCGACCGGACGACGGACCCGGCGGAGGCCGTGGAGCCGGCGGAGGCAGTCGAGTCGGCGGAGGCCGTGGCTCCGGCGGAGGCCGTGGAGGCCGCTGACCAGGCGCCGGCTGCGGACGCGGCTGAGGTGCCCGAGACGCCCGACACGCCTGAGGCACCTGAGGCGCCTGAGGCACCTGAGGCACCTGCGACGCCCGAGGCGGCCGGGGCCGTTCCGCCGGGTGCCGCCGACGTCCCGGCGGCCCCGGCTGCCGCTCCCGCACGCGTCCCGTTCCGGGACCGGCGCCGGCTGCGGGCGGCCCTGCGCTGGACCGCCGTGGTGACCGTGTTCGCCGCGCTCGGCGCGGGGACCGCGTACGGGATCACGCGTATGGAGCGCACGGACGTCCCCGGCCTCGCCACCGAGTCCGACGGCCGCTGGGACTACCCGCGGATCACCAAGCCGCCCCTGCCCGCCGGCGCCCGCCCGTACGACTCCGAGGACCCGGCGAGCGGCCACGCGGCCGACCTGAGGGCCCTGCTGCTGCCCGCGCCCGCGGGGGCCACGGAGGACAAGGCGCTGCGCGGCAAGGACGGCTGGCTGTCCACCGAGGACTTTACCGCCGTGTTCGCGGAGAAGAAGGACCGGACCGAGGCCGGGCAGCTGATGACCGACCACGGCCTGCGGCACGCGGCGGCGCGCGGCTGGACGACCGGGGACGGCACCCGTACCCGCATCTACCTCCTGCGGTTCGCCACGGCCGAGGTGGGCGACGCGGTCTTCGGGAAGTTCGTCGCCTACGGGTCGCCCTCGTACGCCCTCACCGGCGCGGAGCACGTCCAGTACGACGACGACCACCCCTCGGCCGCGGATCCCCGCGGGGTGTCCCGCTACTCCTACGACGAGGTGAAGCCGCGCGGCGCGGAACACGTGCGGCAGGCGTACGTCCGCTCCGGGGACGTCGTCGCCCTGATCGTCCAGTCCCGCAAGGGCACCGCGGCGGCGCTGCCCTTCCAGCAGACGGTGACGCTGCAGAGCCAGCTGCTGAGCTGACCGGCCGGGAGGGGAGACCTCACACGAAGGACCGGGCCCCGGCCGCGTAAGCTGGGGCCCGGTCCTGTGCACAACCGCACCCCCCGCTCAAGGAGCACCCCGTGGTTATCTTCTTCGAAGCCCTGCTGGTCCTGGTCGCCGTCGGCGTACTCGCCTTCGCCGGGCTGACCGTGAAGAAGCTGTACCAGGGCCAGCGCTGACCTGCCCGACCACGTCCAGGAACTGCCTCTCATGATCGAGATCCCGTCCGACCTCCACAAGGACCTCGTCCCGCTCGCCTTCCTGCTGGGCAACTGGGCGGGTGCGGGCGTGCACGACTTCCCCGGCGCCGAGAAGTGCAACTTCGGGCAGGAGGTCAGCTTCACCCACGACGGCCGGGACTTCCTGGAGTACTCCTCCCACACCTGGGTGCTGGACGGCGACGGCAACAAGGTGCGGCCGCTGGAGTCCGAGCACGGCTTCTGGCGGATCGACTCCGGCCGCAAGGTCGAGGTGACGATGACCCGCGACGACGGCGTCATCGAGATCTGGTACGGCGAGCTGGCCGACCAGAAGCCGCAGATCGACCTGGTCACGGACGCGGTGGCGCGCACGCCCGCCGCCCGCCCCTACACCGGCGGCAAGCGGCTGTACGGGTACGTCAAGAGCGACCTGATGTGGGTCGGCGAGAAGCAGACCCCCGAGGTCGAGCTGCGCCCCTACATGTCGGCGCACCTGAAGAAGGTCGTCACCCCGGAGGAGGTCGAGCGCTGGGCCAAGGCCCTGCCCGACGACATGCCGGACGACGGCATCGCCTTCTTCAAGTAGACCCGGCTCCGGCCGGTTCTCCCCGCCTTCCCGCAGGCCCGGCCCGAACCGGCCGGGCCCGCTCTAGACTCGTCACCGTGGTGAGCACCGACTGGAAGAGCGACCTCAGGCAGCGCGGCTACCGGCTGACGCCGCAGCGCCAACTCGTGCTCGAAGCCGTGGACACCCTGGAGCACGCGACCCCCGACGACATCCTCGTCGAGGTGCGCAAGACCGCGTCGGGGGTGAACATCTCCACCGTCTACCGCACGCTGGAGCTTTTGGAGGAGCTCGGCCTGGTCAGCCACGCCCACCTCGGGCACGGCGCCCCGACCTACCACCTCGCCGACCGGCACCACCATCTCCACCTGGTGTGCCGCGACTGCACGGACGTCATCGAGGCGGACGTGGAGGTGGCCGCGGAGTTCACCGCCAAACTGCGGGAGACCTTCGGCTTCGACACCGATCTGAAGCACTTCGCGATCTTCGGACGCTGCGAGACCTGCACCCTGAAGGCTTCAACTACCGAGTCGTAGGCTAGAGGCATGAAGAGCCCCCTGCTGACCCTGCCGGGCGCCGTCCCCGCCGAAGGCGTGGACGAAGGCGTGGCCGCCCACTACGGCGACCTGTTCCGCGAACAGCGCGCCCTCGCCGACGGCACCGGTTTCGTCGACCTGTCCCACCGCGGGGTCGTGACCGTCTCCGGGGCGGAACGGCTCAGCTGGCTGCACCTGCTGCTCACCCAGCACGTCAGCGAGCTTCCGCCGCACCGGGCCACCGAGGCGCTGATCCTCTCCGCCAACGGCCACATCGAGCACGTCCTGTACCTGGTCGACGACGGCGAGACCGTCTGGGCCCACGTCGAGCCCGGCACCCAGGAGGCCCTGATCGGCTACCTGGAGTCGATGAAGTTCTTCTACCGGGTCGAGGTCGCCGACCGCACCGCCGACTACGCGGTGGTGAGTCTGCCGGCCGGTTCCATCACCGAGGTGCCCGAGGGCACCGTCGTGCGGGAGACCCCGTACGGCCGCGACGTCTTCCTGCCCAGGGCCGACCTGGAGCGGTTCGCCGAGCAGGCCGGGCCGCCCGCCGGGATCCTCGCCCACGAGGCGCTGCGCGTGGAGCAGCACCGCCCCCGGCTCGGCTTCGAGACCGACCACCGCACCATCCCGCACGAGCTGGGCTGGATCGGCGGCGCGGTGCACCTGGAGAAGGGCTGCTACCGCGGCCAGGAGACCGTCGCCCGGGTGCAGAACCTCGGCAAGCCGCCCCGCCGGATGGTCTTCCTGCACCTGGACGGCAGCGAGGTCCACCTGCCGACGCCGGGCACCGACATCCGCGTCGCGGACGACGGCCCCGAGGGCCGCCGGATCGGCTTCGTCACGACGTCCGTGCGCCACCACGAGCTGGGGCCGGTCGCGCTCGCGCTGATCAAGCGCAATGTGCCGGTCGACGCGCGGCTGCTGGCCGGGGACACGGCCGCGGCCCAGGAGACCGTGGTCGAGCCCTGAGCACACCGGTCCCGCCCCGCGCGGGACCGTTCCGGCCCCCCGGGGAGGTGTCCCGGCGGGCTCAGATCTCCAGCAGGACGGTGAACGGGCCGTCGTTGGTCAGCGACACCCGCATCCGCGCCCCGAAGCGGCCCGTGGCCACCGTCGCGCCCAGGGCGCGCAGCTGCGCCACCACCTCGTCGACCAGCGGCTCGGCCACGTCACCGGGCGCGGCGGCGTTCCAGGTGGGGCGGCGGCCCTTGCGGGCGTCGCCGTAAAGGGTGAACTGGCTGATCACCAGGAGCGGGGCGTCGATGTCGCTGCACGACCGCTCGTCCTGCAGCATCCGGATCGACCACAGCTTGCGGGCGAGCTGCGCCGCCTTCTCCTTGGTGTCCTCGTGGGTCACCCCGACCAGGACGCACAGGCCCTCGCCCTCGATGGCCCCCACCGTCTCGCCGTCCACGACGACGCTCGCGCCGTCCACCCTCTGCACCACTGCACGCATACGACCATGATGCCGGGTGCCGGACCGCCCCCCGACCGGCCCTCGGACGCGGTCCGCGGGGCTCCCCGGTCGGGCTATTTTTACTCCTTAACCCCCCATCTGGGGCTGATCGGGAGCACTCGGTCACGCAGCGGCCGTGAGGGGTGGCACGATGCTTGGCACACGCCGGTCGAGGGGACGGTAGAGGCACATGAGCACACGAGGGACCGGGCATCCGGTCGGGGCCGGCGCGCCGACCCACGCGGGGGCCGGGGAACCGCAGTTCCACCGGCCGCCCATGCAGCGAACGGACAGCCCTGTGATGCCCGAGAACCAGCCCGAGCACGACCTGACCGCACTGAGCCTGCCCGAGCTGCGCACCCTGCGCCGGGACGCGCAGCGCGACGAGGCCGACCTCAGTTACGTACGGCGGCTGCTCCAGGGGCGGATCGACATCCTGCACGCGGAACTCTCGCGCCGCACCCCCGCGGCGGCCGCGGCCGGCACCGCACCGCCCCGGATGCCTCCGGCTTCCGTGGTGGAGCGGCTCCCGGAGATCCTGCGGGACGCGCCGACCCGGCACCGCTCCTCCGCCCGCCACGTCACCCTGAGCACCCCGCAGAGCGAGGAGTACGGGCGGCTGGCGGCCGAGATGCTCGCCGAGGTGGAGCTGTCCGACCTCGGGGCCCGCACCGACGGCGAGCTGCACGCGGCGATGGGCCGGCTGGTGCGCTACGAGCAGCAGGTGTCCGGACGGCGGCAGCGCCTGCAGCGGACGGCCGACGGGTGCAGCGCGGAAATCGCCCGCAGGTACCGTGAGGGAGAAGCTCAAGTCGACGACCTGCTCGTGTGACGCGAAGGCAGGCCCGGTGATCCCGGGCCCTCGCGGTGCGCGGGTCGTCCCGCGCCCGGAAGGCCACCGCCGATGCCCGCACCGTCCCCCTCGCCCCGCTCGCCCTCGTCGACGCCCTCGTCCACGCCCTCCCCGGCACCGCCGGTGCTGGCGGAGGTGGTGCGCTCCGGCTTCGTCGAGGGGCGGCACCGGGGGAGCCTGGTCCTGCTCGGCGCCGACGGGGCCGTGGAGCTGGCGCTGGGCGAGGTGACGGCGCCCGTCTTCCCGCGCTCCAGCAACAAGCCGATGCAGGCGGCCGGGGTGCTGCGGGCGGGCCTGGACCTGTCGGGTGAGCGGCTGGCGCTCGCCGCCGCCAGCCACTCCGGAGAAACCTTTCACCGGGATCTGGTCCGCAAGATGCTCGCCGAGCACGGGCTGACCGCGGAACAGCTGGCCTGCCCGCCCGACCTGCCGCTGGACGCCGAGGAGCGGGAGACGTACCTGGCGGCCAGAGGCGTACGGGACCGGGTGACCATGAACTGCTCCGGCAAGCACACCGCGATGCTGGCGGCCTGCGCGCGCAACGGCTGGCCGCTGGAGGGCTACCTCGACCCGGACCACCCGCTCCAGCGGCTCATCCACCAGGGCGTGGAGGAAGCGGCGGGCGAACCGGTGGCGGCGACCGGCACCGACGGCTGCGGTGCCCCGCTGCTCGCCATCGGCCTCACCGGCCTGGCCCGCGCCTACCGCTCCTTCGTCCTGGCCGCTCCCGGCACGCCCGAACGCCGGGTCGCCGACGCGATGCGGGCCCACCCCGAGTACGTCGCCGGGACCCGCCGGGCCGACACCTGGCTGATGCGGGCCGTTCCCGGTGCCCTGTCCAAGATGGGCGCGGAGGCCGTCCAGGCGGTCGCCCTGCCGGACGGCCGGGCCCTGGCCTTCAAGGTGGAGGACGGCTCCCTGCGCGCCCTGGGCCCGGTCCTGGCCCGGGCCCTGCGGTTGATGGGCGTGGACGGCCCGGTGGTCGACCGGATCGGCGCCGCGCCGCTGACCGGGGGCGCGGAGGTGGTGGGGGAGGTCCGGGCGGTCTTCTGAGTCCTCGGAGGCCGTTGATCGGGCGCACGGGAACGACAGGCCGGGCGCAGGCCGCGCGCGCACGGGCGTCACGGTGGGCACCCGGCGGGCGCACGGCCGGCACCCGGCGGGCGCCCGGAAAATGCCACGACAGCGTTTCCCCGGCGCCCCTACCGTGGGGCGCATGACGTCCCGCTCCGCCATCGACGTACGCCCGATCACCGAGCCCGAGTTCCCGGACTGGAACCGGGCGCTCAACACCGGCTTCCTGCGCGAGCCCACCTCGTCCGACGACGTCCTGGAGGCGCGCCGCCTGCAGTTCCGGCCCGGCCGCTCGCTGGGGGCGTTCGACGACGGGCGCTGCGTGGCGACCCTCCGGTCCTTCCCGCAGGAGCTCACCGCGGTCGGCGGCGCGGCGGTGCCCGCCGACGCCGTCTCCAACGTCACCGTGACCGCCACCCACCGCCGGCGCGGCCTCCTCAGCCGGATGATGGCGCAGGACCTGGCCGCCGCGAAGGAGCGCGGGGACGTGGTCGCGACCCTGATCGCCGCCGAGTACCCGATCTACGGCCGGTACGGCTTCGGTCCCGCGACGTCGGCCACCGAGTGGACGGTCGACGTGCCGCGCAGCGGCCTGGACCCGCGCTGGGCGGGCCCCGAGGACGGCGGCCGGATCGACCTGGTGGACGGTGCGGACGTCCGCAAGCTGGGCCCGGAGCTGCACGAGCGGCTGCGGCGGAACCAGCCGGGCGCGGTGAGCCGCGACGACCTGTGGTGGCAGCTGGCCACCGGCGCCGTCCGCTTCCACGCCTCCTGGGACGAGCCGTACTTCGCCGTGTACCGGGCGGCGGACGGCGAGGTGCAGGGGATGGTCTCCTACCGCGCGGACGACACCTGGGGCGACGCCAAGCAGCCGTTGAACACGGCGACGGTGAAGTGGCTGCTCGCCGTGAGCCCGGCCGCCGAGCGGGCGCTGTGGCGGTACCTGTGCTCGATCGACTGGGTGGTGCGGGTCAGGAGCGGCTGGCGGGCCCCCGACGACCTGCTCCCGCAGTTCCTGCCCGACCCGCGGGCGGCCGCGGTCACCACCCAGGCGGACTGGTTGTGGGTGCGCGTCCTGGACGTCGTCCGGGCACTGGAGGCGCGGACGTACCAGGCCGCGGGCGCGCTGGTGCTGGAGGTGACGGACGGCAGCGGGCTGACCGGCGGCCGGTACCGGCTGGAGGCGTCCGCGGACGGGACCGGCCGGTGCGAGGAGACCACCGGGCGGGCCGATCTCACGCTGGGCGTGGCCGAGTTGGCGACGCTCTGGCTGGGGGACGAGTCGGCGGTGCGGCTGGCGGCGCTCGGCCGGGTCCGGGAAGAACGAGCGGGCGCCGCCCGTGAGGCCGACGCCCTGCTGCGTACGTCCCGGCGACCGTGGTGCCCGGACCTGTTCTGAGCGCTGTCGCGGTCGCGCTCCGGGTGCTGTCCTCCTTCCGCCGGTGACAGGTGGGCGCTCATCCGTAGCGAGCTGTTCAGTTGTGGTTGTGGTGGTGCGGGCGGTACCTGCTGACGGGGCTCCCGGCTCCCCTCCGGAAGGGGGCCCGGTCAGCGGTCCGGCCGGGGACGCCCGCTCAGCCGGGCTGGGCGAGCAGCATCACGAGGATGACCGCGCCGATGCCGCTGATCAGGTTGTTCTTCGCCTTGATGCCCACGGTGAGGGCGACGAAGGCGATGACCCCCATCGGCCCGAACTTCCCTTGCAGGACCTCTTCGAACCCCACGGCCAGGGCGGCGAGGACGAGGGCGATGAGCGGCATGGCGGTCCCCCTTGGCGTCGTGGTCCCCAACCGTCACCCTGGTGGCCAACCCCTCGTTGCGTCGACCATGTTGCTCAAGTTGGTCACCAACTTGTTCTGAGTTATCTCCACTTGTGGTCGACTCATAACCACCGTTGCCTGAACTGCCCAAAGATGGCGAGAAGTTGTAGGGTTTGGTTGTGGAGCCGGAACACGTCTCCGTCGCAGGACGGAAGAGGTCACAGCGGCCACGGAGGACACATCGCGAGGTGGCCGACGCGTTGCGCGACCGGATCAGGACCGGAGCGCTGCGACCGGGCGACCGCATGCCCACCCAGGCCCAGTTGGCCGGCGAGTTCGGTGTGGAGCGCGGCGTCGTGCGCCGTGCGCTGCGCATCCTGCAGTCCGAGCACCTGCTCGCCAACGTCTCCAAGGGCGCCCCGGCGACCGTCGCCGCAGGTCCGGCGCCCGTCCCGGCCGGCCCGGCGGCACCGCCCCAGCCCACCACCGTGGCCCTGGCGTCCCGCGTCACGGCGGCCTTCGAGGCGGAGCACGTGGAGATCGACGCCGTCTGCCTGACCGCGATCTCCCTCACCCTGGCCATCGGGGAACCGCTGCGCCGCATCCACGCCGGGCGGCAGAAACCGGCCAAGATCGACGTCCGGGTGCTGCTGCCCAGCCGGGACATCGACCTGGCCTTCCCGGTGCCGGTCGAGCGCCACCCCGGCGGCGACCCGGTGCACGAGCGGTGGCTGGCCCAGCGCAACGCCCAGGGCCAGGTGCTGCGGCACAACCTGCTCGCCCTGCGGGCCACCCACGGCATCGACGTGCGGGTCTCCTTCCGGGCCCTGCCGTTCACCCCGCCGGTGAAGCTGTACCTGCTGAACGGGGCGGAGGCGCTCTTCGCCTACTACACCCTGTCCCGCCACGAGACCCGCATCGACCACGAGAGCCTGCAGATGTACGACGCCCAGGGCATCCGGTCGATGCTGTTCTCCTTCGCGCAGGGCGCCGGCCCGCGGGACACCACGTTCGTCGAGCAGTCCCACCTGTGGTTCAACGCACTGTGGGAGACGATCAGTTCGGAGCTGGTGCTCACGAGCTGACGTCTCCCACGCGGACGGAGCGGAGCGGTCGCCGTACAGGGGCCCGAGGATCCGGAAGGGGGCCGCGGCCGCCTCACAGGGCGGGCCGGGCCACCAGTACGGCGAGCAGGACCGCCCCGGCGGAACTGACGGACGGGCGGTCGGCCTTGATGCCGATGGTGAGCAGCAGCAGGCCGAGGATGCCGGCGGTGCCGTACTTCCACTGCACGAGCTGTTCGAAGGTGACGACGAAGACGGCGGAGAGGAGAGCGAGAACATGCACGGCGACCCCCGGTGGCGTAAGTGTTCGCCAACTCTGCCAAGTTGGCTGCCAACTCTATGGAGGTTGTCCCCGCTTGGTGGATATCCATAAACAACTTCCGGGTAACTCCCCAAAGATGGATCAAAGTTGTAGCGTTTGGTCGTGACCCAGGAGAACGTCGCCGTGAACGGCAGCAGAAAGCTCTCCGCCCAGGAGATCGCCGAGGCCCTGCGCGGACGCATCCGCAGCGGTGACCTCAAGGCGGGCGAACGCCTGCCCACCCAGGCCGAACTCGCCGAGCAGTACGGCGTGGAACGCGGCGCCGTCCGCCAGGCCCTGCGCACTCTGCAGGAGGCCGGCCTGCTCACCCACGTCACCAAGGGCACCCCGCCCCGCGTCGCCGAACCGGTGACCGCCCCCGAGGAGCCCCAGCCGACGATGGTCGCCCTGGCGCCCCGCCTGACCGACGCCTTCGGCGCCGACCACGTCCGCATCGACGTCGTCTGCCACACCTCCGAGACCCTGATGGTCGCCCTAGGCCAGCCCCTGCGCATGATCCACGAGGGCGCCGTCCGTCCGCAGTCCATCGACTTCCGCATCCTGCTCCCCTCCCGCTCGATCAACCTGGCCTTCCCGGTCCTCGTCGAGGAGGACGGCGACGGCAGCGACCCGGTCCACGACCGCTGGCTGTCCATGCGCAACGCCCAGGCCCAGGTCCTGCGCCACAACCTCCACGCGGTCCGCGCCACCCACGGCATCGACGTCCAGGTCCGCTTCCGCGCCCTGCCGTTCACCCCGCCGATGAAGCTGTACCTGCTCAACGGCGCGGAGGCGCTGTACGGCTACTACCGGCTGGAGCGGCGCGAGGAGGAGTGGGACAGCCAGACCCTCGACATGTACGACGTCCTCGGCTCCCAGTCCCTGCTCTTCTGCTTCGCCCGGCAGGCGGGGCAGCGGGACCGGGCGTTCGTGGAGGAATCGCAGAAGTGGTTCGACGCCCTCTGGGAAACCATCACGACCGACCTGACACTCTCCTAGTGACTCCTGATACGACGCAGACTGATGCGGTGACGTCCGAGACCGGAGAAGAGCTGGCTGCACTACGGGAACTGATCACCCCCGCCCGCGTCGTGCTGTGGGACTTCGACGGCCCCATCTGCCGCCTGTTCGCCGGGCACTCGGCGGAGCGGGTGGCCCGCGAGCTCGTGGAGTGGCTGGAGCGGCAGGGGCTGAGCGGGCTGCTCAGCGACGAGGAGCGGGAACACCCCGATCCGCAGGTCGTGCTGCGGGCCGTGGACCGCCGCCACCCCGGCAGCGACCTCGTCACCGAGCTGGAGGCCCGGCTCACCGCGCAGGAGCGGCACGCGGTGGTCTCGGCCCAGCCCACCCCGTACGCCGACCCGGTCATCCGCACCTGGTCGGCGCTGGGCGGGCGGTTCGCCGTCACCACCAACAACTCGGCCCGCACGGTGGGCGACTACCTCGCCCGCCGCGATCTGCTGGACTGCTTCGCCCCGCACCTGTACGGGCGGACGATCCGGCTCGACCGGCTGAAGCCGGACCCGCACTGCCTGCTGCGCGCCCTGCAGGCCATGGGTGCGGCGGCCGGGTCGGCGCTGATGATCGGGGACAGCCCGGAGGACCGCGAGGCCGCCCGCCGGGCCGGCGTGCCCTTCCTCGGCTACGGGCGCGACGAGGACAGGACCGCCGCCCTCCGCAAGGCCGGGGCACAGGTCGTGGTGGACTCGCTGGAGAAGGTGCTGCACGTCCTGCGCTCCCCTCAGGCCTGAAGCAGCAGGCAGGTGAAGACGACCGCGGCGCCCATCGCCAGCCCGTCGTGCCGCGCCCGCACGGCCACCGCGCCCGTGCACACCAGCACCAGGCCGACGAAGCCGAGTCTGTCCTGCGCCAGCAGCCCCACCGAGAACTCCAGGACCGCACACGTCGCGTGAAAAAGAAGCATGTCCCCCACCCGCGTCCCTCACCGGTGACGGCGGACCCATCACCCCGTCCAATTGGGCTGGTTGCCTTAAAGTGGTTGTCCCCTGACTGGGAGATCCCTTAACAAGCCCGCCGGAATCAGCCCGAGTTGACGGAAAGCGGTTTGGTCGGGGGCGCGGAGCGGTACGGTCGGCATGTGGACGCGGAGCACACCGGAGAGGGCGGCGGCAGGGAGTTCAGGCGGGTCCTGGAAACCCTGCGCTCCCGCATGCTCGACGGCACGTATCCGCTGAACAGCCTCCTCCCGCCGCAGCGGGAGCTGGCCCTGGAGCTGGACGTCTCGCGGGACACGGTCCAGCGGGTGCTGCGGGAGCTGTCCGACGAGGGCTGGGTGCGGTCCCGGCGGGGCAGCGGCTCCAAGGTGATCAAGACGCAGCGCATCCAGGGCACGACCCCGCCGCCGGCGGAGGAGCCGGTGATGACCCTGGGCCGGGTCATCGGCAGCGCCTTCGAGCAGGACGAGGTCACCCTCGACGTCTGCACGCTGACGTCGGAGTCCCTCGGCATCCACGTGCGGCTGCTGCTGGACCGCATCCGCGCGGGGCAGAGCACCGCTCCGCGCAGTATCGACGTCCGGCTCATGCTGCCCGCCGAGTCCGTCCCCTGGCCCTACCCGGTCAACGTGGCCGACCCGGCCGACGACCGTCCGCGCGAGCGGCTGCGGGAGATAGCGCGCCGCAGCACCGCGACTCTCGAGGAGACCCTGTACGAGCTGAAGTCCGAGAACTTCGTGACGGACGTCCGCCTGCAGATCCGGCACGCCCCGACCGTGCCGGACTTCAAGGTGTACCTGCTCAACAAGAACCGCATGCTGTACGGCACCTACAAGGCCATCCGCCGCAAGATCAGGCTGTCCACCGGGGAGTCGGTCGACGTCGTCGACGTCCTCGGCCTCGACGCCGCGCTCCTGTACTTCAGCGGGGACGGCGGACACGCCGTCGACGCCTACATGGTGGACGACATGCAGACCTGGTTCGACTCACGGTGGGAACTGCTCACCGAGGAGGGCGTCACCGCACAGGGAGCCGCCGCGCCGCCCGCGTGACCGGCCCGAGCGAGGCCACCGCCCCGTCGGCGCCCAGCCCTGCCATCCGGCGCCGCTTGTCCCGGTCGCCCGTGCACGCCAGGAAGCGGACCCCGGCCCGCCGGGCGGCCTCCAGGTCCGTCACCTGGTCCCCGATCAGCAGCACCCGCGTCCGGTCCGGCCCGCCGAGCAGCTCAAGCGCGCAGTCCACCAGGTAGGGGTCCGGCTTCATCCGGCGCGGCTCGTCCGGGTCACGCCCGCACACGCCCGCGACGTGGCCCGCCAGCCCCTGGCGCGCGAGGTAGTCCCGCACCGGCCCGGCCGCGTTGTTGGTGACGACGACGACCGGCAGCCCGGAGCGCCGGAACTCCCGCAGCAGTTCCCCGGCCAGCGGGGTGGGCCGGGCGGTGCGCACGGCCTCGTACTCGTACCGGGTGACGATCTCGTGCGCCAGCCGCAGGGGCGCGCGGGTGAGGTGTTCCGGGCGGTGCTTGTCGGCCATGTCGCCCAGCCGCGGCAGGATGCCGTGCGAGTCGTGGCAGTCCTCCACCTCGCGGTCCAGCCGGCCCCAGTGGCGGCGCGCCATGGTCTTGATCTCCGCGGCCACGTGCGCGGTGGGGACCGGGCCGAACAGGTCGCAGACGGGGCCGTCGAAGTCGAGCAGCACCGCCTCGGTCCCGGCGAGCAGGGCGGGCAGCGCGGTGCTCCGCGCGCGGTCCCCGACCCCCGGAAGCGTCGATGTCATTGAGCAAGGATGCACGAAGGGCGCCGGGCCGGCAGCCCGATCGTCAACTCGCCGCACTTCTGTCACTCCCCGGGCGGCACCGGGCCCGCGTCGGCGCCGGTCCCGGGTATGGGGTACGGCCCGCGCGCTGTGCCGGAGCCGGGCGAGGGCCGCCGTGAACCACCGGGTCCGGCAGCTCGTACTGGTGGGCGTTCCGTCGTCCGCGCGGGCGACGCGAGCAGCACCGTCCCCGGATCGTGCTTCTGGCACGATGCACTGGCGCGGGGGAGTACGGTTCTCCCCCACCCCCCAGTCCTTCGACGCGGCCTCTGGTGAAAGAACGGGCGATGTCACCCGAAACGGCTTCCACGACTCGACGGCGTGCCGTTGAAATGAGTGGTGACGCGAGCCTGGTGGTCGGTCCTCTCACGGGATACCACCACGAGACGTACGTGTTCCCGCTGCCCGACCCCGCCGGCACCGGCCCGCAGGTCCGCTGGAAGTGCCGCGAACCGCGCCGGGGCCTGCTGTGGTTCGACCGGCGCTGCTTCTACTCCGAGGAACTCCTGCTGCGGGAACTGCAGGGCCGCGTCACCGGCATCCCCGAGATCATCCGGGCGGGCTCCACGTCCCTGCAGCGCTTCGTCGAGGGCATGACGCTGGGCACCCTCCACGCGGCGGGCACCGCCGTCCCGGAACACCTGGCCGGCCAGATCACCGAGGTGTTCCGGCAGTTGGCCGCCCTGGGGGTGGGGGACGTGCGGGCGCGGCGCCGGTGCCGGTCCGATGACCGGCCGGCCGACGGGGACACCACGGGCTTCCTCCAGCGGCTGCTGCACTTCACCGAACGCCGGGTGTACCGGCACAACAGCAAGCGCTTCGAGACCCTCTTCCGGGCGCTCGGCGTGGACGCCCTGTGCTTCGACCGGCTCCGGCTGCGGCTGCGGGACCTCACGCCGAGGCCGTTCTGCCTGCTCCACGCCGACCTGCACCGGGAGAACTTCGTCGTCGACCCGTACGGCGGCCTGTGGACCATCGACTGGGAACTCGCCATGGTCGGGGACCCGTTGTACGACCTCGCCACGCACCTGCACCTGATGCGGTATCCCGCCGCGCAGGGCGAGGAGATGACCGCACGATGGCGGGAGGCCGTCGAGTCGGTCCGTCCGGGAGCGTCCCGGGGCTGGGAGGCCGACCTGCCCAGGCTGCTCGCCTACAAGCGGGCCCAGTCGGTGTTCACCGACGCCATCCGGGCGTGCCTGTCGCTCGAAACCGCCCCGGACGACGACCCGGACATCTACGACCACGCGGCCGTTCAGCTCTGGCATGTGCTCACCGCCGCCGCGGATCCCCTCGGCCTGGAGGCAGTGCCGAGTCCGCGGGACATCTCGTCCGCCCTCACCCGCTGGTACTGGGAACACCGGGAGTCCCCCGCGCGGGACGCGCGGTAGCGTGCGCGTCGCCGATGCGGATACCGACGCCCCTGTGCCGCAGTGGCGTTCCGGTCCAGGTGGGTGTGGGTGACCTTGCGGTCGAGGTCGGTGCAGGCCGACCGCACGGCTCCGGCAGCCCGTACGTCCGGCTGTCCTCCGGCCCGCGCGCCCTGAGCGGGTGGGGGCACGGCGGAGTCATGGCCGGGGGCTTCGTGGCTCCGGCTGCACCGGCGTGGGCGTCGGCCTGCGCGGCGACGTTCACCTCCAGCACGCGCCGGATCTCGTAGAGCTCCACCAGGCCCGGCAGCGGCCGGAGTTGAGGGGTCAGCGAGAGGCTGCCGATGAGGTCCTCCGGCCTGGGCGGGGAGACGTAGGTGCCGGAGCCGTGCCGCGGTTCGACCACGCCGAGGGCGGCGAGCTTGCGCACCGCCTCGCGCGGCGAGCCGTGCGACACCCCCAGTTCCTCGCACAGGTCCGCCTCCGGCGGGCATCCTGAGTCATCGAACATCTCCGGTCACGCGTCCGATGAGTCGTCACCGGTGGAGGGCTGATCCCGGGGCCGCCCGGGGCCGCGAGGGGAGTCAGGTGAGCGAGTCCGAGGTCATCACCGCACCGCGTCCGCTGCTGTTGGCCGACGGACGGCCGGCGGCCGACGCCTGGTCGCTGGATCCGGCCCTGCGCCACCTCAACCACGGGTCCTTCGGAGCCGTGCCGCTGGTCGCGCAGGAACGGCAGCAGCGGTTGCGCGACCGGATGGAGAGCGCGCCCGTGGTGTGGTTCCCGGCGCTGCCGCAGCGGCTCGCGGCGGCCCGGACCGGCCTCGCGGCCTTCCTCGGGGCGGACCCGGACGACCTCGCCCTGGTGCCGAACGCCAGCGCCGGCGTCAGCGTCGTCTACGCCGGCCTGGAGCACCGCCCGGGTGGCGAGATCGTCGTCACCGACCACGGCTACGGCGCCGTCACCATGGGCGCGGAGCGCCTCGCCCGCCGCTGGGGCGGCCGGATCCGTACCGCCCGGGTGCCGCTCGGCGCGGACGCGGACCGGGCGTTCGAGGCCGTGGCCGCCGAACTGAGCGACGCCACCGCCCTCGTCGTCGTCGACCAGATCACCTCCGCGACCGCCCGCCGGCTGCCGGTGGAGCGGATCGCGGCGGAGACCCGGCGGCGCGGGGTGCCGCTGCTGGTGGACGGCGCGCACGCGCCGGGCCTGATCGCGGCGCCCCTGGACGGCGAGCCGTACGACTTCTGGGTGGGCAACCTCCACAAGTGGGGCTGCGCGCCGCGCGGTACGGCGGCGCTGGTGGCCCGGGGGCCGCTGCGCGACGGGCTGTACCCGCTGATCGACTCCTGGGGCGCCGAGGAACCGTACCCCGCCCGTTTCGACCAGCAGGGCACGCTCGACGCCACCGGCCACCTGGCCGCCGCGACCGCGCTGGACTTCATCGGCGGCACCTGGGGCTGGCCCGCCGCCCGCCGCTACATGGACGACCTCGCCGGGTACGCCGAGCGCGTCATCGGCGCCGCCTTCGCCGAGCTCACCGGCACCGACGACGGCCCGGTGGACGTGGGGATGCCCGTGCCGGGGATGCGGCTGGTGCGGCTGCCGGACGGGCTGGCCGACAGCCGGATCGCGGCCGACGCGCTGCGCGACCGGGCCGCCCGCGAGCTGGGCGTGGAGGCGGCCTTCACCAGCTTCGGCAGGCTCGGCTACCTGCGGCTGTCCGCCCACGTCTACAACACCGCCGAGGACTACGAGTACTTCGCCGAACGCTGCGTGCCCGTGCTCGGCGACTGGGCCCGCGAGGCCCGCGCGGCGGCCGCTGCCCCCGGCATGCCGCACCCCGCACGCCCGGCCCGCACCGACGCGCCCTGACGGACACCCCCGCCCCCGACTCCCGTGTCCAAGGGATCATCTCCAGCTTCACCACCGACCGGGGCCCCGATGTCCGCGGCAGCGGTCCTCACCATCCTCCCCACGATGCTCCCCACGATGCTCCTGTTCGCCTTCGCCGGCCGCCACATCGTCCGGGGACCGACGCCGGGGCGGTGAAGGGGTGAGGGGCGGGGGTGCGGGCGGCGAATGTCGAATTTGCCGTGCTTGCGCGGGAAACACGTGCGGTATTCGGGTGGTCGGATTCCCGCACGGAATGGAGGGGTACGTCCTCCGATTCGCTGTGGCCGGCCGCCGTGCCGGGGTGAAAGTAAACCCTTGTCACCCGCGCCCCCCATGTGCCTAGTATTCGAGCACGGGGATCTCGGGCCGCTGCGGCGGCCCGGCGCTCCCGCCTGCCGATATTCATGGGGGAACTGGCATGGAGCCACCGCGCAAGACATCCTTATGCAAGGAACGCGATCCGCGTTCGAGTGTCGGCCCTCGTCCGCTGTCCGTATTCTGCCCGGACGCCGGACCCGCCCGCCCCGCACCGCGCGGACACCGGGTGGACGACAGGCCCGCCGATTTCACCGCGATGCCGCGACGCCCGGCGTCGTCCCGCGTCTCGGCCGCTTCCGCGACGACCCCGCTCCGGACCCGCATCTCCCACCCCGTCACGGGGCGGGAGAGCGGCATCCCGGCGAGCGCGCGTCCCGTCGCCACCGCCGGCCCCGGACAGCGCACGAGAACGTCCAGACCCCGCGCATCGAGACGTGGCCTGCAGGTACGGCGCGTCCACCCGACGTCCTGACCCGTACCGTCCGCCCCTGAGCCGGGCCGCCGAGGCGCCCCGCGGGCCCCGGGCCCGAGCCGCCGTGTCCGGCGTCGCACCCTCGGGCGGCCCTCCGCCCTGACGCCTTCTTCCGAACGCACCGCCCCTCCCGGCGCCCTGTCCGCCCGGGTGACGCGGTGTGCCCGTCAGCGATGACCGACGCTCGACGGACCCTGAGAGTGGGGATGTAGCGCAGAAACATGAGCACCCACAGTATTGCCTCCGAATTAATGAGCCCGGCTGCCGCCAGGACAGCCGTGGACGCCGTCATCTCCGATTTCCTCGACGACCGCCGCAGAGATTCCGGACAACGCGAATTGGCCGGAGCCGTGAAACTCCTCGAAGAATTCATGGTCGGCGGCAAACGAATAAGGCCGATTCTCGCCGTTCTCGGATGGCAGGCGGCCGGCGGAAAGGGCGACGAGACCACCGTGCTCCGGGTGGCCGCGTCACTCGAGATGTTTCACGCTTTCGCTCTCATCCACGACGACATCATGGACGACAGCGACACCCGGCGCGGTCGTCCCACCGTCCACCGGATCCTCGCCGGGGAACGCGGCGACGACCCCTCCGAGCGGTACGGCATCGGCGGTGCCGTGCTGCTGGGCGATCTGGCCTTCGCCTGGTCCGACGACCTGCTGCACACCGCCGCACTCACGTCCGCGCAGTCGGCCGCGGTGCTGCCGATCCTCGGCGAGATGCGCACCGAGGTCATGCTCGGCCAGTACCTCGACCTCCGGGCGACCGGCGAACTCACCGACGACATCGACGCCACGCTGACCGTCAACCGCTACAAGACCGCCAAGTACACGGTGGAACGGCCCCTGCACATCGGCGCCGCCCTCGCGGGTGCCGACACCCCGGTCCTCGCCGCCTGCACGGCGTTCGCACTCCCTCTCGGGGAGGCGTTCCAGCTCCGCGACGACCTGCTGGGCGTGTACGGCGAGGTGCGGCAGACCGGCAAGTCCCGCCTGGACGACCTCCGGGCCGGCAAGAACACCACCCTGGTCGCGTCGGCGCTGCGGGCGGGCAGTACCGCACAACGCACCAGGCTGCGCACGCTGATCGGCGACCCGGGCCTGGACGAGACCGACGCGGAGGAGATCCGCGCGATCTTCGAGGCGACCGGCGCCCGCAGCGCCGTCGAGCGCATGATCGACGACCGCTACCGGCAGGCGCTGCGCGTTCTGGACACCGCCCCCTTCACCGCCGACGCGGTCACCGCCCTCAAGCACCTGTCCGCCACGGCCACCAGGAGGACGTCATGACCATGGAACCGACCACACTCACCGCACCCGCCCCGGCGGGGACGACCGGCCGATGGCAGGAGTGCACGGACCGGTTCGCCGCCCTCTTCGACCGGTTCGTCGGCCACGAGGCCCGCAAGGTGGAGCTGACGGACGCGGAACTGCGCGAGGTCATCGACGCCTGCAACCGGGCCGTCGCCCCGCTCGGCAAGAGCGTCTCGGACAAGCGCTGGATCTCGTACATGGACGTCGTGCGCTGGTCGCAGAGCGCCCGCCACATCAAGGACATGGAGGCGTTCAAAGCGGTCTGCGTGCTCAACTGCGTGACCTTCGTGTGGGACGACATGGACCCGGCCCTGCACGACTTCGACGCCTTCCTGCCCAGGCTGCGTGAGGTGTGCGAGCGGTACTACACCCCGCAGGACGCCGAGTTCGCGTACGAGGGCGCCCGCGCCTTCGTGACCAGTGACCACATGTTCCGCGACTCGGAGCTGAAGCGGGTGCTCTGCGGCACCTCACCCGAGCAGTACTTCCGCTTCCGCGTCACCGACGTCGGGGTGGACTTCTGGATGAGGATGTCGTACCCGATCTACCGCCACCCCGAGCTGACCGAGCACGCGAAGACGGGCCTGGCCGCCCGGATGACCACCCGGGGGCTGGCCGTCGTCAACGACTTCTACTCCTACGAACGGGAACAGGCCCTCGGACAGATCACCAACTGCTTCCGGCTGTGCGACATGTCCGACGAGACCGCCTTCCAGGCGTTCTTCCAGGACCGCCTCGACGACATGGCCGAGGACATGCGGTGCATCGGGGCGTTCGACCCGCTCACCCGGGACGTGCTGCTCGACCTCATCCGGGGCAACTTCGTGTGGACCACCCGCGACCGGCGCTACCAGGCCGCGGTCAACGACGTCAACTCACGCATCCAGTAGGGGAGTCGGCATGCCCGCCAGCCGCAGATCACCGGCGGTGGAACGGTCGTGGCGGATCGGCACCGCGCCCGGCGCGGTGCCGCTGCTCGGGCACGTCCCCGCGCTGTGGCGCCGCCCGTTGCCGTTCCTCGCCTCGCTGCCCGCCCACGGCGACCTCGTCGAGATCCGGCTCGGCCCCGCCCGCGCCTACCTCGCCGCCCACCCGGAACTGGTCCGGCACGTGCTGCTCAACCCGCGCGTGTTCGACAAGGGCGGTGTCTTCGACAAGGCGCGCCAGTTGCTCGGCAACAGCCTGTCGGTGTCCCGCGGAGAGGAGCACCGCTTCCAACGG
Organism: Streptomyces sp. SID14436; assembly: GCF_010548465.1. Lineage (GTDB taxonomy): Bacteria > Actinomycetota > Actinomycetes > Streptomycetales > Streptomycetaceae > Streptomyces. Next base: position 14,574 of record NZ_JAAGMD010000264.1, on the reverse strand, counting down.
CGCCTGATCCAGCCCGCCTTCCACACCAGCAGGATCGCCGCCTACACGACCGCGGTGGCCGCCGACACCCGTACCGTCACCGACGGCTGGCGGCCCGGCGAGACCCGGGACATCGGCGACGCCATGCACGCCCTGCTGATGCGGGTCGCCGCCCGCACCCTGTTCTCCACCGGGCTCGACCACGACACCATCGAGGAGGCCCGGCAGTGCCTGCGGACGGTCTCGCAGGGCATCTACCGCCGGACCATCGCGCCCCTGGGCGTCCTGGAGAGGCTGCCCACGCCGGGGAAACGCGCCTACGACCACGCCAACGACCGGTTGCGGCAGATCGTCGCGGACATGATCGCCGAGCGGCGCCGGTCCGGTGCCGACCACGGCGACCTGCTGTCCACCCTGCTGAGGGCCGAGCACCCCGAGACCGGGGAGAGGCTGGACGACGCCCAGATCCTGGACCAGGTGGTGACCTTCCTGGTCGCCGGCAGCGAGACCACCGCATCCACCCTGGCGTTCGTCTTCCATCTGCTGGGCTCGCTGCCCGAGGTGGAGCAGCGGGTGCACGCCGAGGTGGACGGCGTCCTGCAGGGCCGCACACCGGTCCACGACGACCTGCCGTCGCTGCCGTACACCCGCAACGTGATCACCGAGGCGCTGCGGCTGTATCCGCCGTCGTGGATGGCGATGCGGGTCACGGCCGAGGACACCGAACTCGGCGGCCGCACCCTCCCCGCCCGCACGATGATTCTCTACAGCGCCTACGCCCTGCACCACAATCCCGAACTCTTCCCGGACCCCGGGACGTTCGACCCGGACCGCTGGGCGGACGAGCGGGCCGCCCGGGTCCCGAGGGGAGCGCTGCTGCCGTTCGGCGCGGGCAGCCACAAGTGCATCGGTGACGTCCTCGCGCTCACCGAGACCGCCCTGATCGTCGCGACCGTGGCCGCACGCTGGCGCCTGCGCCCGGTCCCCGGCAGCCGCCTGCGTCCCGAACCCAAGGCCACCCTGGAGTCGGGCCCCCTGCCCATGACCCTCGAACGCCGCTGACCCGCTCCCGACCTGTCGTCCTTCCCGCTACCACTCCTTCTCGCCACCACTCCTTTCTCACCACCAGCCCTTCCCACGACCAGCCCTTCCCGCGACCAGTCCTTGCCACGACCAGCCCTTCCCGCGACCAGTCCTTGCCACGACCAGCCCTTCCCACCACCACTCCTTGCCACGACCAGCCCTTCCCACCACCAGTCCTTGCCACGACCAGCCCTTCCCACCACCACTCCTTGCCTCGACTCTCCGTCCGCACCGTCCCAGGGGGCGCATTCGGTATGAAGACCCAGTCCGACCCGGCCCGGCGCACGTGGCGGATCGCCAGGGCGCCGGGCCGGCTCCCGCTGGCCGGCCACGCCCTGCACCTGGCGCGCCGCCCGCTGGAGTACCTCACGTCCCTGCCGGCGCTCGGCGACCTGGTCCAGCTGCGGCTGGGCAACCGGCTCACCTATCTGCCCTGTCACCCGGAGCTGGTGCAGGAGGTGCTGCTGAACGCGCGGATCTACGACACCGGCGGCCCGGTGAAGGAGAAGGCCCGCCCCATCCTCGGCAACGGGCTGATCACCTCCGACTGGGCCGACCACCGCCGGCAGCGGCGGATGGTCCAGCCGGCCTTCCACCCCGCCCGCATCGCGACCTACGCCCAGGTGATGCAGGAGGAGTGCGCGGCACACGCGGAGACCTGGCACCCGGGCCGGCCGTTCGACATCGGTGACGCGATGCAGGCGCTGACCGCGCGGGTGACGGCACGGGCGCTGTTCTCGACGGACATGGCCCCGCACTCCGTGGCCGAGGTCCAGCGGAGCCTGCCGATCATGGTGCGTGGCGCGTTCCGCCGGGCCCTCGACCCCACCGGCCTGGTCGCCCGGCTGCCGCTCGCCGCGAACCGCGAGTTCGACGCCGCGCTCGGCAGGCTGCACCGGCTCATCGACGGCATCATCGGCGACTACCGGCGTTCCGGCGAGGACCGTGGCGACCTGCTGTCCGCCCTGCTGGCCGCACGGGACGACGAGGACGGCGGCGCGATGACCGACCGGGAGGTGCACGACCAGGTCATGACGCTGCTGCTGGCCGGGGTGGAGACGACCGCGAGCGCCCTGACCTGGACCTGGCATCTGCTGGCGGCCCACCCCGAGGCCGAGGGGCAACTGCACGCCGAGGTCGACGAGGTGCTGGGCGGGCGGGCCCCGACGTACGCCGACGTGCCGAGGCTCGCCCACACCCAGCGGGTCTTCACCGAGGCGCTGCGCCTGTACCCGCCGGCCTGGATGTTCACCAGGATGACCACCCGGCCCACCGAACTGGCCGGTCACCGGCTGCCGGCCGGGACGGACATCCTGATCAGCCCCTACGTCATCCACCGTCTTCCAGCCCTCTTCCCGCGCCCCGAGGTCTTCGACCCCGGCCGGTGGCTGCCCGAGCGCGCCAAGGACGTCACCCGGGGCTCGTACCTGCCGTTCGGCGGGGGCAGCCGCAAGTGCATCGGGGACGTCTTCGGGATGACGGAGGCCACCCTCGCCCTGGCCGCCCTCGCCTCCCACTGGCGCCTGCGGCCCGTGCCCGGCGAGACCCTCTCACCGCAGGCCGGCATGAGCCTGACGGCCGGCCCGCTGACGATGGTCCCGGAACCGCGCTGAGCGAAGCGAGCGAAGGCCGCGGCGAGGACGGCTGCGAGGATCCCGGTATGGGACGGAGAGGAACGGAGGGAACGGAGGGAACGGGGCGGGAAAACCCGTTGGTGGCCCGGGCCGGCCGCTGCTAGGTTCGGCGAGGCCGTGCTGCAGAACGAGGAGGTGGTATCCGTGAACGCATCGACGTGGGTACTCCCTCCCCGGGACACGGTCGGGCGATAGGTCGCCCGGGAGTGCCGTTCCAGCGCACTCCCGAAAGGCACGACCATGGCCCTTCACCTCACCTCCGAGCGACGCCTCGACGACACCGTCCTCGAACGCGACCTCACCCTCGACGGGATCCCCGGCATCCTGTGGACGCCCGCATCGGCCTCCGCGGCAGCACCGGTGCCGCTGATCCTGCTCGGTCATCCCCCGCTCGGCCTGCACGCGATGCGCCCCCGCCTCACGGCACGGGCCCGCCACGCCGCCGCGGACGGCTTCGCCACGGCCACCATCGAACTGCCCGGAAGCGGTGACCGGCCCCGGTGGCCCGCCCTCGAGCAGGCCCGCGCCGACCTGGGCCGGGCGATGCGAGCGGGTGAGCCGGTCGGCGACGACGTCATCGACGCCCTCGTGCTCCCGTTCGTCGACCGGGCGGTCCCGGAATGGCAGTCCGCCCTCGACGCCCTCCTGGGCCTGCCCGGGATCGACGGCCCGGTCGGCTACTCCGGGGGCCTGATCTCCGTCGGCGTCCGCCTCGCGGTGGCCGAGCCGCGCATCGTGGCGGCCGGCCTCTTCGCCGGGAGCTTCGTACCCCGCGTGATCATCGAGGAGGCCCGCCGGGTCACCATCCCGCTGCACGTCCTCCTGCAGTGGGACGACGAGGGCAACGACCGGCAGGCGCTGCTGGACCTGTTCGACGCCTTCGGCTCCGAGGAGAAGACCCTGCACGCCAACATGGGCGGACACACCGGCGTCCCGCAGCACGCCGCGGACGCCGCCGCCCGGTTCTTCACCCGGCACCTGAGGTGAGACGGGGCCGCGGGGCGGTCGGCGGAGGGTGAACCGGGGGCCGGGAGCCGGGAGCCGGAGGGCCAGTGAGCCGGTGAGCCGGGACGTCGCCCGCCGTGACGGCTCCCGGCCCCGCGCCCGATGGGTCCGGCTCCCTCACCCGGGCTCACCCGTGGCCGGGCTCACTCACCGGTCGGCCGACAGGAATGCGCGGAGGGCGAGAGGGGACCGCCCGGTCAGCCGGGCACCGTCGTCGCTCACCAGATCCCACCGCTGCTCGCGCACCGAGGCGAACAGCGACGAGAACGCGTACAGCCACCAGGGATCCAGCCCGTCCGCCGCCGTCTCGGCGCAGTAGGTCCGGTCCGGGACGTCCACGTAGGCGACCGGCGTCTCCCACACCTCCGCCGCGACCGCGGCGATGCCGGCCAGATCCGCCGACTCGGGCCCGTTGACGTCGTGGTGACGGCCGGTCGGCTCCCCCACGGCGAGCGCGGCGAGCGCCCGGGCCACGTCGTCCCGCGCGACCAGGGAGACCCGGCCGTCCCCGGCGGGGAGCCGCAGCAGCCCGGTCGTGCGTGCCGTGACGAGCCATCCCCGGAAGAACTCCATGTACAGCGAGGCCCGGGCGAACGAGCACGGGACGCCGGACGCCAGGAGCAGTTCCTCGGTCAGCCCGTTGACGACGGCATAGCAGAACGGGGACGCCGTGTCCGCGTCGACGCTGCTCAGCGCCGCGACATGGCCGACCCCCTCGGCCGTGGCGGCGGCGACCAGGTTGCGGTGGTGCATCAGCATCCGCGCGTCGGGCCCGTCACTGGAGACGAGGACCAGCGTGTCCACACCCTTCAGCGCCGCACGCAGCGCGGGCGGATCGGCGTAGTCGGCCACGGCGACCGAGACCCGCGCCGGGAACGCCCCTACGGGAAGACTCCGCCGGGTCATCGCCACGACGTCCACGTCCCCCCGTTCCGCGAGCAACCCCACGACCCGCCCACCCAGCCCGCCCGCCGCTCCGGTCACCGCGATCCGCATCTCGTTCCCCCGCTGCTCGACGTCGTGGTCCAGGCTCCACGGTAGAGAGTTGGCCGCCGCGGGCAGCGGGACATGACCGGCTGCCGCAGGATCAGGTCGACCGCCGACCAGGCCCGGCGTCTCGCGGGTGGTCGTTCAGCGGGCCCGCCCCGGGGCGACCTCCCGGCCATGGCCGCCTACGTGCGGCAGTACGGCGTCCTCGCGGAAGGCACCCTGCGCGGATGGCAGGAAGCGGACGGCGCTGCTGAGATCATCCGCCAGGAATTCGAGTCGACGTGGGCCGCTGCGCGAGAGACCCTCGACGCGGATCGCACCGAGGAGACGACTTGATCACGGAGTACCAGCAGAAGCTGCGCGAGCGCTATCTCGCCGCCACCGTCATGCCGGCTCCCGAACCGTGGCAGCCGGTGATGGACCGCAGGACTCCCGTCGGGGGCCTTCTCGGTGTGGGGTTCGCCGTCGATCCCGACAGCGGACAGGACCTCGTCATGGTGGTGTCCAGCGACGGCCACGGGCTCTTCGACGCGGTCACCGGCGAGAAGATCGCCCGCGACCGGGACCCCGATCCGGAAACGAGCACCCCCGACGCCCGCCCGGACCTCATCTGCCCCGGGCTCGGCCCGATCGCGGGCGTCCCGGTACGCATAGCCGGGCTGTTCGGCGGCGGCCTGCACAGCACCACGCCGGACGGCTGGACCCTGGACGTCGTCAGCCCCGAGTGGCCCCACGACCGGGTCATCCTCTCCGCTGACGGCGGGTCCCACAAAGGCCCGGCGGGAGGGACGTGGTGGCACGTCTTCCACTCCGATTACTCAGAACTCCGCGCGGCGGGGTTCTCCCCCTCCGGCCGGACCCTGGCGGTCGCCACCAGCAGCGACCTCACCCTCTGGACCCGGCCTGTGCACTCGTGATGTGGGACGCGGCGGCGCCCTCGGCCTGGAACCGTCCTTCGGTCGCAAGGTGCGCGGCCTGCGCGGTGAGCTCGGCCTTGGCGTGTCACTGGTGCTCCTCGGAGAGGAAGTGCCGGATGTCGGCGGCGAGGGCAGTCATTTGCTCGCCGGCCTCCAGCCACGTGGTCGCCGAGGCGCTCCAGCCGGCGGCGGCCCGCGGCCAGGGTCGCACGGTCCAGGTCAGCCCGACGTGGCCGCCGGGCCGGAAGACGGCCGACACCGTCAGGTCTCTGTCGTTGGTCTGCCAGCTCCGTTCGCCGTCCCATCCCCGGTGGTCGGCGGCGAGTTCCTCCAGGAACCGGGCGAGATCGCTGTCCCAGATCCCGGCGACCACCTCGTCGACGCGGGCGGTCAGACCCGGGGCCCGCAGCTCGACGGCATAGTGCACGGAGTCCGCGTCGTAACTGAACCGGTCGCAGAGCGACACGCCCACCGAAGCGTTGTCCTGGCAGCGGATGCTCACGCTGGGCTTGTCGTCCGGGGAGGTCATGGCCGGAAGGCTAGGCCGGCACCACGTGCGCCGTCATGCGCCGTCCACGGTGCGTGAGGCGGCACACTTCTGCAAGCGGGTTGCTTGCAATAGTTAGCGCGGTGCGCGACAGTGGGGGCATGGCATCGCTCAACGTCGGCAATCTCGGTGAGTACCTGCGGGAGCAGCGGCGCAGTGCGCAGTTGTCGCTGCGGCAGCTCGCGGATGCCGCCGGGGTGTCCAATCCGTACCTCAGCCAGATCGAGCGCGGGCTGCGCAAGCCGAGCGCGGAGGTGCTGCAGCAGGTCGCCAAGGCGCTGCGGATCTCCGCCGAGACGCTGTACGTGCGGGCCGGGATCCTCGACGCCGAGCGGGACCGGGACGAGGTGGAGACGCGGGCCGTGCTGCTCGCCGACCCCACGCTGAACGAGCGTCAGAAGCAGGTGCTGCTCCAGATCTACGACTCCTTCCGCAAGGAGAACGGGTTTGGGGCCGCCGAGGACGGCGAGGCGACAGGGGCGCCCGCCACCGACGGCGCCGAGCCCGGGGACCGGATCGCCGAGGACGTCGACGACGGTGCCGAGTCCATACGTCGGGGCCGTGCGGCCGACGGCGGGAAGCCCGCCGGACGCCGTGGCTCCACCAGCAAGGGCGGTACGTCCGCCGAGCGCCGGTCCCGCAGGGCCGGCGGCAGTGACAGCGATCCGCAGCAGACGGCCGGCTGAGCCGGACCAGGGCACCGGCCGTCCGCCGCGGACCACACAAGACCCTCAGCCGAAAACGACATCCGGGAGGACCATCACCATGGCCATCACCGACGACCTGCGCAAGACCCTCAGCAACCCCACCCCGCTCTACTTCGCCGCCGGCACGGCCGACCTGGCGCTGCAGCAGGCCCGGAAGGTGCCCGCCCTGGTGGACCAGCTGCGGGCCGAGGCCCCTGCGCGGATCGAGGCCGTGCGCAACACCGACCCGAAGGCCGTCCAGGAGAAGGCCGGCCACCGGGTCAAGGAGACCCAGGAGAACCTCCAGGCCAAGGTCAACGAGCTGATCGGCTCGCTCGACACCGACCTGAAGAAGCTGGGCGAGACCGCCCAGGACCTGGCCCTGCGGGGCGTGGGCGTGGCCGCCGAGTACGCTGTCAAGGCCCGGGAGACCTACGAGAAGGTCGCCGAGCACGGCGAGCAGGCCGTGAAGACGTGGCGCGGCGACACCGCCGAGACCATCGAGGACATCGCGGTCGCCGTCGAGCCGAAGGCCGAGACCAAGGCCGAGCCCAAGCCGGTCGAGGTCAAGGACGAGAAGCCGGCCCCGGCCGCTACGCCGGTCGCCACGCCCGCCTCCGCCGCGGCCGCCGCGGAGAAGAAGGCCACCGCGAAGAAGGCCCCGGCCCGCAAGAGCACCGCGAAGCGGACCACTCCGCCCGCCAAGTGAGCCACACGTCGGACCGTGGCCGTCGGCGGCGGCCGGGCGGGCCGGGCACCTTTGCGGTGTCCGGCCCGTTCTTCGGATAGCCGGCCGGCGGTTGCGGGTACGGTGACCGCGTAAGGACGAGCCGAGTCGGGTGGTGGACGTAGTGCTGATGCAGGGCTTCGCGGGGTTCATGTGGCTGCTGAGCATGGCCCTGATCGTGTTCAGCGGTTTCGCGCTGATCGACGCCGCCGTGCGCCGTGAGGACGCCTATCGCGCGGCGGACAAGAAGACCAAGCCGTTCTGGCTGATCGTGCTCGGGCTCGCCTTCGTGGTGAACCTGATCTTCAACATCCTGTCGTTCCTGCCGATCATCGGGCTCATCGCGACGATCGTGTACATGGTCGACGTGCGGCCCGCCCTGCGCGGTATCTCCGGCGGTGGCCGCAAGTACGGGGGATCGAGCAGCGACGGCCCCTACGGCCCGTACAACGGCGGCCGGTAGCAGGCGCCGCACCGGCCGCGCGGACGCCGGGAGGGGGGCAGCTGCCCCGGCCCGAGCCGGTTCCGGCCCGGGGCGGTGCGGGCTCAGCCCGTGCGGTCCAGGAGCAGCACGGCCACGTCGTCCGTCAGCTCGCCGCCGTTGAGGTCCCGCACCTCGTTGACGGCGGCCCGCAGCAGTTCCTCGCCGCGCAGGCCCTCGGAGAGCTGGCGGCGGACCATCTCGACCATGCCGTCCTGACCGAGCCGTTCCCCGCCCTCGCCGATCCGGCCCTCGATCAGCCCGTCCGTGTAGAGCATCAGCCCCCACTCGGCACCCAGCTCCACCTGCGTCCGCGGCCAGCGCGCGCCGGGCAGCAGGCCGAGTGCGGGGCCGTTGTTGTCGTAGGGCAGCAGCCGTACGGGCAGGCCCGGGCGGAGCAGCAGCGGTGACGGGTGCCCGGCCAGGCACAGGCCCGCGCGGCGGCCGTCCGGTGCGATGTCGACCGTGCAGAGCGTCGCGAAGATCTCGTCGTCCGCGCGCTCGTGTTCCAGCACCTGCTGCAGCGTGCCCAGCAGCTCGTCCCCGCACAGCCCGGCCAGCGTGAGCGCCCGCCAGGCGATGCGCAGCTCCACGCCGAGCGCGGCCTCGTCCGGGCCGTGGCCGCAGACGTCGCCGATCATGGCGTGCACGGTGCCGTCGGGGGTGCGGACGACGTCGTAGAAGTCACCGCCGAGCAGGGCGCGCGAGCGGCCCGGGCGGTAGCGGGCGGCGAAGCGCAGCTGTGAGCCGTCCAGCAGCGGAGTGGGCAGCAGGCCGCGCTCCAGACGGGCGTTCTCCTGCGCGCGCAGCCTGCCCTCGGCGAGCCGCCGCTCCGCGGAGTCGGAGCGCTTGCGCTCCACCGCGTAGCGGATCGCCCTGCTCAGCAGCCTGCCGTCCAGCTCGTCGCGGAAGAGGTAGTCCTGGGCGCCCACGCGCACCGCCTCCGCGCCGCGCTCGGCGTCGCCGGACGCGGTCAGCGCGAGCACGGCGTGCCGGGGCGCGAGCTCCAGGACGTACTTGAGCACGGCCAGCTCGTCGTCACCGCCGCCCACCCGGCCCGGCGCGGGCAGCGCCAGGTCGAGCAGGATGCAGTGCACGTCGTCGGTCAGCAGCCGCTCGGCCTCGGTGAGGTTGCGGGCGGTGCGCACGCGGATCGGCTTGCCGGCCTGGTCGAGCAGGTCCGGCACGATCGGCGAGCCCGCCGGATCGTCCTCGATCAGCAGCAGGGTGAGGTTCTGGTGCGCGGTCGCCTCGGCCCGGCCCGGCGTGGACGTGGCCTGGTCCGTGGTGGTCGCGGCCTGGTCCGCCGTGCGCGGGCCCGCTGTCCGGTACTCCGAAGAGTCCTGGACGGGACCGCCGTTCACTGGTGCGGCGGGCGCCTGACCACTTTCCGCGGCCGGGATCGCTCTCTGCCGCGGTACGGGTGCGGGCATCGTTCCGGGTTCCTTCCCTCCCCCCGAGGGCATGGTGCGGGGCCGGGCTTCTCGGCCCTACCCCCGGCGCGCTGCTTCGTGCGAGCAGGGGCAGCCCCTTCGAACGGGGACGATAGCGGGTGGCGGCGGCGCAGCGGAATGGTGTGGAGCACGCGGTTCGGCCAAGAGCCAGTGTCATATGCCGCGTTTTCGCCCGCAGTTGGACAGCCCGCGCATGCTGCGGGGATGACGAACGTCACGTTGACGGGCGCGGGTCGGCGGGATCCGCGTGCGCTGCGTCACGTGGCCCGCGTCACCGGGGTGTTGGGGAGGGCGGAGGCGGGGCGGTAGGCCGCCCGGGTTGTGGGCTTGCGTCCCCTTGTGGGGAGGGCGTGAGTGCCGCTGGTGGCGGGTGTCGCAGGCCACCCTCAGCTCGCGTTCGCTCCGGTGTCCGTGCCGGTGTCCGAGTCCTTTTCGCCGCTTCCGCTTCCGGAGGTCCGTGCCCCGGCCGACGAATCCCTCTGGGTCTTCCTCTCGGCCTTCTTGTCGGCGCTCTTCTCCGCGTTCTTCTGCTTCTCCGGGTTCTCGTCCGCTCTGCCGTTCGCGGTTCCGTTCGCGGTCTTCTTCTCGGCCTTCTTGTCCGACGTCGCCCCGGCCTTCTTCTCCGTCTTCTTCTCCGGAGCCGACGGTGGCGTCGTCCCCGTCGCCGCCTTCGCGCCGGGGTCAGGGCGTACGACGCCGAGGATCGGCATCGAACCCGCGCCCGCGAGGGTCACCGAGCGTCCCGGCCGGGGGGCGTGCACCATCGTGCCGTCGCCGACGTACATGCCGACGTGGCTGGCGTCGCCGAAGTAGATGATGAGGTCGCCGGGCCGCATGTCCTGCACGGCCACGCGCGTGAGCTGCTTCCACTGCGCCTGCGAGGTGCGCGGTATGCCCCGCCCGGCCGAGGCCCATGCCTGGGAGGTCAGCCCGGAGCAGTCGAAGGACGCCGGGCCCTCGGCGCCCCACTGGTACGGCTTGCCGATCTGCGCGGTGGCGTACGCGACGGCCTTCCTGCCCTGGGCCGTGGCCTCGCCCGTGATGTCGTCGAGGATGCCGGAGCTCAGCCAGGCGGCCTGCGCCTGCTGCGCGGCCTGCTGCTCCAGCCCGGCCAGGCGCTCCTTCGCCTCCTTCTCCAGCTCCGATTCCAGCTTCTCGGCCGCCGCGATCTTCTTCTCGATCTTCTGCTGGGCGGCGGCCTTGGCCTTCCGGCCGGCCTCCAGCTTGCGCCACTGGGCGTCGGCGTCCTTGGCGTACTGCTTCAAGTCGGCCTGGGTGCGGGCCATTTCGCCGAGCAGGCCCTTCGTGGCGTGCTGGCCCTGGCGGACCCGGCCGGCGCCCTCGAGGAAGTCCTGCGGATCGTCGCTGAGCATCAGGTGGGCCTCGGGCGGGAGTCCGCCGCCCCGGTACTGGGCGGCGGCCGCGGCACCGGCGCGGTCCTTCAACTCGTCCAGCTTCTCCTGGCCCTTGACGATTTTCCGGGCCAACGCGACGATCTGCGCCGACTGGTCCTGCGTCTTCTCCTCGGCAGCGTTGTACTCGTCGGTGGCGACGGCTGCCGCGCGGTAGAGCTTGTCCAGCTTCTTGCGGACGGCGTCGAGTTCGGCGTTGGTGACCGGAGCGGCCGGGCTCGCGCTCGCGCCGGGCGTCGGGTCGGGCGCGGGGGCCGCGAAGGCGGTGCCCGGTGCCGCCAGCACGGTGACCGCGCAGACCACGGCCACGGCAACGGTGACCAATCCCCGCTTCCCACTCCCGGTACGCGTCCCCGGCGCCGTGCCCATGACTCACTCCCCCAACTGGTTAACCGTCGGTAACGTGCGGTCGCCCGGGGGATGTTGCCATGTCGGCCCGCGAAGCAACAGGGGGAGTGGCCCTGCTGTGCGTTCCCGCGGAATCACAGCGGATGAGGGTCTGCCGTCCGCGCCGGTACTTCTTGGGCAACTGAGCGAGGGCGAGACGGGCGGTGGTGATGTGGTCGGCGGCGGTGTTCGAGCCCGCGTTTTCGGGGTGGAGAAGAGCGGCGACGGGTTCGCCGGTTCCGCCCGGCCCGTGGTCGACGAACCCCATCAGGGGGTGATGGCCATAGGTCTTCTTCCAGGTCCGGCGAGGGCGAGCATCGGCATCCAGGCCAGCAGGTCGAGAGCGATCTGGACGACCTCGAGCCAGACCTTGTTCTGGGCTGTTGTGTGGAGGGGCAGGTTGCGCAGGCCGGTGGCCCGGGCGGCCCGGATCCGGTCCTCCGCGCGGGCCCGCAGCCGGTGACGGAGCTCGAGCTCGGCGATCGGCCGGTCAGGGGTGTTGGTCGCGAAGCACGTGATCCGCATGCCGTCCGCGTCCGTGACCTTCAACTGGGCGCCAGGATGGCTTTTCGGACGATCAGTCGCATGCCCTTGGGCCAGCCGTCCCGGCAGCGCACCGGTCCCTCCCGGGAGAGCACCGGCGCGCCGGGCTTCAGGACTGGTGGTTCCCGGAGACCACTGCGACCTTCCAAGCGGCAGTCCCACCGGCCACCTTGATCCGGATGTGCTGCGTCTTCTTCTCCACGTAGACGAGGCCCACGGTGAGGACATCGTTGCACGCGACTGGGTGCGGTTTGCTGCTGTCCCGTCTCACGATCGACACCTTGCCCCTGCCCGCACACCGCGCGTAAATGGTGTAGACGCCTTCCTCCGGCGTGAACGCGGGCAGGTCCCGGTCGGTGTCACCGGTGGTCTCGGGCACCAGGACCCGAGCGTTCCCAGGCAGGTCCAGGCCGGGGGGCGGTGTCCCGGGTGTCATTGAGGGCCGGTCCGGCGAAGCCGTCGGACCGGCGGGATCCGGATCCTTCGCCCCGGGCTCACCGGAGCAGCCGCCGATGAGGAACGATGCCGCCACGGCGGCGACGATGAGTGTGTAGCGGCGCACGAGGTCTCCAGTGATGAGGGCGGGGCGCCCGGCCCTCCTGTCAGGGCCGGGCGCGGTGGGCTAGCTGACACGCCAGCCTTCGCGATAGGGGGCCCAGACGGTCATGTACTTCTTGTTGGACTTCTGGCAGGCGCTGCCGCGGTGGTACTTGTATCCGTAGACGTTCTCCTTCAAGATTCCGTAGTCGCCGTACCTGATGGTCTTCGCAGGAACCTTGCCGGAGGTCTCGACGCCGATTTCCGAGGTCCAGCTCTTCTTGGCGTTGGCATTGATTTCCGCCTTGATCGAGCCGAGAACCGCGACCTTCACCTCGCTGCTGATGGAGACCGACCCTCCGACTTCGGTCGTCCCGGACTTCTTGGAAGTGAACTTGAAGTCAATGGGCTTGTTCGACGTGTTCTCGACGAAGGTCTGGTACTTGACGGACATGGTGTTCTTCTTGTTCTGGGTGATCTTGAAGAACCAGCCGGGCTTGCACTGAAGCCCCAGGGTCGAGTTGTTCGGTTCCTTCTCGGGCAGGTCAGGCTCGGGCACGACCAGGTCCTCGGGTTCGCCCGGGATGGGCAGGTCCTCCTCGAGGTCCTTTCCCTCGACCTCGACGCCGATCAGCACCTCGTCGGCCGGCAGGTCCTCACTCGCCGTCAAGGCGACGGCGTGCTGTGTGCCGACGCTGAGAACGAGTACCGCGCACGCAGTGACCGCACTGGTGCGGGCGACTCCGAACTTCACTAGCATGTCCTTCCGCTGGTCGGTGCGGGCACCGCGCCCGACGCACCTCATGGCCTGGAAACCGTGTGCGTCGGGAGTGCCCGCGCCTCCACAACTCCTGGAGGCGAGATGGACAGTAACCAGGGCTGATGGGGGGCCAAAAGGCCATTTCAGCGGGTGACCGGAAATGTCCCGTGGGGCAATCCGGACAACTGTGGCCAACTGTCCGTCGTGGGGCTTTTCTGCACGGTCAAACCGGATGAATCGGCGGATTGAAATGGCTGATCTTGGCGGTTGTGAAGCTCAAATTCCCCTCAGGGTCTGCTTCCGTAGGATCGGTAACAGCGGTTTTCGATGGCCGCTCGCAAAGTTGAACCGAAAAAGGTTCCGAATGAAACTGGCTGCGAGGCCGCCCGGCATGAGCCCCGCGCGACCCAGTGACCGACTCATCCGCCCGCTGTCCCGGCCGTCCCGGCGGTGCGCTCACGTGCGCGGTGCCAGGGCCTCCCACCGCACCGTCACTTCGCCCTGCCGCCACCGCACCGGCCCGTCCGTCACCGGCCAGTCCGCGGTGAGGTCCCGCACCGCGCGGATCCAGCGCTGGCGGGCGCCGTAGGAGGCGTAGGGCGCTGCGGCGGCCCACGCGCGGTCGAAGTCGCGGAGGAAGGCGTGCACCGGTTCGCCGGGAACGTTGCGGTGGATGAGGGCCTTCGGCAGGCGTTCCGCCAGGTCGGACGGCTGCGCCAGGGAGCCGAGCCGGGTCGCGAAGGTGACGGTGCGCGGGCCCTCGGGGCCGAGCGCCACCCACACGTGACGGCGTCCGATCTCGTCGCAGGTGCCCTCGACCAGCAGTCCGCCGCGCGAGCCGGTCGCCGGGTCGGCCGGGGCGAGCCGGCCGCACAGGCGTCGCCACACCTCGGCGACCTGGGCCTCGTCGTACTGGCGCAGCACGTTCGCCGCGCGCACGAGGACGGGGGTGCCGGGGACCGGCAGCTCGAAGCCGCCGTGCCGGAAGTCCAGCCCCTCACGCGCGTAGGGCCGGGCGGCGGCGACCCGGGCCGGTTCGATCTCGATGCCGGTCACGCGGGTGCGGGGGGCCACGCCGCGCAACCGGTGCAGCAGTTCCACGGCGGTCCAGGGGGCCGCGCCGTAGCCGAGGTCGACGGCGACCGGCTCGTCGGCGCGGCGCAGTTCGGCGCCGTGGGTGGCGGCGATCCAGCGGTCCATGCGGCGCAGCCGGTTCGGGTTGGTCGTCCCCCGCGTCACCGTGCCCACGACGGGCGCCCCGCGGCCCGGGCGAGGCCGGGCAGGGGGAAACGGGGTGGCGCGGGTGGTCATGCCTACGAGGGTAGGCGGGTACCCGACGCCCACGGCACCAACGGCGCCCACGGCGCCAACGGCGCCCACGGCGCCCACGGCGCCCACGGCGCCCACGGCGCCCACGGCGCCCACGGCGCCC